>SKKD01000069.1 GCA_007121655.1 Desulfonatronovibrio sp. | reverse complement strand
CCCGGGTGGAGCGTTTCTAAGTAACTTGAAAAAAACTGGACCCCGGATCAGAGCCTGTCCCGGACCTTGATCCGGGATCCGGGGTGACGGTTAAAGCAGGCTGTTACCTCTTTTCCGTCATTCTGGCGAAAGCCGGAATCCAGGATTAAGACGGTATAAGTTACTTGCAGGTTGGACCCGGACCGCCCGGGTGGAGCGCTTCTAAGTAACTCGAAATCAGTATGAGCATCAAATTCAGCATGTTATATTTTGCCATACAGATTGCTTCAGTCGCTACGCTCCTTCGCAATGACAGGAGAGGCGTAACCAGTCAATTGTGAGAAGTTTTTTCCTTTTAGCAAGAATTAAATCAATTAGGAGGAGGCTTATCTTAAGATGAGTTGACGGATAATTGTGCAGATTGACGTAAGCAAAAGGATAAAGAACCGTTTTCCGATTGAAAACTAAATATTTGCGCGGATAAAGAAATTCTCCCGGACAAGTTCATGTTCGCAGCAGAAAACCGCGTTCATGCCGGAATGAGCCGTTGGGGTTTTCAGACCGGCTTCATTTTCGAGGGAGTATTTAGCTCCAGGTATCACCGGCCTTTTGAGTCCGGGCAGGACGAGTTCAATATCGATGGAGCCCGGCCACTTATCCTTAACCTGGACGAGCCATTTGTTATCGCTTATTTTCCGGAGTATTGCGGCCAGGATCTTTTTCCTTCTTCCCTGGACCATTCGGGGATCCGTAAAGTACATCCTTTTTTTCAGAAAAAAACCAGAAGTCATGGGCCTGGTGCTTATCAGTGAAAGTTCTTCAAGGTATTTAAAAGGATTAAATTGATTCCGGGCAAAGTCGTCGAGCGCCGTGCGGTATACATCGGTGACAATGGCAAGATATGAAACGCTTTTGGTTCTTCCTTCAATTTTCAGGCAGTGGATGTTGTTTCTGATAAACCATGGCAAATACTTTACCAGGCATAAATCATCCGCGCTGAAGATTTTTGAATGATTTTCTTCCTGTTCCAGGCTCCACAACGCGTATCCCGGCCTGGTTTTTTCCTCGAAATCGAGCGCAACAGGCTTGTATTCATATCTGCACGGGTGGGCGCAAAGGCCCTGGTTGGCGGAACGGCTGTTAAGATACGCGCTTAAAAAACACCGCCCTGAAATTGCCATGCACATGGCTCCATGGACAAATGTTTCCAGCTCGATTCCCCTTACTCCCGCACTGATATCCTTGATATCATTCATGCCGAGTTCCCGGGCCAGGTTCACTCTTTTTATTCCCTGATCCTTCCAGAAATTGATTGAAGGAAGGTTACAGGTGTTGGCCTGGGTACTTAAATGGAGATTAAGACCGGGAGCCTTTTTCCGGGCGAGATTCACAACTCCGGGATCTGCGACGATAAGTGCATCCGGATTTAATCCGGATATCTGATCCAGGTGAGCCTCGACCACGGGAATATCTTTTTGCAGGGGCAGGGCGTTAAGGCAGTAATATATGCGTGCGTTGTATTTTCTGGCCAGGCTCACGGCTCTGACGAGACCGGCAGGGGAAAATCCTCTGGCCTTGGATCTGAGGTTGAGTTCGGAGCCGCCGAGATATGCGGCGTCGGCTCCGTAAGCCAGGGCGATTTGCAGGTGTTCCATGTCTCCTGCGGGACATAATAACTCGGGCAGCTTTGGATTTATGTCCAAAGACCCCGCTCCTTTCTTTTATTTTTCATGGATTCAACCAGGGAATAGGGCAGATTAAGCTTTCCCCGGCCTTTGCCCAGTTTAATGTAGGATTTTATCGAGCCGTGAAAATCTGACCCTCCACTGGGAAGAAGGTCAAGTTCGGCGCAGAGGGAGGAATAAAGACTGGTTTGTTCTTTTGTATGTTCAGGGTAGAAAACTTCCACCCCGTCCAGACCCATTTCCTTGAGGCGGATAAGTTCCCCTCGAAGTTCATCCTCATTGAACTTGAGAGAGAATGGATGAGCCAGGATAACAGTGGCCTGTTCGTTTTTCAGGATTGATATGGCTTTTTCAGGATTGAATTTTTCTTTGGGAACATAGGCTTTTCCACCTGGTCCAAGGTATTTTTCAAAGGCTTCCTGAATCGATGAAACAGCACCTTTATTCATGAGTACTCTGCAGATGTGCGGCCTTCCGATGGCAGCGTCACCGGCAAGGGCCTTTATCTCATCATAGTTTATTTCAATGCCTTGTGCTCTCAGTTTTTCAACTATGATCTCGTTGCGGTCGTTTCTTTTTGAACGCAGTTCCTGGAGGGACTTGTTAAGAGCAGGGGCCTCGGATTTAATCCAGAGCCCCAGAATATGCATAAGGCCATTATACTCCACGCTCAGCTCACACCCGGGAATGACTTCCATATTCATCTCCCGTGCCGCGCTGAGAGCCTCGTTCAGTCCGCCGGTAGTATCATGATCCGTCAGGGCGATTGCTTTAAGGCCGATATTTTTTGCCAGTCTTACCAGTTCAAAAGGAGTATAGGTTCCGTCTGAAGCGGTTGAATGGGTATGTAAATCTATCTGGGACATGTTCTTTTTAAATCTCGATATAATAAAAATCGGAAAACTGATTTTTCACAGAGTCCCGGCCATGCCATGGGATAAATCCCCATCGGGCAGGGCTAAGTAAATTTGCCTGGTGTTACTTGAAACGATAGGTTATTCTGCCGCGGGTAAGATCATATGGGGACAGTTCAACTTTTACCCGGTCGCCGGGCAGAATCCGGATATAAAACTTGCGCATTTTGCCGGAAATATGACCCAGCACCTCATGCCCGTTATCCAGTTTTACTTTAAACATGGCGTTGGGCAGAGCCTCTTCCACAGTACCCTCCACCTCGATAGCTTCTTCTTTGACCATAAATACTCCTTGTGAGAATTGGTTTACCTTTTAATCGTAAAGTTTTTACGATGAGACAGCCACCTTGTCAAGGACTGGTAAAGTTTTGCGGACATAACCCGTTGAAAACTAGGCTGTCATAAGTTAAGCTTTACTCACAGCGTATAATTTATTAGCAATAGGGCGTATCCCACCATATTAATTCAAGGAGATTTACTGAAATGGATGAAATAAAGATCAATCTTTCGGAAAAGGATATGCCGCGAAAGTGGTATAATGTGTTGCCCGAACTCGCAGATCCCCTTGCCCCTCCCCTTGATCCGGAAACCAAACAGCCTCTTTCCCCGGAAAAGCTTGAGGCGATTTTCCCCAAATCCCTTATAGAGCAGGAAATGTCCGGCCAGACCTGGATTGATATTCCGGAGCCCATTCTGGAAATATATAAACTTTACAGGCCTTCCCCCCTGGTCAGGGCCAGAAGACTGGAACAGGCCATTGGGACCAAGGCCAGAATTTATTATAAGAACGAGTCTGTTTCTCCGGCAGGTTCTCACAAACCCAATACTGCCATAGCCCAGGCCTATTACAACAAGCAGGAGGGCGTGAACCGGCTTTCTACTGAAACAGGCGCGGGGCAATGGGGTACCGCCCTTTCCTTCGCCTGCAAGATGTTCGATATGAAATGCACGGTTTATATGGTCCGCTGCAGTTATGACCAGAAACCTTACCGGGGGATAATCATCCGCTCTTACGGAGCCGAGGTTTTTCCGTCCCCGTCAAACAAGACAAGCATAGGCCGAAAGATTCTGGAAAAGGATCCCAACTCCGGGGGCAGCCTTGGCCTGGCCATATCCGAAGCCGTGGAAGACGCTGCTACCCACAAGGATACCAATTACGCCCTGGGCAGCGTTCTTAATCATGTGATTCTGCATCAGACCATAACCGGACTTGAAGTAAAAAAGCAGCTTGAAATCGCGGGGGAAAAGCCCGACATCCTTGTGGGCTGTGTAGGCGGAGGCAGTAATTTCGGCGGTCTTGTCCTTCCTTATATGCCCGAGAAGATGCAGGGTGAAAATTTAAGGTTTGTGGCGGTTGAACCCCAGGCCTGTCCGACTCTGACCAAAGGAAAATTTATGTACGACTTCGGGGATATGGCCCGGCAGACTCCGCTCCTCAAGATGTACACCCTCGGCCATTCTTATTTTCCTCCTCCCATTCACGCGGGGGGATTGCGCTACCATGGGGAATCACCCATCATATCTCACATTGCAAAGCACGGTTATGTTGAAGCCAGGGCCTATTTTCAGAATGAAGTTTTTGACGCCGCCAGAATTTTTATGCAGGCAGAAGGCTTTGTTCCGGCTCCGGAGACTTCCCATGCCATTAAAGCGACCATTGACCTGGCCAGGGAAGCCGAACCCGGACAGGTTATCGTTTTCCTTTATTCAGGCCACGGTCTCCTTGATCTTGGGTCTTACGACGCTTATCTCAGGGGAGAGCTTCAGGATAAGGCATTTTCCGATGCCGAGATTGAGGAGGCGCTAAGGGCTTGCCCCAATATTGGTTTTTAGGGGTTGTCGATTCTCTGTTATTGGTTATCCTGTTAATTTGTAACTATGTTAACAGTTATCCGGGTTTGGCCTGCAACACCGGGGCCTGGTTGAACGCTTCTGTGTCGACCTTGAACCTGCAAATAATAGAGGAGGTTATATGTTTGATTTATTTAAGAAAGGTTTTTTTACCGGACTGGGCCTGGTAGTCATCACCGCCGAGGAAGTGGAAAAAAGGATCAACAAACTGGTGGAAACAGGCAAACTTTCGGCTGATGAGGGTGAAAAAATTATAAATGAGTTTGTTCAGAAAAGTGAAGATCAGCAAGCCGTGATTCAGGAACGGATAAATAACAGCATAAAATCTACCCTTGAGTCCCTGAATATTGCCGGAAAAGAGCATTTGGAAAACCTGGAAGCAAGGGTATCCAGCCTGGAAGACCGCATCTCCACTCTGGAGAGCCTGCGTCTGGAAGAAGAAAAGAAAACACATTAGCAGGGCGCCCCGATGTTCCTGCTGCGTCGCTGCTCCCGCATTTACATGAGATATAAGTCTTTACAGATCTTCAAAATTAAACTGCGTATGTAAGTGCGGGATTATTTCTTGTGCTTGAAATCTTTCAACATGCTTTTATAAGGACCTTTTTCCGCTGTTGATTGGGGTGAAATAATCGCTTGTGGCGCATCCGATGGTATCGGAGTTTTGGCTTGACCGGCTTCTCAAGCAGCAGCGGTTACTTCTTGAGCCTTTTCTGATTCAGTTACGATTTAACCCCTCAGCCTTAAAATATAAATTATGGATATCAAAGCAATAGCCCATCTGGGCCGTTTTCGCGAGATTGTCTCCACCCTGGTCAAATACGGATTTGACGATATCGTAGACCGAATGGAGATTCCGGGCAGCAAGTACCTGAAAAGGATAAGTTTTCACGACATTCATCTGAGCACCTGGGAGCGGATACGTCTGGTCCTGGAGGAGCTTGATCCCGCCTTCATCAAGTGCGGCCAGATTCTTTCCCAGCGGGCAGACATCTTGCCCAAGGATCTTCTGTTTGAACTGCGCAAACTCCAGGATGATGTTCCTCCTGAGGATTTTCCTGACATAAAAAAAGTAATTGAAGACAGTTTTAATGTTCCCCTGGAAACCATTTTCTCTCAATTTGATGAAACTCCTCTGGCCGCGGCCTCACTGGCCCAGGTTCATAAGGCTAGACTCAGTGAAACAGGACAGAAAATTCCAACAGGACAAGAAGTTGCAGTCAAGGTGCAACGTCCGGGTATCATTCATACTATTAAAAACGATATGGACCTGCTTGAGAAAATCGCTGTCCGCCTTGATGGACGCATTGAGTCCCTCAAGGTGTACAACCTTCCGGAACTGGTGCAGCGCATACGAAAGCTGATGCTGCAGGAGCTGGATTTCAACCGGGAAATGAGGACCATGCAGGTGGTCAAGAAAATGATTGAAAAGCAGGAGGGAGTTCTGGTGCCTGAGACGTATCCCGACTATTGCAATAATTATGTCATCACCATGGAACTGGCCAGGGGAAGCAAAATGAAGGATCTGGATATTGCTTCCCTGAAAAACAGGGCCACCATGGCTAAAAGAGGACTTGCCCTGTCTCTGCGCCAGGTTCTGGAACAAGGTTTTTTTCACGCTGATCCTCATCCAGGCAATTTTTTAATTGATGAAGATGAAAACATGATTCTTCTGGACTGGGGGATGGTGGGGCGCCTGACGGACAGAGTCCGTTATGAACTTATTGATCTGATATCAGCGGTAGTGGACAATGATGTAGAAATAGTAACTGAAATTCTTCTGAGCTTTACCATCGGACAGAAGAAAATACATATGGACATTCTGGAGAATGAAGTTCTGGAGGTGATCAGCCTGTTTACCAGGATGCCCATAAAGGAAGTCAATCTTGGACAACTGCTTCTTGAACTGACTTCGATCCTGCGCTCCCACGGCCGGATTCTGACCACTGATCTTGCTATTATGATCAAGGCGATAATAACGGCTGAAGGCACAGCCAGGCTGCTGTATCCGGATCTGGACGTGATAGGCGAGGCTGAACCCCTGGTGAAGAGACTCGGCAAGAGAAGGTTCAGCGCGTCCAACTTTATAAAAGCCGTGCAGAGGAATATTAGGTATTTTTCACGTTTTCAGCATGAATTTCCCAGGCAGGCCCTGGCTATTGTCAACAAGCTTGATAAGGGAGACCTGGCGATACGCTTCAGGCATGAGAATCTGGAAGGATTGCAGTCAACTCTGGAAAGAGTGATCAACCGTCTGGTGGTGGGCATAATAACCGGGACTCTTTTTCTGGGATCAAGCATGATTATCCTGGCTGATGCCGGTCCCAAGCTCTGGGGTTACCCGACTCTGGGGCTAATCGGATTTACAGTCGGATTGTTCCTGAGTTTACGGCTGCTCATGGCCATGATCAAATCAAGACGAGGTTGAAGAGGCGAACATAGATTTTCGCGCATCTGTCTGCCGATTGCATCTTGATTCCGTGGAGCCGAAATGAATCTTGAAACCGCTACGACAAGGCGCGGCGCGGCGATCCGAAGCCGTATCAGGCGTCCGAGGCGAAGGGGGATGCGCCGCCGGCCAGGCGGCAAACTGGCAGGCGCCAGAGGAAGGCTTCGGCATTTCCGGCAGGCCACTCTTCTCGCGGTAGCCATCACCAGCCTTCTCCTCCTGCTTATCGTTCCCTGGGAGGCGGGCCTTGCCGATGCTCCCGAAGAACAGACCATTTCAGCGACTGCTCTTTCCGCCACCCACCCGGACTCGTCCGCAACTCAGGAAACCCAGCAGGGGCAGGATATGGAAGGCGCCGGTCCGGAACCAGCCGAGCCTCTTGGACAGGCCGCCGAGGAGGCGGCCCGGACCCTGGAAGCCCTCTGGCAGGGACTGTACGGCAATCTGCCCAAGTTCCTGGTGGTCATGGGCGTCCTTACCGTAGCCTGGATCCTGGTTCTGGTCATTCGTCCCCTGCTGCGGCGGATGCTCAAACGCTGGGAAAAAGCCAATGCCATGGCCGCGCTCTTCGGCATAGCCGTCTGGATTTTTGCCGCCGGGATCTCCCTGAGTATTCTTGCCGGAGATATCCGGGCCCTTGTAGGATCTCTGGGACTTATAGGCCTGGCCCTGTCCTGGGCACTGCAGACCCCTATCGAAAGTTTCAGCGGCTGGCTGCTCAACTCCTTTAAGGGCTATTATCGCGTAGGGGACCGGGTGGCGGTAGGGGACGTGTTCGGCGACGTCTACCAGATCGATTTCCTCGCCACCACTGTCTGGGAGATCGGATCTCCCGACCGGGGAGGTTTTGTCCTGGCCGAGCAGCCGACCGGCCGGCTGATAACCTTCCCGAACAACGAGGTGCTCGCCGGTACAGTGGTCAACCTGACCCGCGATTTCCCATATGTCTGGGACGAGTTGACCGTGCCCCTGGCCAATGAATCCGACCTGGGCCTGGGAATGCAGGTCCTGGAAAATGTTGCCCGGGAACTGTTGGAGCCTCACATGGCGGAGCCCGCCCGCCGTTATGCCGAGATACTGCAAAAAGCCGGTCTGGAAGGGGGCGTGGCTGATGAACCCCGGGTTTTCGTCTCCATGAATGACTCGTGGACCGATCTGGTCATCCGTTATCTGGTCAAGGCCCGGGAACGCCGCAAATGGAAAAGCGAGCTGACAGTGCGGGTCATGGCAGAGCTGAAGAAGCCGGAACATGCCGACCGCCTGATCAGCGTCTATCCCCGCAGGCAGGTTCAGTTCGTCGGTCCGGAAGGGCTGCCGGTCAGGATTCCTGAAAAGCATTAAGTCCGGCCATGTTGGGATTATGTTTGGATTTCGCATTAATCATCGGATCATTGCTTAAGGATTAAAAAATAATATGGAATCACATAATTGCCTGAGAAAACCGGAGTGGCTCAGGGTCAGGCTGCCTGAGACCAGGGATTTTGTCCGTGTGGACAGGGATCTGGAAAAACTGCATCTGAACACGGTGTGCAGGAGCGCGAAATGCCCTAACATATTTGAATGCTTCAGCAGGAATGTGGCCACATTCCTAATTCTTGGGAAGATCTGCACCAGAAATTGCGGCTTTTGCAATGTTAAGAAAGGAGAACCCGAAAGAGTAGACCTGAATGAGGCGGGAAAGATTTCCCAAGCTGTTTCAATTCTGGGGCTCAGGCACATAGTCATTACCTCGGTGACCAGGGATGATCTTGACGATGGAGGAGCAGGCCATTTTGCGGAAGTTCTTGACAGGCTCAGAAAAGATCACCCGGAATCAACACTTGAGGTCCTGGTTCCTGATTTTCAGGGAGAAAGGGAAGCGATCGACAAGGTACTTGAGGCCGGACCGGACGTCTTCGGGCACAATTTGGAAACGATCAGGCGACTTTATCCAAGGGCCAGGCCAGAGGCTGACTATTCGGAAAGCCTGGGTATTTTGGAATATGTAAGGAATGCTGCTCCTGATATCCGGGTTAAGACCGGTATCATGGCCGGACTTGGGGAAGAAGATGTTGAAATTTATGAAACACTTAAGGATATCTGCGGTACGGGTTGTCAGATCGTGACAATCGGCCAGTATTTAAGACCTTCAAAAAACAATCTGCCTGTAGAGAGTTACATAACCCCGGAAAAATTTGCGGCATACGAAGTGACAGGGAAAAAGATGGGGCTGGCGATGTTTTGCGGGCCTCTGGTCCGGAGTAGTTACCATGCCGACAAACATGGTGAGCAGGATATTGAAAAGCTTCCAGTTCCTGCTTAATGCCGCAAAAAAAACAGGGATCATTTCCCAGGGCCGAACGCCCTGTAAAAATAATCCCTGTCAGCAAAAATGCTTAGTTCATGCCCTATAAGCTGAGGCGTATTCTATCGTCTATTTCCGCCGGGGCGGCCCCTGTCGCCGCTGCGACCCCTGGGAGCTGGTCTGGAAGCTGATTCAAGGTCGAACTTCTCGCCTCTTTCCTCCATGAGTACGGCCGCACGGCTGAGGCGTACCTTGCCCCTGTCGCCGATCTCAATAACCTTGACTTTCAGGGTATCTCCTATTTTGGCCACATCACTGACCTTATCGGTACGTTCCGTATCCAGCTGGGATATGTGCACCAGGCCGTCCACTCCGGGGAGAATCTCAACAACGGCACCAAAATCAAGAATTCTTTTCACCTCACCTTCGTAGTCTTTGCCAAGCTCAGCCTTCTGGTTGTAGAAAAGAATCATGTCCCTGGTTTTTTCAAGGATTTCCTGAGTGGGAGAGAATACCGTAATTTTGCCTGAATCCTCGATATCTATGGAAGATCCGGTTTCGGCCGTGATAGCTTTGATGTGTTTGCCTGAAGGCCCGATAACGTCCTTGATCTTGTCTGTATCAACATAGACGACTTCAGTCTTGGGAGCGTATCTGGATAGTTCCGACCTGGGCTTTTCAATAACCCGGTTCATGTCGTCCAGAATAGTTTTTTTGGCTACGCCAGCCTGTTCAAGAGCCTTGTACATTACATCCATGGGGATGCCGGGGATTTTAATGTCCATCTGAATAGCCGTTACCCCGTCATAGGTTCCGGCAATCTTAAAATCCATGTCTCCAAGATGGTCTTCATCACCCAGAATGTCGGTAAGCACAAGGTACTCATCTCCTTCCTTGATCAGCCCCATGGCAATGCCCGCCACAGGTTCCTTGATGGGCACTCCGGCGTCCATAAGGGATAAAGTGGCTCCGCATACCGTGGCCATGGATGACGATCCGTTGCTTTCCATTACTTCGGAAACAATCCTCATGGTAAAGGGGAAATCTTCAGCTGTCGGCAGGACAGGGGTCAGCGCCCGCTCAGCGAGGATGCCATGCCCTATCTCTCTTCTGGAAGGGCCTCTCAGAAACTTAACCTCTCCGACACAATAGGGAGGAAAATTGTAATGGAGCATGAATCTCTTGGTAGTGTCACCGGTGAGGGTTTCAATGCGCTGTTCGTCCGAACTGCTTCCAAGGGTGGCCACGCAAAGGGATTTTGTTTCTCCTCTTGCGAATATGGCGGAACCATGAGTTCTGGGGAGGAGCCCTATTTCCATGGCAAGCGGCCTGACTGTCGTCAGATCGCGGCCATCAATGCGGGTTTTGCTTTGGAGTATCTTTTCGCGGACAATCTTCTTTTCCAGATCGTCAAATATCTGTCTGGAGATTGCAAGCTTGTCGGATTCTTCTCCCAATTTTTCGGCCATAGTTTCGCGAAATTTTGAGGATACTTCTCTTTTGGCATCCCTGCGTTCCATTTTGTCAGGAATAAAAAGGACTCTGGATAGTTCGGCCGAAGCAAGATCGAAAACCATCTTTTCCAGTTCAGGGTCTTTTTCGCGCTCCTGGGGAATCGGAAGTTTCTCTTTTCCGCATAAACCTCGCAGCTCTTCCTGGGCGTCGATAAATGGAATGATCTGCTCCTGTCCCCATCCAATGGCATCCGCAATCAGGTTTTCAGGCAGAAATTCCGTAAAGCCCTCAACCATGACCACTCCATTCCTGGTGGCCGCCACTATCAGATTCAGATCGCTTTGTTCAAGAAGTTTATGGCTGGGATTGAGGATGAACTGATCATCAATATACCCGATCCTGCACCCTGCTATTGGTCCGGAAAAGGGGATTCTTGAGATATGCAGGGCTGCTGAAGCCCCGCTGATGGCCAGAACATCGGGATCATTTTCGGGATCAGCTGAGAGCACGGTGGCTATGACCTGGACTTCATCTTTGAATGTTTTGGGAAAAAGAGGTCTTATCGGTCGGTCGATGAGCCTGGAAACCAGTGTTTCCCGGTCGCTGGGCCGGCCGATTTCCCTTTTGAAATAGCTTCCGGGTATTCTGCCCGAAGCATAAGACATTTCCTGATAGTTTACCACCAGGGGAAAATATCCCGGATCATGCTGCATGGTCTGGGTAACCGCGGTGACAAGAACAACCGTGTCTCCGCCCCGTACGATAACCGCTCCGTCAGCCTGGTTGGCCAGTTTGCCCGTTTCGAATATTATTTCGCAGTTTGCCGCGGTAGCGCTTGTTGAAGTAGTTTTAAATTCGTTTACCATTGTTTGTCCTTTTATACTTAAATGATTTGTATGTGTGAAAAAAAATTGCAGGCCTGGCACGGGAGGAATCTGAAAAAATGAGGTGCGGACAAAAGACTTGAAAAGGGCGCGGTTATCCGCGGAGCGGGTCCCGCGCCCTGATGCTTATTTCCTGAGGCCCAGACGGGTGATGATTTCCCTGTATCTTTCAACATCTTTTTTCTTGAGGTAACTGAGCAGGTTTCTTCTTTTGCCAACCAGTTTCAGCAGACCGGTCCTGGAGTGGAAGTCCTTTTTATGGGTCTTGAAATGCTCGGTAAGATATTTAATTCTTTCTGTGAGCAGAGCAACCTGAACTTCCGGAGAACCGGTGTCATTGTCGTGCTTTTTATATTCCTCAATAACACTGGCCTTTTCATCTGGATTCATAACCACAGCGATATCCTCCTTGATTAAATGTCATTTAATTTGACCATAAGCCGCGCTTAATGGTCCACATCAGCCTTCCATCCTCTCCTGTTTCAAGTCTGGCAAGTGCTTCCGGGTTTCCATCGCTGGAAACCATGAGCGCCATGGTATTTTCTTCAGGAATTACTTCGGAAAGAAGAGCAGCATCAACGGGTCTGCCGTTTCTGACAAAATTGCGAAGCCTGTCGTCAAGGACCAGTTTTGGCCAGTGTCTCAGGGCCTCAGTAATGGGCAGGGAAAAATCCTGCCAATTATCAGCCTGCAGCAGCAGATCCATTTCAACGGCTCTATCAAGGCCGAAGGGATGGCTTTGCTCCCGGGTAAGCTCTGTCAGGACGGCGCCGCAACCAAGTCGCTTCCCCAGGCTGTGGGCCAGGGAGCGTACATAGGCACCTGCTGAGCAGGTTATCCGGAAGCTTGACAGGGGAATGTCAATTTTAATGACATCAGCCCTGAAAATTTCTATATTCTTAATCTTTATCGGGACAGCTTGTCCAGCCCTTTGCAGGGAATAAAGGGGTTTGCCCTTGTATTTGGCCGCGGAAACAGGAGGTACTTCCTGGGATGAAATTGTTTCCCAGTCTTTTATGGTCCCTGCAACTTCTTCAGGGCTTATACCGGTATAGTCGTATTCCTGTTTTACAATGCCTTCTATATCATAGGTATCCGTTTCCATGCCCAGGCGCAAGGAGCCTTTGTAAGTTTTACGTCCCTCCATGATAAAGTCGGCCAGCTTGGTGGCCTGTCCCACCATTACCACCAGCACTCCCGTGGCCATGGGATCCAGTGTTCCGGCGTGGCCTATTTTTTTAATCCTGAATTTTCTTTTGATTCTGTTCAGGCAGTCAGCCGAGGTGGGGCCTTTGGGTTTGTTCAGAATGATTATGCCGTCTTTCATAGACAATGTCGGTTTGCTCACTGTCAAGCAAGATGCCTGGCCACCACTTCTATGATCCGTTCCCTGGATCTGTCCATGTCGGCTGCAATTATTCCGCCTGACGCGTTCTTATGTCCTCCGCCTTCAAGTTCAGCCGCCATAAGCTGAACATTAACATCTCCGGATGAACGCAGACTGAACTTGATTTTGTCCGGCTCGTCCTCACGCAGGGATATCGCCACTTCAACACCTTTGACGTTGCGGACGGCATTCACTACTCCTTCGCAATCTTCAGGAGCTGCGCCTGTCTCGCGCAACATCTTTCTTGTGACCGACACGAGGCCGATTTTGCCGTTTAAATAAAACAACGTCTTTTGCAGGGCCATTCCGTGAAGATGGAGCTTTTCTATGGTCCACTGATTGAGTATCTTTGCATTAATCAGTCCGGGGTTTATTCCATTGCGAATAAGCCTTGCTGAAAGTTCAAGAACCTGCGGTGAAGTATTGCCGAAACTGAAGAAACCGGTATCGGAAACCACGGCCAGATAAATCGCCTCGGCCAGAGGCCCCTCCGGTTTTATGTTCAGGTGGTCCGCAAGTTTGGCCACCATTTCCCCAACAGAGGAAAAACCGGTATCAACCCAGTTCACTTGCCCAAACTCAGGATTGCCACGGTGATGATCAATGTTGAGAATCGGTTCGGCGGCCATTCCGGAGAGCTGCTTGCCGGATCTTTCCAGATCGCCGCAATCCAGGACGATTATCCAGGAATGTCTGCCTGGATGGTATTCATTGTTAACCGGCCCTGGCATATTTATCCACTTAAACTTATCCGGGATTTTATCAGCAGTGAATATGGAAAACCTTTTGCCCATTGTTTTAAGAAGGTGACCCACGGCGGCCATTGAGCCGATTGCGTCTCCATCAGGACTTTCATGAGAGGCTATTAAAAAGTCGTCATTATTTTTAATGACTTCGGCCACCTTATTCAGATTTTCCATGATACACCATTTCATCAACAAACGAATCCCACGTAAACCTCAGTTCCGGCACATAACGTATTTTCAAATTTTTTCCCAGTCTGGACCGCATAAATCCACAGGCTTTTTTCAGGCTTTTTTCCAGATCAGGGCTATTGCCTTCGTAATGAGTGTATAGAACTTCAGCAATGCTGAAATCCTTGTTCAGGCGAACCCCGGTAATTGTCAGAAATTCCAGTCTTGGATCCTGGCTTTCCTCCACAACAATCCTTCCAAGCTCGCGCATGATTTCGTCGGCCATTCTTGATGACCTTCTGGTAGTTGAAGCGCGCATATCAGACTCTAAAAACCTCCGTTTTTACTTCCATTATATCATCGGTGCTTATGGCTTCAATCATGGCCAGGGCTTTGTTGAGCACTTCCTCCACCCTGGTTTTATCATTCGACAGGGTTACCATGCCGATTTCCAGGAAATCACAGCTGTTCTCGTATCCTACTTCAGCAACCGCCATGTTGAATTTGTTTTTAAGCTTCTGCTTGAGGCTGTTGCTGATTTTTCTCTTGGACTTGAGAGAAGTTATTCCGTGAAGCCGGAAATTTATATTTAAAGAACCTATAAGCATGACAGGAATTAAGTAATAATCAGGTTGTCAAGTTATTAAATTTTAAACTATTGAGTAGTATAAGCCGGCTGCCGCGATCCCACAGGGAAAGAAGGATAGTGCAACAATCAATTTACAGAACAGCCTTTTCCTCAACTTCTTCAAAAGCCTCTATTACGTCTCCGGTTTTGATATCATTGTATTTTTCGAGGCCTACCCCGCATTCATACCCCTTGGTTACTTCCTTGACATCATCCTTGAAACGTTTGAGAGAGTTAAGTTTTCCGGTAAATATTACCACGCCGTCCCTCAAAAGCCTGATCTTGGCGTTTCTTGTCAGCTTGCCGTCGGAAACCGTGCACCCGGCAACGGTTCCGGCCTTGGGTACGTTGAATGTCTGGAGAACCTCGGCCTGTCCCAGATATTGTTCCTTAATGACCGGAGCCAGCATTCCGGCCATGGCGTCCCTGATGTCATTGACCAGATTGTATATGATATCATAAAATCTTATTTCAACATTTTCCTGCTCGGCCACATCCTTGACCCTTGCTGTGGGCCTGACATTAAATCCAATAATAATAGCTGAAGACGCTGACGCAAGCAGAATATCAGACTCTGAAATAGCACCTGTTCCTGCGTGGATGATACTTATTCTGACAGCATCGGTGGATTGCTTGTGCAAGGCTTCGGAAATGGCCTCAAGAGATCCCTGCACGTCAGCTTTAAGAACCAGGTTCAGATTCAGCACTTCTCCTTCGGCCTTAGATGCCAGGAAGCTTTCCAGGGTAATTTTTGATTCCCTGGCCAGGTCTTTTTCTCTTTGCTTTGTCTGCCTGGACTCGGCAATTTTTCTGGCCACCTTTTCATCTTTGACAACAACAAATTCATCTCCTGCTTCCGGTACGCCTTCAAATCCCTGCACTTCAACAGGCGTTGAGGGTCCCGCGGCATCTATCTTCTGTCCTTTATCATTGAACATGGCCCTGACTTTGCCGTGAACAAAACCGCAGACAAATGCATCTCCCTGTTTGAGTGTGCCGCCCTGAACCAGCAGGGTGCCGATTGCTCCCCGTCCTTTGTCCAGGCGAGCCTCCACAATATGTCCCAGGGCTTTTTTGTCAGGATTGGCCTTTAGTTCCAGTACTTCAGACTGCAGGATGACCATTTCCAGAAGCGAGTCTATTCCTTCTTTATTCTTGGCGGAAACCTCAGTAAAAATCGTATCACCGCCCCAGTCTTCAGGCACAAGCCCAAGATCGCCCAGTTCCCGTTTTACCCGGTCAGGGTTGGCGCCTTCCTTGTCCATCTTGTTGACGGCCACTACAATGGGCACACCGGCAGCCTTGGAGTGGCTGACAGCCTCCCTTGTCTGATCCATTACCCCATCATCGGCAGCAACAACCAGGATGACGATGTCCGTTACCTGCGCTCCTCTGGCTCTCATGGCTGTAAAGGCTTCATGACCGGGAGTATCCAGGAAGACGACGTCTCCCCTTGGAGTTGTAACAAAATAGGCGCCTATGTGTTGAGTTATGCCTCCCGCTTCACCGGATGCGACCTTTGACTCGCGGATGGCGTCCAGAAGAGAGGTTTTACCGTGGTCAACATGGCCCATGATGGTGACTACCGGAGAACGGGTCTTCAGGTCTTTGGGGTCATCCTTTTCTTTGGGGAGCATGAATAAGTCTTCAGAGAAGCCGGTTTTTTCAACTTCGTAACCATACTCCGCAGCTATGACGGCCGCGGTATCCAGGTCAATGGACTGGTTGATGGTGGCCATGATTCCAAGACCGAGCAGAGTTTTGATCAGATCCTGGGCCTTGATGCCCATTTGCCTGGCAAGATCAGCCACACGTATGGCCTCGTCGATCCTGATCTTCTTCTTGGTTGATTTAAGAGTCTGAGATTGGATCTTAGCCTCTTCATCCAGTTTTAATTTTTTATCCTTAAGCAGTTTGAGCTTGCCGCCGGTTTTATCAGCCACTGTGGTAGACTTTTGTTTTTTGAAATTTATTGCCGTTTTTTTGGTTTGTTCGCTGTCCTGGTAATATCCCTTGAAATCAACAACCCGCTTGTCTTTCTTGTCTTTTTTCTTTTTCCGTTTCTTCTTAACGTCTTTGGATTCTTCCGTCTCTTTGGAAGGAGGAACCGCTCCGGTCTCAGGAAGAACAGGAGTCACGGTTTTTTCCAATACCGGCTCGGGGGTTTCGGGAACGGGTTTCGGTTCGGGCTTGGAAATGATCGTAACTCTGGGTTCGGGAGCTTTTCTGGGTTTTTTGGGTCGTTTTTTATCCTGAACTTTCTCAGTTTCCTCGGGAGCCTTCTTTTCAATGGGTTTTGCTTCCTGTTTTTCAGCCAACTCTTCAGGGATGGATTCTTCTTCGGGGATCGGGGTTTCTTCGAGGATCGGGGTTTCTTCGGATGACGGTTCGCTTTCAACAGAGGAGGGGGGTTCCTCTGACATGGCCACGGTTGCATCCTGCTCAGCTTCTTCAGGCTCGGCCTCCGGATGTGGCTCCGGGGTAATCCGTTTTCTTCTTCGAACGATTACTCCGGTTTTAGCCATCTTCTGGGTAACTTTTTCCGAGGAGGACTGATTGTGTTTTTTACGGGCCTGGTCAGCCTGATCCATATCCAGGCTGCTCATATGGCTTTTGACCGAGATATTCAGTTCTCTCAGAAGCTGGATCAACTCCTTGTTGGAGATGCCCAGTTCCTGGGACAATTCTCTGACTCTTATTTTATCGGACATTACGAAACCCCCTTGCACTTATGAATCCATCCCCTGAATCTGTCAATTTTTTCCGCGCAGGCTTTATCCCGGCACGTATAAAAGCCTCTGCCCAGTCCGATGCCTTGCAGGTCAGGCTCGAGATGCCTGCTATGGTCATGCGGACAGGTGTGCCTAAGCAGCAACGGCTTAGGTTTTTTGGCGCGACAAATAATGCATGTTCTCATGGGAACATGTTTGCTCATAACTATTTGCATTTATATGTTTTTATCTGTTTGTTCGTCTTCAACGTCATTATCTTGCTGCTCATCTTCAACTTCTTCCGGCTCGGTTGAGAAATCAGGCTCAATGGGCTTTATCTCTTCAACTTTTTGTTCGGTTGTTGCTAATTCTTCAGTGACGGCTTCTTCGTCTTCTGTTTCTCTGGGCGTCAGAAAGTTGATGGCGCTTTTGAGGTTGGCCAGGTTTTCTTCGGAAAGCTCAAGCCTTTCCTGAAGTTCTTCTTCAGGTGTCCGGGTAAGTTGCTCAAGGCTTTCAAAGCCCTGCTTAACAAAATCATTAATGGAGATTTCAGCCGCGCTGGCCAGCTGTTCCATTATCTGCTGGTGTTCGTTAAGCTCTCCGTATCTGGTTTCGGTGTAAACATCTATTTTCCAGCCCAGCAAAGTTGACGCAAGCTTGACATTCTGGCCTTTCTTGCCGATTGCAGGAGTTAGTTGATCATCGGGAACAACTACTTCGAGAGTTTTTTCATCCTCATCGACTGTAATCCTGGAAATTCTGGCTGGAGAAAGCGCATTGGCCGCATAAGTGGCAATATCCGGTTTCCAGACCACAATATCGATTCTTTCTCCTTTGAGTTCCTGCACAATATTTTGAATCCGGGAACCTTTCACTCCCACGCAGGCCCCTACGGGGTCGACATCCATATCTTTGGACAAGACGGCCACCTTGGCTCTTTTCCCGGGATCCCTGGCGACATTCATGATTTTAATGGTTTCATCGGCTACTTCCGGGACTTCGCGTTTAAACAGGGATACCATGTAATCAGGATGCGACCTTGAAACAACGATCTGCGGGGTGCGGCTTTCCTTTCGTACATCGATAATGTAGCCTTCCACCCGGTCTCCACGATGGAACCTTTCCTTGGGAATCTGTTCAGACCTGGGCAGAACAGCTTCAGTCCGTCCAAGATTGATTATCCATCCAGACCGGTCCCTGCGCTGAATTATTCCGCTGGTGATTTCACCTATCCGGTCTTTGTATTCCTCGTAGATGATTTCCTGCTCGGCGTCCCGCATTTTCTGAATTAAAACCTGTTTTGCAGACTGAGCGGCAATTCGTCCTAAATCCTTGACGTTTAATGCGAAACCTATTTCATCGTCCAGTTGAACATTCGGGTCATGTTCAAGTGCATCTTTAAGAAGGATTTCATTTTCAGGATCCAGTATTTCATCAACAACAACCTTGTACTGGTATACCTCGATTTCTCCGGTATCTTCATTGAAATTGACCTCAATATCCAGCCGGTTGCCGTACTTCTTGTTGACTGATGTGCGAACTGCCTCTTCAAGGGTGTCAACAAGCATGTCCCTGTCTATTCCTTTATCCTTGCTTATCTGATCAATGACTCTTTTAAGTTCCAGGCTCATAGCCTTCCTCCGTAAAATTATTTCCAGGGCAAAAGGCGGATGCTATCCGGCCAGATTTGCCTTATCAATTTCGTCCCAGTCGAAACTCCACTCTTCATCGGAATCCGACCTGACAATAATATTTTCTCCGTCAACCCCGTGTATGGCACCGGAAAAGTTTTTTCTTCCATAACGCGCTTCCTTCAAGGATATCCTGACTCTTTGACCGGTAAATCCTTTCAGCTGTGAAGGGCTGAAAAACTTTCTGTTCAGGCCGGGAGATGAAACCTCAAGGGTATAAGTACCCGGAATAATATCTTCAACATCAAGAACAATACTTAAATTTCTACTAAGTTCAGCACATTGATCAATAGTTACACCCTGGTCTGAATCAATATATATCCGGACGATGCTTTTTTTTCCGCCGGGACCGTGAAAGTACTCCACTCCCCACAGCTCGAGACCCATTATTCGGCAATTGGTCCGGGCCAGTTCCGAAATTTTGGCTTTGGTTTCCTGATTCATCATTTAGTAATTCCCACTCAAAAAAAAAGTGGACCAAAAGGTCCACCCCAGTAAACATCAGTAAAGCTTGGAGTGGAGCGGGTGACGGGGATCGAACCCGTGACACCAAGCTTGGGAAGCTTGTACTCTGCCAGCTGAGCTACACCCGCTCAAGCAAACAAATAAGCACTATTGATAGAATTATCAAGAATTGTCAAGAAGAAGTACTTCACATATCATATGTATCATGTTTATCCAGGTATTATTTTAAATATTCAAGAAGTCGTGACTTCTGATTTGACGGCAGTGCAATTTTTCCCGGTCATCCGGGTGAGCTGACCTTTATTTAAAATCTAAAATTACCGGCAATCCTCTATTAACTGTTTAAAACGGGAAAAGAAATATCTGCTGTCATGAGGTCCTGAACTGGCTTCAGGGTGGTGCTGGACTGCTATGATGGGTTTTGTTCTGTGCCTGAATCCTTCAAGTGTCATGTCGTTCAGATTAGTATGGGTCTGCTCGAGAAAATCCAGATTATCTATATTGATGCAGAAACCATGATTTTGAGCGGAAATCTCAATTTTTCCGGTTTCCAGGTCCTTTACCGGATGATTGGCTCCATGGTGTCCGAACTTTAACTTAAAGCTTTTGCCCCCGAGGGCCAGCCCAAGAAGCTGGTTGCCAAGACATATCCCTGCAACAGGAAACTTGTCTGCGAGTTTGCCGATGGTGTTGATGCTTCCGGTCATGGCGCCCGGATCTCCCGGGCCATTGGTCAAAAACACGCCATCAGGATTTATCAGGCAGGCTTCTTCATAGCTGAAGGAGGCTGGAACTGCCAGAATATCGAAGCCTGATTGCTTGAGCAGCCTTAAAATATTCCACTTTACCCCGTAATCATAAACAAGAACCTTGGGGCCTTTCCCCGGCCACCTGTATTTACCCTGATCCAGACGGACCGGTATGGGACCTTCGCCGGTCCACGCGTAAGGCTCTGGATTGCCGGCCTGTTCAGCAAGATTAAGCCCTTCCAT
>SKKD01000040.1 GCA_007121655.1 Desulfonatronovibrio sp. | reverse complement strand
CTTGCTCGGTGGCTCTAGGCCTTCTTAGGCCGGGTGTGAGACATTCTTTTCTTTCTCTTGCGTATCCAGGCCTGCTTCAGGCCGGGTGTGAGGCATTCTTTTCTTTCTCTTGAGTATATAGGCCGGAGTCAGGCCGGGTGTGAGATATTCTTATTCTTTACGCGAAAGTACGCTTTGTTGGATGAACCAAAAAAAGTTTAACCAGGCCGGAAAACAAAACCGCGGCTGTCATAATATTATGACAGCCGCGGTTTATGGTAACAGTTTTTTTTTAATTTTGTTTTAATCAGTGATCAACTGCAGCTCCGGCACCGCGGGGCGTGCGCACGTTTTCAACCAGTTCCTGGATTTCAACCGGAGGAGCTTTGGTAAACTTGGAGACTGACATGGTTACTGCAAAATTGAGGAGCATGCCGATGGTTCCGATGCCTTCAGCCGTAATCCCGAAGAACCATGGATCAGCTCCGAAGAACCTGGTTTGAATGATATAGAACATGGTAAAGCCGATTCCCGAGATCATTCCGGCTATGGCACCTTCGCGGTTGACCCATTTTGTGAATATGCCCAATATGATGATGGGGAAGAAGGATGATGCCGCCAATCCAAAGGCAAAGGCAACCACCTGGGCCACAAATCCGGGTGGATTTATCCCCAGATAGCCGGCGCATAAGACGCCGACTCCCACCATGACCCTTCCCACGAGCATCCTTTGTTTCTCTGTGGCCTGCCGGTTTATTATCCGGTAGTAAAGGTCATGGGATACCGACGAAGATATAACTATCAAAAGTCCCGATGCAGTCGACAGGGCGGCTGCCAGACCTCCGGCGGCCACCAGCCCTATTATCCAGGGCGAGAGATCGGCCATTTCCGGACTGGCCAGAACTATTATATCACGGTCAATGTACAGTTCATTTTCATTGTCGGTCGGGGGATTGGCTACAACTCTCTCGCCATGCTCACCTACTTCATCTGTAAATTGAGGGGCTCCGACAAAGGGGTCACCGGCCCGGTACCGGATTATGCCGTCGTCCGCCTTATCAATCCAGGCCACGAGACCGGTTCTTTCCCAGTTTTTAAACCAGGATGGGGCCTGGTCGTAGGCTATATCATTAACAGTTTCGATCATGTTGTATCTGGCAAAGGCGGCCAGGGTAGGAGCGGTGGTATATAAAAGAGCAATGAAGAAAAGAGCGTAACCTGCGCTGAGCCTGGCGGCCTTAACGCTTGGAACGGTATAAAACCTGATGATGACGTGAGGAAGCCCGGCCGTGCCCACCATAAGAGCCAGGGTTATGCATATTACCGAAAGCATTCCTATATCGTCCGGTCCGAAGGCCGATGTGTATTCAGAAAATCCAAGGTCGGTATGAATGCCGTCCAGAGCCCGGAGGATATACTGACCTGCTCTTTCACCCTCGGCAATTGTTGACCCGAAACCGAGCTGGGGAACAGGAATACCGGTAACCTTCATGGAAATGGCGGCAGCGCAGATGATAAAGGCTACGATCAAAACGCAGTACTGGGCCACCTGGGTGTAGGTTATTCCCTTCATACCTCCCACGGAGGCATAAAAGAATACTATGGCCATGCCTATTATGACTCCGGTGTTTACGTCGACTTCCAGAAACCGGCTGAAAACGATTCCCACGCCGCGCATCTGTCCGGCAACATATGTCAGGGATACGAATATGGCGCAAATAAGGGCCACGACCCTGGCAGTATCGGAATAGTATCTGTCACCGACAAAATCCGGCACAGTAAACTTTCCGAATTTACGAAGATATGGGGCCAGAAGAAGGGCCAGCAGGACATAGCCTCCGGTCCAGCCCATAAGATACACGGCGCCGCTGTAGCCCATGAATGAAATAAGCCCGGCCATGGATATGAAAGATGCCGCGCTCATCCAGTCTGCCGCCGTTGCCATGCCGTTGGCCAGCGGTGGTACGCTTGCGCCGGCAATATAAAA
Organism: Desulfonatronovibrio sp.; assembly: GCA_007121655.1. Taxonomy (GTDB): domain Bacteria; phylum Desulfobacterota; class Desulfovibrionia; order Desulfovibrionales; family Desulfonatronovibrionaceae; genus Desulfonatronovibrio. Next base: position 4,609 of record SKKD01000040.1, on the reverse strand, counting down.
ACCCTTGGTTTCCTTAACCCTGGATCGCCAGGCAATATAAAGGTAAAGCCCAAATGTTAATATGACCATTATATAGGTCCAAGCTAATATCGACATGGTGTATTCCTCCCCGAAATATCAATCCTTTATTTATTAATTAACAGGTGTTAAGGTTATTATTTCTCATCAACTTCGTATTCGCGATCCATTCTGTTCATCAGGAAAAAATACACAAATATCAGGATTACAAACACATAGATTGAGCCCTGTTGGGCAAACCAGAATCCCAGAGGAAATCCTCCAATCCAGATTGCATTCAGGGGTTTCACCAGGATGATTCCGAAACCGTAAGAGACCACTGCCCAGATAATGAGCAAAATGGCTATGAGCCTCAGGTTCTTTGACCAGTACTCTGTTAAGTCTTTTTTCATGATTCCCTCCTAAGGTGGTTTATATAAAAGCCCGCGCTAGAACATCCAGCGCCAGCTTCTGCCGGCCATATACAGATCTTTAAGTGTTTTGATGTTGCCGTGTTTCAGCTTGTGCACCAGAAACAAAAAAAGATAGGCGGTTTGAATGGCGTCGTTTAACGAGTTATGTTCGGGAAAAACAGGCAGCCCGTATTCCTCGCTTAAATCCTTGAGATTGTAGGAAACGCCCAGGTTATATCGATCATAATAGTTAATCCATTGTTCCTCGCGGAAAATTTTGGCCATGCGCATGGTATCCAGGCAGGGGTTGTACAGAATTCCGCCCAGATGTTCCTTCAAGGCCTTGTTAATGAAGACCATGTCCATTCCGATATTGTGGCCGATGATCAGTGAATTGCCCACGTAATCAACGAGGTCGGGGAGAATGTCGACAATAGGTGGAGATTTTTTGGCCTGCCTGGCGGAGATTCTATGGATCAGTGTGCTGAACTTGGGTACTTCCTGGGATGGGCAGATATTAGAATAGAAATTATTTTCCAGATCAATGCGCAGGTTCTTTATCCTGACCGCGCCGATGGATACGATTTCGTCTTTTTTTTCATTAAGTCCGGTAAGTTCCGTATCCAGGACCACGAAGTCGTAATCCTCCAGAGGCAGATCCTGGTCAAACCTGCTGAAATACTCCCTGCTTGCGGCCAGTACGGGATTTTCCGGTTTTTTCCGGAACAATCCGAAAGGCCACAGAGAATAGAGGTGATATGCCGGAGAAAGTGCTGTATTTATCATAATCAGGCAATATTGAGTTTAAAAGTTTCTTTAAGAAAGCTCTGAAGATTGGTGATCACGGAAAAAGCTCCTTTCAAGGTCTGTTTTTCCAGATCGCTGAGTTCCGCCGGGTTAATAAAATTATGCGGCGTATCTCCCGCCTCCATAAGCTTCAGCTGGTTGAGAAACCTGAGCTGCATCTGGAATTCGTATGATTCTCTGGCCCTCATATACAAGTCCTCGGGCATGTGTCCTCCCTGCTTTAAAAGTTCCAGGCGTCCAAGAGTGTTGGTTTCATCTATTCCATGTCTTAAAGCCATGACCCTGGCGAAGTCCCAGAAGGGAACAAGGCCCCTGGCTTTAATATCCAGGCGGTTTTTATGTTCTCCGTCCCGGTCCACGATGAAATTTTTAAAAAAACTCAGGGGAGGCTTTGTCCTGATACAATCCTGAGCCAGATAGCGCAGAAACATATCCTTGCCCGTGACAAGTCGGTTGAGATGTTCTCTCAGCCTGAAACCCAGTTCTAAATGGCCATAGGCGGGTCGAAAATCAAAATATATAGTCGAGTTTAATACTTCTTCAGGCTCGGGCACATTGACCCATCTTTCAAAATATTTCTTCCAGACGGATAAGGGCTGGTTCCATTTGGGGTTGGAGGCCATATTCCCTCCGGGGCAAAGGGGATATCCGCATTTAACCAGGTGGTTGATGGCTTCCTGGCCAAACATCCTGAAATATCTCCGGGCGGCCTCGGCTTCCTGTTCGTCTTTGGGATCGCTGTAAACAATGGCATTGTCCTGATCGGTCCGGAAGGTCTGTTCCTTGCGGCCTTCACTGCCCATTACCAGCCAGCAGAAGGGCACCGGAGGAGGACCCAGCTCATCCTGCATCAGGGTGAGAATACGGTCCAGGATGAGATCATTCAGAACGGTGATCATCCGGGTAATGTTGTTGGCCTTGGCTCCTTCTTCAATCAGGGGGCGAACCACCAGGGGGACGCGCATGGACAGTTCGTAGAGTCTTTCCATGCTGTGCTGGTTCATTATTTCCTTAAACAGGTAAACCGGAGATTCCCCCTGCAGGACCAGAATGTCATGACTTGTTATCACTCCGATAATCCGGCCGTCGTCTTCAACCGCCAGGTGATGAATCTGTTTGCTCATCATGCTTAAAAGGGCGTCAAAACAGATTTTGTTCGCTGATATGGTTTCCACCGGACTGGACATGATTTTTTCTACCGGGGTGTAATAGGGCAGCCCCCTGGCAACGACCTTTGAGCGGAGATCCTTATCAGTGATGATGCCTGATATTTTTCCGTACTCATTTTTGATCAGAAGTGAACCAATTCCCATATCTGACATGCGCTGTGCCGCGTTCTGGATAGTCTCCACCGGGGTCACGACTTCAGGTTTTTTTCTTAAAATATCGTTGACCTTGACTGTAAAAAGGTAAAGGGCGCCTTCGGTTTTCGGTGTCAGTTTCTCTTTTCTGAGTTCGGAAAAAGATTTTTTGATATAATTTTCCGAAAAAGTTTTGAGATAGTACTGTGAAAACCCGGGATGGGTATTCAACAGTTCAACAAAGGATTTCTTGGTGAACAAAAAGCAAAATGTATCTTCAATGGCTTCCACGGTCAGACTGGACCTGGCATTGCGAATAATGGCCAAAGCACCGAATACAGAGCCTTCCCCCCTGTAATCCTTAAGAGTGGTCTGCCCGGATTCGTCCTGCAGGTATAATTTGACCCCGCCCTTTTGAATGAGGTAAATGTGCTTGACCTCACTCACGTCCTGAGTGAGTATTTTTGCCCCTTTGGGGTAGAAATCTATAGTGGCGTGTTTAGCCAGATTTTCCAGGATGTCATGATCAAGTTCATTGAAAGGCAGGGTTTTTTCCAGAAACTGGGTGACTACTGCCGTGTCCAGGGCGTGAACATTTGTTTTTTTTGAGGTAAACATGTGCTTTAATCCGCTGTGGCTGAGGTTATCCTTATTATTTATTTTAAATATAAGATGAAAAAAACAATCATGCACTTCTTTTTTGGCCAGCGGTCAAAATCCAAAGTTAAAAATTTTGGGTGGTTACAGCCTTCATTTACAATGACTATATGACCATTCAACGAATATAACGACCGTTTGAGGGTGGGATTAAAAAGTGAAAAAATTATTTATGGACATTTCCCGCGGAATCAGCGGTGATATGTTTATTTCCGCTCTTGCTGACGCAGGGGTTGACTTTGGCGGGCTGGAACAAAAATTTCACCAGGCCGGAATCGAGGTCAGGCTGGATATGCTGCCGGAAAAAAGAAAAGGCATATGCGGCAGACTTGCCAGGATAACCTGGGAAAATGCCCAGCCTTTGCGAACACTCGAGCATATTCTGGTGTTAATTCATAAAATGGATATTTCAGAACCGGTCAGGCAAAAATCAATCCGGGCTTTTCACCGGCTTGCCGAGGTGGAAGCTGAGGTACACGGCATAGGCAAAGAACAGGTTCATTTTCATGAAGTGGGAGCCCTGGACACGCTGGTGGATATTATTGGAGCTTTCTGGGGCCTGGAAGCCATCGGGGCGATTGAAGTTACTTCTTCACCCATGCCCTGGTTCAGCGGTGAAGCCAGGATATGTCACGGCCTGGTTTCCCTTCCCGCACCGGCTACTTCTATTTTAATGCAGGGCAAAAAAATCCGGCCATCTGATTTCGACTGGGAGATAATTACGCCCACAGGTGCTCTTATTGTTGACCAGCTGGTTTCATGCTTTGAAAGCGGATTTCAGGGAAAGCTAATAGCCAGTGGACTTGGCTTTGGCAGTAAGGATGCAGAATTCAACGCACTTAGAGTTTTTTTATGGGAGGGGGAAGAGGATCAGTTTATACAGGACAGAGTCTGGCTGCTGGAGTCGAATATCGACCACCTGACCGGGGAGGAGCTTGGTCATTTTTTTCAGAAGATCATGGAGGCAGGGGCATTGGATGTAATATTCCTGCAGGGGATCATGAAAAAGAACAGGCCCGGAGGACAGCTTCAGGTTATGTGCGATGATGAAAATCTGGTCCGGGTCAGAGAACAATTTTTCAGACACACCCTGACTCTGGGCTTGAGAATCTCCAGAATATCCAGAAATATTCTGCCCAGAAAAGATAGCTCTGTACGCATGGAAGGCGAGGAAATAAGGGCCAGGGAAGCCATTTTCTCCGGCAAGTCTTATCTCAGGCCGGAAATGGAAAGCCTGGCAAGTCTGTCAGGGGAAAAGGGATTATCCCTGGTGCAGATGAGGTTGAAAAAAAATCAGTCGTAGCCTCTGATGAATTTTTAGCGTGTCCGCTCGGAAGAGGATCAGTTTGTAAGTGTGTTAACCCTGGTTGTACGGTCCTCTGTGTCAATGAGATTGCCGCGCTCGAAGACTCGCTCGCAATGACAGTCAGAATT
>SKKD01000125.1 GCA_007121655.1 Desulfonatronovibrio sp. | reverse complement strand
CACGGTTCTGGTTACGCCTCACCTGTCATTGCGAGGGAGCGTAGCGACCGAAGCAATCTGTATGGCAAAAACATATTATACTGAATTTATTACTTATACACTTCAAGTTACTTTGAGGTAGATTGCCGAAAACAGTTTCAAATTACCGCTTGCCTTGTCGCTGATCTCTACTTGAAGGCTGAAATCTATTAAGCCGGGGATCTGAATTTTGAATATTAAAGGAACAACAATGTCTGAAAAAATAATCCTGGATTACGGCAGCGGGGGAAAGGCCTCCCAGCGTCTTATCAAAGAAATGTTTGTCAGACATCTGGGCAATCCCTGGCTGAACAGGCTGGATGACGCGGCACTCATATCCGATCTTGAAGGACCTTTATCCATGAGTACGGATACTTTTACTGTAGATCCGATATTTTTTCCCGGCGGGGATATAGGTTCTCTAGCTGTTCATGGAACAGTTAATGACATAGCCATGCTGGGCGCGATTCCGAAATACCTCAGCTGTGCCTTTATTCTTGAAGAAGGCCTGGACATGGATGATCTGGATAAGATTGTCAGCTCCATGGCCGCGGCTGCCAGGAATGCCGGGGTGCTTATTATTACCGGAGACACCAAGGTCGTGCCCAGAGGCGCCGTGGACAAGATATTCATCAATACAAGCGGTATCGGATCTGTAATTGCCGAACCTTCCCCGTCAGGAAGCAGCGCCTCTCCCGGGGATGCAATCCTTGTCAGCGGAAGTATCGGGGATCATGGCCTGGCAATTTTGTCCCATCGTCAGGGAATATCTTTTGAAACAGACATACTGAGCGATTCTCAGGCTCTTAATCATCTGATTGTCAGATTGATCAGGGAAGTCGGCAATATCCACGTTCTTCGCGATCCCACAAGGGGGGGGCTGGCCACCACACTGAATGAAATTGCCCAGCAGTCAGAGGTTGAATTTTTTATTGAGCAGGACAGGATACCTGTTCGTGAAGCAGTGGAAGGAGGTTGTTCTTTTCTGGGGTTTGATCCTTTATACCTGGCCAATGAAGGAAAGTTCATCTGCATTTTGCCGGAAAAATTCGCTGATAAGGCCCTTGAGATCATGAGAAGTGATCCTGCCGGTCTGGGAGCGGTTAAAATCGGGCATGTCAGGGAAGGCAGGAAAGGAAAGGTTGTGCTCAAGACACCCCTTGGCGGTCACAGGCTTCTTGATATGCTGGAGGGGGAACAGCTTCCCAGGATATGCTAGCAGGCCGCTTAAAATTTACCGATTGCCGCGTGCTTTCTCCGGCCCCCACTTGAATTGAAGATAATGGAGAACGTGTGTTTCACAATATTTCAAAGTGAATGCCGGATGGCTTTTTACGTCTGAAATTTTTAAGCCTGCTGAATAAGGACTTTTCAAGAAGTCAGGAGGTTTGCTTATGAACGACTGGTCCGGGATCGGCAAAGCCATAATCTTTGCCGGAGTGCTCCTGATAATCATCGGGGCGGTGATCCTTTTCAAGGACAGGCTGCCTTTCGGCATCGGAAGACTTCCGGGCGACATATTTATTGAAAGGGAAAACTTCAGATTTTATTTTCCCCTGGGAACGAGCATATTGATAAGTATCGTTTTGACCTTAATCCTGTATTTGTGGAAAAAATAGATTTACCCGTTCACCTGTTTCAACCTGCATAAAACCCTGTTCTTCCCCAGAACCTCCATGGTTTCAAAGAGTCCGGGACTGGCTGTTCTGCCGGTTATGGCCACCCGTAAAGGCTGGGCAATGACCTTGAATTTTATCTCCTTTTCCCGGATGTATTCGCCAAATTCCTGTTCTAGAGACTTTTGATCAAAAGAATCAATATGTTCCAGCCTGGAGGCGATTTCAGATAAGTGCGTCCTGGCTTCAGGACTTAAAAATTTATCCACGGCTTTTTCATCATATACCAGTCTTTCGTCTTCAATCAGGAAAAATGCCGCCATTTCAGCCATTTCATGCATGGTTCCCGCCCTTGGCTGAAGAAGCGGAATGATTTTTTCCAGGTAACCCGGGTCGTCGGGAATAAGTTCATCTTCAAGATGTTCGGTAAGAATACCGGACAGCCTGGCAATGTCAGCTTCCTTTATATAATGAGAATTGAGCCAGGTGAGCTTGTTTGTGTCAAAGACGCTGGCTGACGAACCCAGATTTTCCAGGGAGAATTTATTAATAAGCTCATCTCTGGAAAATATTTCCTCATCCTTGAAAGACCATCCCAGGCGGACAAGATAGTTGACCATGGCTTCGGGCAAAAAACCCATTTTCTTGTAGGCCATTACCGACAATGCCCCATGGCGTTTGGACAGCTTTTTCTTGTCAGGACCGAGAATCATGGGCACGTGCCCGAAAAGAGGGGGTACGGTTTTCAAAGCCCTGTATAAAAGTATCTGTTTTGGGGTATTGTTGATGTGGTCGTCGCCCCGCAGAATGTGAGTCACTCCCATTTCAATGTCATCCACCACCACGGCCAGATTGTATGTAGGTGTTCCGTCTTTTCTCTGGAGAACGAAATCGTCAAGTTCCTGATTATCAAAAGATATGGGACCCTTAACCTGATCATGGAAAGCTGTTTGACCGTTGAGGGGGGCTTTAAGCCTGATGACGGTGTCAGGACCCGGGACTTTTCCAAGTTCACGGCATTTGCCGTCATACTTGGGTTTCAATCCCTTCTGCCTGGCTGCTTCGCGCATGGCCTCGACCTCGTCAGGAGTGCAGCTGCAGTAATAGGCGTTCCCTGTCTGAATAAGTTTGTCTATGTAGCTTAAATATAGATCTTTTCTCTGGCTCTGAAAAAACGGCCCCTGATCATAATCAAGTCCAAGCCAGTCCATGGCGTCAATAATGGCCTGGGTCATTTCCTGAGTGGATCTTTCCTCATCAGTGTCTTCAACTCTCAGGATAAACGTGCCGGAATTTTTTCTGGCAAAAAGCCAGTTGAAAAGCGCGGTCCTGGCACCTCCAATGTGCAGATAACCGGTGGGGCTGGGAGCGAATCTTGTCGTTACAGTAGTCATGTTTAATGCCTTTATATTCAATTTACGAAAAAAATGGCGGACTTTTGAAGTCCGCCAGCAAAAAATGTGATAAATCCCGATACAGGAAATTGCAGTGTAAGCTGCCTGGCTGTCATCTTGAATTGTGAAGTGCTGGAGGCCACGCGTATATTAAACTATATTCAAGTGTGTGCCGGATTGCTTCCTGCGATGGAACTTTTGAGTACCCTGTCGTCTAGGACTTTTTCAACAGCTTTTAAGATACTGCTTCTACACTTTTTATTTCCGGGATTTCTTTTAAAACCAGTCGCTCAATTCCATTTTTCAGGGTCATCTGGGACATGGGACATCCTTTACAAGCCCCTGTCAGCCGTACTTTAACTATTCCCTGGTCGGTGACTTCCACCAATTCCACGTCACCGCCGTCAGCCTGCAGAGCAGGTCTGATTTTGTCTAAAACTTCCTGTACTTTATCCTTCATTTGTTTCTCCTTAAAATATATGTAAGTTTCTCTTTATTTCAAAGCAACTTGAAGCGTATTGTTAATTATTCAACGTATTACATTTTTACCATACAGATTGCTTCTGTCGCTACGCTCCCTCGCAATGACAGGTGAAGAGTGACCCGGGCTGTGACTATCCAGTCATTGAGAGCGAGTCTTCTTTCCTTGTTGAATATATGAAGTGCAGGCGCAGCCATTCAACCGGGGCGAACGCGGCGATCTTTATAAGTTCAGGTCATTTCAGGTTACTTATCGGTTTGGTCCCGGGCCGCCCGGGTGGAGCACCTACAAGTAATTTAAAATTTCATCTTTTCCGCCGGACGACGCTCAGGTACGTATTCGTGGGTGATCTTTCCTTCATTCCAGTCTTTTGAAACGTAAAGACCGCAATAACAGCTGCCGAACTCAGGCACATCTTCCTCCCGATATACACAGGGGCAGATAATGTCTTTATCGTCCTGCCGGTTGCCCGAAGCCAGACGACAGGGGCAGACCATGTAGCCATAGCGCTCCTTGTTTTCAAGAAGGCCCTGCATGAGGTTCATGGCCATGACCTGATCCCTGTTAAAAAAATAACCTTTAGGTTCCTGAACCTTTTTCAGATTTTCATAAAGCTTTTCCGGGGTCATTTCCCGCAAGCCTCCAGAATTTCATCTTCCTTTAGACCGATGATAATCTTTTCGTTATCCACTACAGTTGTGGGAAAGGAAACTCTGGGATTATATTTCTTTACTTCTTCGATAACCTGATCCCGCTCATCGCCGCTTAACTGATCTACGTAAACAAAGTCGTAATCTATGTTTTTTTCATCAAGAAACTTCTTAACATTTCTGCAATGAATACATGTGCTTAACGCGTAAACGAATACTTTTTTTTCCATTTTTTACTCCGATAATTTTGTATTTTTTTAAGTATGTTGTTCTATTAATGATTTATTAAACTGGGGTTGTCCCGCAGCCAGAAAAGAACATCAAATTGTTGATTCACGGCATTTAAAAGAGAATTTTCTTCGGATTTATCCATATCCTGAATTCTCATATAGACATTTCTGAAACCATGCGCCGACTGATCATGATAAGTAAGGACACTTATTATCCTTGCCCCATGCGACCTTAATAAATCCAGAACAGGCTTAAGGCTGCCGGGTTCACTGGAAATTTTAAGGCCGATTTTTATGCCGCCCTGGTAAGCCCCGGTTATGTTGATCAGGGCCTTGAATATATCCGTTTCGGTGATGATACCCACGACTTCGTTTATTTCATTCACTACAGGCAGCCCTTCAACCTTTTTCTCAAGCATCTTAATGGCAGCTTTTTCCAGGCTGTCGTCAACTTTAATGGTGAAAGGGCGGGGAGTCATAATGTCTTTGATTTTTATTTCTGAAAGGAGGTAATAAAGTTCATGAACATCCAGGGTGGTGGCTTTGGATGGCGAAGCATCCTTAATGTCCCGGTCTGTGACAATGCCCGAGAGTTTTCCGTTTTCGTCAACAACCGGAAGACGCCGGAAATTATTATCCTTGAATATTTTGGAGGCTTTCAGCATGGAAGTGTCCTTATTTACGGTAATTACGTCCCTGCTCATCCAATCTTTTATCAGCATACTATCCTCCTTGAAACGTTACCACATTGAAAGAAAACTATTTGTTAATATAAAACAAAAAAAGACATTAATCAATAATTAAGCCGGACATTAAAAATTGAAGGTGACTTCAAGGGTAGTATTGACGGGGCCTGTTCCTTGAATAAGTATTTATAATGGATCTGTAAAAAAAGGTTCATCCGGGTGAAGAATACTTTCAATAAAGTGTTATACCCTGCACATAAGGACCAGGGGGGAAATTATTGCCGAAAGATAAAAAATGGACCCTGATCCAGTGGATCGATTCATCAGTCTGTACGTCCCTTTTCCGTCATCTTCGGCGAAAGCCGGAATCCAGAAAATTGGAGAACCAGGATCCCGATCCGTCATTCCGGACCTGATCCGGAACCGGGATGACAGGTTTTTTTGCTTCACTTTAATGTTCAAAATGAAACGGATAGATAGAAAATCACATGAGTAAGCAATCGGCGATCATTACATTAATCCTTGAAACTATAAATAATGTCCTGCTGGACAAACCCTATGAAATCCGCCTGGCTCTGGCCTCGTTTCTTGCCGGGGGTCATTTATTGATTGAAGATATTCCAGGTGTGGGTAAAACCACACTGGCCCTATGCATGGCCAGGGTTTTGGGCCTTGACTTTGCCCGGATCCAGATGACCAGTGATCTGTTGCCTGGAGATGTTCTGGGTGTTTCCATGTTTGATCCTCGAACAAATGAATTTCGCTTCCATAAGGGGCCGATTTTCCACTCCATTGTTCTGGCGGACGAGATAAACCGGTCTTCTCCCCGGACACAGTCGGCCCTGCTGGAAGCCATGGCTGAAAAGCAGGTGTCAGCCGATGGAAGCACTTACCCTCTGCCCGATGCTTTTCTGGTTATAGCCACTCAAAATTCTCTTGAGGAGTATGGGGTCAACCCCCTGCCCGACAGTCAGATGGATCGTTTCATTATGAGCATCACCCTCGGTTACCCAAGCCCTGAAGCCGAAGAACACTTATTGACCAAAGGAATTGCCAGCCCTGATTTTGATCGTGCAGCGAGCAGGGAGGACATATTGTTTCTGCGTGAATTCCGGGAGAATGTTTTTTTAAGCAGGGAAATTGTCGAGATGATCATGGCCCTGACCTGGGCAACCAGAAAAAATGAAGAGGTTCGCAGTGGTTTATCTCCAAGGGGAATGCTGGCTTTAAAAGCCGCTGCCCAGGCCTGGGCCATGATGGAACAGAGAGACTATGTTATATCGGAAGATTTAATCGATACCGGCTTTAACGTAATGAACCACAGGATTAGTTTCAATTCGGGCGGAAACAGGGAATATCTGGTTAAAAAAATTATAAATGAAACCTGGAAATAGCCTGAAATCAACTAAAATCCGGACCAGGCTCAGCTTTTCCGGATGGATTTATGTCCTTTTCGCCCTGATGGTCGGCCTGGCTGCGGTCAACAGCAATAATAACGTTCTTTTTCTAATTACCTCATTGCTGCTCAGTCTTCTTTTTCTTTCAGGCCTGACGGCTCTATACAATCTTTCAGGAATCAGGTTGAGGGTTTATAGCGGGAACGTGCTGACCTCTAATGCACCGGAAACTGTTATGGTCAGGGTT
>SKKD01000021.1 GCA_007121655.1 Desulfonatronovibrio sp. | reverse complement strand
CCAGAGGCGCTTGAACAGTGCAGATTTCCCCAGGCGGCCCGGGAGATGGACTTCTTGCAGCAGGTTGTCGGTGCGACCCGCAATATCCGCTCCGAGCTGAACATTGCACCTTCTGTCAAGCTTACTCTAATGATCAGGACCACCGGAACAGATCAGCAGTTTCTGGCCGACCATGACGGGCTGATTAAAAACCTGGCCGGACTTGAAAGCATGCAGGCGGGGCCGGACATCGATCCTCCCCGGGGCTGCGGGTCCGCAGTGGTGAGAGGACATGAACTTTTTGTGCCACTTAAGGGATTCGTTGACATTGACGGCGAGTTGAAGCGACTGGACAAGGAACTTGGCAAGCTGCACAGGGAGCTTGACATTGTATCCAAAAAGCTGGCCAATCCGGGCTTTTTAAAAAACGCCCCGGAGGAGGTTGTGGCCAAAGAACAGTCCAGGGCCGGGGAAATGGGAGAGAAAAGAGAAAAACTGTTGAGTCTGAGAAAGAGGCTGGCTGACATTGGATGAAAGGATTCTGCTGTCAAAGAGGATAGCCGGATTTATGATAAGAGCGTTAACAGAGCAGGCGGAGAGCACAGACAAGGGGAGACAATGTCCAAAGTATATTTGATCGGAGCAGGGCCCGGTGATCCCGGACTTTTGACCATCAAGGGGAAAGAAATTCTGGAAAAGGCCGACGTGGTGGTCTATGACTACCTGGCTAATGAAATTTTTCTGAAATATTGCCGAAAAGATGCCCAGATCATTTATGTAGGCAAAAAGGGTGGAGACCACACCCTGCCCCAGGACAAGATCAATGATCTGCTGGTGGAAAAGGCCCTTGACGGCAAAATGGTCGCCAGGCTGAAAGGCGGCGATCCATATATTTTCGGGCGCGGGGCCGAAGAGGCCCAGGAACTCCTGGAAGCAGGCGCGGACTTTGAGGTCATCCCGGGAGTGACTTCTGCTGTGGCTGCCCCGGCTTACGCCGGAATTCCCCTGACTCACAGAAAATATGCTTCATCAGTTTCTTTTATTACCGGACATGAAGATCCGAATAAGCCTGAAAGCGCCCATAACTGGAAGGCCCTGGCATCCGGAACCAGCACCCTGGTTTTTTTCATGGGCGTAAAGAACTTGCCTCATATCAGCAGGATGCTCATTGAGAACGGGATGCGCCCGGACATGCCTGCGGCCCTGGTTCGCTGGGGCACCACCTGCAACCACAGATCAACGGTTTCCACCATTAAGGATATACCCCAAAAGGCCGTTCAGGAGGATTTCAAGCCCCCTTCCCTTCTTGTTGTTGGCGAAGTAGTCTGTCTGCGCGACGAACTAAACTGGTTTGAGAAGCTGCCTTTGCTTGGCAGGGGGGTTGTGGTCACCAGGGCCAGGGAGCAGGCCAGCGGACTTTTGCAGGATTTGACCGATCTCGGAGCCTGCTGCTTTGAATTCCCCACAATAGAAATCAAACCCCTGGATGATTACAGTCTTCTGGAGCAGGCCATAAACAACCTGAAAAATTACCACTGGCTGGTCTTTACTTCAGTCAACGGAGTGCTTTTTTTCTGGCGACAGCTAAGAAGCATGGGTCTGGACGCCCGCGTCCTCGGAACCGGCAAGGTGGCGGCCATCGGCCCTGCAACCGCCAGAGCCCTGGAAGAAAGAGGGATTTACGCCGATTTTGTTCCGGAAAAATATGTGGCTGAATCAGTTGTGGAAGGGCTTTTGAAGCTGGGAGTAAAGGACAAAAAAGTTCTGATACCCAGAGCCAGAATCGCCCGCGAAGTCCTGCCCCGGGAGCTTGAAAAGGCCGGAGCTCAGGTTGAAATCCTGCCGGTATATGAAACCGGCCTGTTCCGGCAGGACAGTGAGGTGATCCTTTCCAATCTGATAAAAGGGGACATCCATTATATAACCTTTACCAGTTCCTCTACTGTGGAAAACTTTTTTTCCCTGATCCCCCCGGACAAAATTCGCCCTTTTCTGGAAAAAGGCCTGAAGCTGATCTGCATTGGTCCCATCACAGCCGCCACATTGAGTGAATTCGGTTTTAAAGCGGATATAATGCCCGAAGATTATACCATTCCCGGGATGGTTGATGCTTTGGTGGAGAATTCTCAGCAAGTCTGAAAGACTGAAACATGACCTGCTGATGTTGATCAACCGGGTGATCTTCTGTGGTAAAAAAATAAAAATCAGGTGATATATGCCTCTTAAAATAGCAATCCTAATCTCCGGGAGCGGGTCAAACCTGCAATCCATTATCGACCGCATAGAACAAAATGTTCTTGATGCTGAAATCACCCTGGTCCTGAGCAATAAAAAGGATGCATACGGCCTCCGCAGGGCTGAGAGACACGGTCTTAAACACAAGGTGATTGAGCACACATCTTTTGATTCCAGGGAAGAGTTCGACAAATCCGTTGTGCAGGAGATCAGGAACTCAGGTGCGCAAGCGGTCATACTGGCCGGGTTCATGCGCATCCTGACCCCCTTTTTTATTGGCAGCTTTCCCGGCCGGATCTTAAATATTCACCCTGCCCTTCTACCCTCTTTTCCGGGAATTGACGGTCAGAAACAGGCTGCTGAATACGGAGTCAAGCTGTCCGGATGCAGTGTACATTTCGTGGATGAAAAAATGGATCACGGTCCCATCATAATTCAGGCGGCCGTACCCGGTTTTGCCTGGGATGACCCCAAAACCATCGGAACCAGAATACTGACTCTCGAACACCGGATATTTCCGCAGGCAATACAATGGCTGGCTGAAGGCCGCCTTAAAATCGCCGGCCGCAGGGTTGAAGTTGCCCACGGACCCGAACCCATGCTTTACGGCAGCGGCTCGGACTGCGCTCTGATCTCTCCGGGGCTGGAAGTGGGGTTTTGATAAATTATCAAAACTCAGTTATGAAGGATCCTTATTCAGCATCTGGAACAAAAATTTTATACTTGAATATTAAATTCAGGATCGTAGATTGGTTCTGAAACAACAATCGGAACAACTTTCTAAAGGAGGATATCATGCAGATACTGGTTTTATACTACTCCAGGTCCGGCAACACCAGGAAATTGGCCCAGGCCATTGCCCGGGGCGTTGAATCGGTAAACGGTGCCCAGGCGGTGCTCAGGAGCACTGATGAGGTGAGCAAGGACGATTTTCTGAATTCAAGCGGGGTCATTGCCGGCTCCCCGGTATATTTCGGGGTGATGGCTGCGGACCTGAAAAGGGTGATTGATGATTTTGTCAACCTGAGAAAGAAAATGGAAGGCAAGGTGGGAGCAGCCTTTGCCACTTCCGGAGATCTCACAGGGGGAAAAGAAACCACCATGTTTTCCATTATTCAGGCTCTGATGATCTACGGCATGGTGATCGTGGGCGATCCCATGAGCGCTACCGGACATTACGGTACAGCCTGCGCAGGAGCGCCGGATGATAAGACCATTGAAAACGGCGCGAAGCTCGGAGCCAGAGTAGCTGAAACTGCCCTTAAGCTTGGTGTTTGAGATAACTTTTAATAATTTATTGTTTCCTGATTAAATCAACAGCTGGTACTGTAAAGGCCTGATTCAGGCAAAGAGAAATCCATGGTGACTCTTATGAGACATCATGGATTTCATAATTGTACTTAAAAAGGGTCTTCCGCCCCGGGCGGAGAGCTTGTTATTCATATACACCGGCTCGGTGGATATGAATACTGGATTTTCTTCCTCCACTCTTGCTCTGCCTGCCCTGTGCAATAGACGAAGTCTCAGCGAAGCGTATTTTTCTTTCTCCCACCTCGCCTCAGGCGTGAAGCCTTTTCATCAGGCGTTTAACCCGACTGATGAAAATATTTACTCTTCTCGACTCTTATTCCTCTCTGTGAGCTCTGTGCGCTCAAGGCCTGCTTCAGGCCGGGTGTGAGATATTTCTTTTCTTTCTCCCACCTGCTTCAGGCCGGGTGTGAGATATTTCTTTTCTTTACACGAAGTAATCCGTCAAATCCGGAAAAGAGTTTTGCCCTATCAGCACCGGTCTGTCTTTTCATCCTGTTCCAGAGATTCCTCAGCCTCCTCCTTTTCCCGCACAACTTCCCCGGAAGCTTCGGATTCAGATACATATCGAACTTTAGAGTCTTCGGCAGCTTGCTGAGATTCAGTCTCGATAGCCTCTTGGGCAGGCTCCGGTGGCTTGGCATCCTTGATAAGACGCATGGGCGGTGCGGAACCGTCCTTGCCCTCTCCAAACCAGATGGTCTGGTGAGGAAATGGAATCTCAATGCCGTTTTCATCAAAAATCCGCTTCATCCGCTCCAGAAAAGCCCTGCGTACTGAGAACTGACGCATGGGCGAGGTTTTTAATCTTACCCGGATTTCCACTGCCGAGTCGCCCAGATTGTTCAGTCCGAATATTTCCAGATCCCCGATTATATCAGGTCCCCAGGTTTCATCCTGCCGCAGTTCGTCTGCCACTTCCTGAAGAAGCTGGACCACCTCGCCGTAATTCTCCCTGTAAGCCACCCCTGCATCGATCAGGGCATATCCGTAATCCCGGTTGCTATTCTTAACGGTAGTCACATCACCAAAGGGTATCACATACACTGCTCCGGTAAGATCGCGCAGGGTCAGGGTGCGGATTGTAAGATGTTCCACTGTGCCGGCATGTCCCCCGGCCTCCACCCAATCGCCCACAGCGATGGAATCTTCCATCAGGATAAAGGCTCCTGTGATTACGTCCCGGACCAGAGTCTGAGCTCCAAAACCGATGGCCAGTCCGATAACCCCTGCTCCTGCCAGCAGCGGAGCAATATTGATGCCCATGTGCGCCAGGACACTCATACCGGCAACCAGAACCAGGGTTATCCGAATCACGTTGCTGAACAGCGGCAGCAAGGTGAGTAAGCGGGCATTGCCTTTTTTGCAGGCAATCTCTTCTCGCTCTCTGGTCAGGTGTTGCTCAATTTTGACGCTGATTATCTCCCAGAGCAGCAATGCTCCGGCAATTATCAGAATAATAATTAGAAAATCAAACACGATTGCCACACCCTGCGGCGACAGCAACCAGCTGAGAGTTCCCAGACCCCATGCCTGCATAATGGAAAAAACAGCAACCAGGTAAAGGACGATCTTGATGGTATGTCTGAGCATGGGCAGGTAACGGTTGGCCCTGGCCTCCAGCTCCGGATGGTCAATTTTGAGTTCATCGCTTATCTTGAACAAGTGGTCCAGGCCGCGCTGGCTCAGGTGAATAAGAAAAGAAACCAGAGCAATTATCATGGCGGTCATAATTATGGACCTGGCCAGGAAATTAAAGCCCCCCTCAATTTCCAGGGCCCAGGTCCCGAACATGCCCACGATGAGCACTATGGCTGCAATGTGCCAGAAATCAGCCAGATGACGCCGCAGGGCGCTTGCCTGGATCCTTCCAAGCACTAAAACCTCTGCTTCAGGTCGGGGGTGTTCCGGCAAAGCCTGTTTTCCGCGCAGCCATGAAGCTACGGCAATCCGGTTTTGCATTATCAGCATTATGGCCATGAGGGCTATTATGAGTCCAAGCAGCTTGAGAAGAAATATATACAGGCTAAGAGGCAGGCCGAGTATCAGAGCGGCCTCCAGGATAAAGTAGCCGTATACGCCTATGCTTACCACCCTGCGCACCCAGATATAGAAATATTGTACCGATTCATTGTTCATAGTAAACAATCGCAATGAAGGAACTCCGGGAACAAACACAAACCGGGCCAACGCCAGGATCAGCCGGACCAGCAGGTTGGCATTTATCAGAGTCAGAGCCACCAGTTGAGTACCTGTACGAGGATCCAGAAGAGGAAGCAGGCCGTAAGCCACTGCTGCAAAAGCGGCTATGGGAATCAGATCCAGCAGGGTTTTGCCCAGCAGCAGGATAACTCTAATCCCGTTATTGTAAGCTTCTCTGTCTTCAATGGATCTGCGCGCTCCGGAAAGCAGGCGGTGAGCAAGCCATTGGGCAACTAAACCTGCCAGCAGAACAAGAAAAATCTTTCCGGCCATTTCAATCCATGATTTCAGCACTTCCGGATCACGTGCCTGATCGGCCAGATCCAACACCAGGGAAGGAACCTGAAGGAAAGTTTGTCCTGCTTCGGATAAAACCCGGTTAACCTCCTGCAGGTACCTGGATATAATGAACAGCAGATGTCCCACCAATCCACGGGGCTCAGCCTCATGCTCTATTAAGGCTGCCTCCTGAACAGCAAGAAGTGTGCGCAGGTCTTGCTTCAGTTCGTCAAGCCTTTGAGGATCTTCCAGGTTTTTCAGCAGTCTTTCAATGCCGGCCGGGGATAATTCCTGGGTGTCTGCCTGTGGGTCTTGCTGTGCGTTTGCCGGGCAAGGCTGGATACAAAACAGAGAAAACGCAAAAATTAATGAGATGAACAGAATCAGTCGTTTTGCAGCTTGTGGCATTGGTTCTCCTTCAATGACAGAAAAATGGCTCTTCAGGTTTAAGCGTACGTAGCCGGTAAAAAGCTTAAAACCATGCTAAATGCCTGTTTGGGTCAAGGCGTAAGATGTTTTTGTCTTTCTCCCACCTCGCCCCAGGCGTGAAGCCTTTTCATCAGGCGTTTAACCCGACTGATGAAAATATTTACTCTTCTCAACTCTTATTCCTCTCTGTGAGCTCTGTGCGCTCAAGGCCTGCTTCAGGCCGGGTGTGAGATATTCTTAATTCTTTACACGAAGGATAGCTTAATTTTCAAAGTATGCTTCAGCCGGAACCAGAAATTTCAACTAAATTTGCCAGAACACAAAAATGTTAAAAATTATGTGGCTATTCACCAAATACGGATAATGGCTATTAAACGGCACTGAATTCAGGCTTCGCCGGAATGACGGAAAAGATTAAAGGCCTACTTTAACCGTCACCCCGGACCAGATCCGGGGTCCAGGTCTTCTTATTCGAT
>SKKD01000025.1 GCA_007121655.1 Desulfonatronovibrio sp. | reverse complement strand
GGATTTGACTTGTGGCTCAAAAGGGAAGACCTGGCCCATACCGGTGCTCACAAGATAAATAATACCGTGGGGCAGGCCCTTCTGGCCAGGCACATGGGCAAGACCTGTCTTCTGGCCGAAACCGGGGCGGGACAGCACGGGGTTGCCACAGCCACGGCTGCCGCGGCATTGGGACTTGAGTGTATCGTGTTCATGGGCGCCCTGGACGTTAAAAGACAAAACCACAATGTAAGGCGGATGGAGCTTTTGGGAGCCAGGGTGGAGCCGGTGGAGAGCGGGACTAAGACTCTCAAGGACGCCATTAACGCAGCCCTGCGTTACTGGATAGGGCATCAGGGAGATACCCATTATTGTCTTGGGTCGGCAGTTGGTCCGCATCCTTTCCCATTGCTGGTCAGAAGGCTGCAATCGGTTATCGGCCGGGAGGCAAAAAACCAGTTTCTTGAAAAAACCGGCAGGCTCCCGGATACTGTGGTCGCCTGCGTGGGTGGAGGCTCCAACGCCATCGGCATTTTCCATCCATTTGTCGAGGAAAGTGAGGTGCAGCTGGTGGGTGTTGAAGCGGGAGGAGAGGGAACTCCGCATTGTTATCATTCAGCTACTTTGAATAAAGGAAGCTTCGGGGTGCTGCACGGCACGCACACCTATCTGCTTCAGACTTCCGAGGGACAGATCATGCCTTCTCATTCTGTAGCGCCCGGGCTTGATTATCCGGGCGTTGGTCCTGAACACTCATTTTTAAAGGACAGCGGCCGGGCCAGGTACGAAGTGATTCATGACGCCCAGGCTTTGGATGCTTTTTATTTATTGTGCCGTAAGGAAGGGATAATCCCGGCACTGGAAAGTTCCCATGCCCTGGCCTGGGTTATGGTCAACAAGGATAAAATCAGGCCGGGAAGCGTAGTGCTGGTCAATTTGTCGGGCAGGGGAGACAAGGATCTGGATATTGTCCGGGAGATTGAGGCAGGATGATGAGGCAGGAGCCACGGGACAAAATTAAAGAAGGAGAAAACCTTGAATAGTGAAAATATACTTACCAGAAGAATCAATCAGGCCGGGCGTGAAGGCCGCAAGGCACTGATCCCCTTTGTTCCAGCAGGTTTTCCGGACAAAAATGTCTTCTGGGATATTATTATGGAGCTGGACGGGGCCGGGGCTGACATAATTGAAATCGGGGTTCCTTTTTCCGACCCGGTTGCCGACGGGCCTGTAGTGGAAAATGCGTCCATCAGGTGTCTTGAACAGGGAGTCAAACTTTCCTGGATAATTGAGGGTCTAAGACAGAGAAGGAAAAAAATCAACGCCGGCATCGTGCTTATGGGGTATTTTAATCCATTTTTGCAGTATGGTCTGAAAAAAATAGCTGCGGATGCTGGAGAAGCCGGAGTGAACGGTCTGATCATTCCTGATCTTATTCTTGAAGAAGCAAGGCCTTACCTGAGACTGTTTGAAGATAACGAATTGTCATTTGTGCCCCTGGTGGGACTGAACACCCCAAAGGAGCGCATGATTGAATACTCTCTAATAACACCGGGCTTTGTCTATCTGGTATCTGTGCTGGGTATTACCGGAACAAAATCAGGCGTCAACCCGTTATTAAGAACCAAGCTGGAAGAAGTGAAGGAGTCATTTAACTGTCCTGTGGCCCTTGGCTTTGGCCTGAGTTCATGGGAACAGCTGGACACCATTACCGACCTGGTGGACGCGGTTGTGTTCGGCAGCGCCCTGATCGAACACCTGGACAAAGGGAAGAAGGTAAAGGACTTCATGAAAGGCTGGAAATAGAGACGTGTTGGGGATAAAGACACCTGATAGTCGCAGTACTGGCTACGCTCACCTGTCATTGCGAGGTGAGCGTAGCGACCGAAGCAATGTGCATGGCAAACCATTAAGCTGCTGAAATGTTGCTTATACGCTGTAAGTTATTAGAAGAAGGTGCGCCCGGCAATCCAACCTAACCTTGAGTGAAATAGGTTTTTGCTTATCTCATCTGAGCAAAGGCCCCTGTCTTATCTGAAACGCGTCTATATCGCCTGTCAAAGGTCTTGCATGGCGTCCACCAAGAAAGCGATGTTCTGAAATCCACATGCTGTATCCGAAAGCCACAAAGATATCCGTGGCAGCAGGGATGTGTCCCGCATCAAGTTGAAAGCTGAAAGGAACTTCGATCCCAGGTCTCATTCTCCTGGTGTGGTAAATCTGGGAATCTCTGGCCAACACAGCACCCTGGTCATCGCTTAGATAAACCGTGAGCCGGAGGTCATGCAGCCATTCTCTCTTAACCGGCAGGTTTTCATATAAAAGAAGCGCCTTGCCCTCTAACAGATAATAATCATTGTCGAGTGTGTTGAGATATACAAACTCCCAATGGCGCATGCTGAGCTGTTCATTTTCATCAAAGCTCAATGGATTGGAATCAAGGTGCGCTACACTGGAAGCGCCACATCCTGATAAAAACAAAAAAAGACTGATTATAAACATCTTCTGGAGCATGGCTGAACTCCTTTTGATATTTGCGTGCCGGAAGCAAAAAAAACGGTGCATAGTTTTAAAAAGCGAATGAATAGTGAACTGATTTTAGAAAAAAAACCATTCGCTCAAACGAATTGTTTTGCTGCCTGTCCAGAATCCGCCTTTTAGGGGGTCATCGACTGCTGATTGCCGACCCCGACCGCAAACAAGATTTTGTTGGTGCATCTATTATAAGATTCTTCAACTTGAAATCAAGGAATGGTTTTAAATCTTCTTGGGCGACTTCGGCATTGATATGTTAAAAGCCCGGAAATGACGGAATGGGTGGCAAGGAGGATTCAGAGGTCCGCAGCTCCTGAAGGCAGGAGCCGGCTTAGGCGCTGAGAACACTAATGGCTGACAAATAAAGTCTACCCTGCAATGGCCTTCCAGGTATTTCTAAACAAAAAGCTGTCATCCACATTTGATTCCATCTCCTGATACAGAGACAATGGCATGGAGAAGGATAACAGGTCATGATCCAGAAGCTTGCGAACGTTTTTCCTGGCGGAAGGATCAACCAAGCCTACAACCGCCCTGGGAAGATCCTTTTTGCCTTCGGCATAAGGAAGTATACCGATTGCCTGACAGCCGGCGGCAAAGGGAATGGTCACATTGTCATAGGTGCCACGGCCATGATTGGCCAGTACCACAAGGGCTGAAAGCTGATCAGGATTGGCCAGAAATGTAACTGTCTGAAGATTGTCACTTTCAAGCACCTTATCCAGGGATTTCAGGATTACGTACCTGGCTGGAATATCAATAATGGGCAGATTTTTTACAAAAGATGCCACCTGCTCCGGTCCCTTGAGATAGCGTTCGCCTTTTAAAAAATCATCCTGAAATTCTTCCATGCCTGGTCCGCCTAACTGTTCGCCCACAGTCCTGCCATGGGAAGAGTTTGTGTTTCCGCTGGACAAAAAATAATGGAAGCACTCTTCACCACCCGGAAAATCGACATATCTATTGCCGAAGCCAAGGCCTACGCCTCCACCCCAGCATCCGTAAGTCTCCCGGCTAAAAACGGCTTCCCTGCCCTTGACAGCCGCAGCAAAGGAAAACATAACACAGGACCAGCGCCCCTGTTTAAACTCTACAGCCTTTTCAGGTTTCTCATCGGCCCACAAAAGGGCTACTGGTCTGTACTTCAGGTTAAGGATTGAAGCTATTTTGCTTTGCATAAAAATCCTTTCGGCAGTTTTAATTTTAAAAAACCCCGGATGACGAAGGTCAAAGGCCGGGGCTTAAAAATAGCAGAAATAAAATATTGCCGGTTAGTTTATTGCCGGCTTTGCAACCGCGCCTGACCGCAGACATCTGGTACACACGCTTATCCTTTTGACTCCACCCAGCTTATCCTGAGACCTGACTCTCTGGAGATTAGGCAGAAATCTTCTCTTGCTCCGATTGTTGGCATGGCTGACATTATTACCCACCTGGGGTTTTTTTCCGCAAATTTCGCACTGCTTACTCATGATAAACTCCTCCTGAAATATATGCATATCGGCCCTCTTGGCCCCTTGCATCTTAATGTTTTCCAACTAAAAGGGAAATTCTTATCCTGAAAATAATGAAATTGCAAGAGTAAAATCTTGACAATAACCATGATTACAAGCTAGGGAGTTTTTCTGGGATTTAATATGCAAGAACAGTGGTTGCCCATATCAGACATCCCGGTCCAAGGCCGGGAGTTTTATTTTAAAGACAATCAGGAATGGTCCGGTCTCTGGAAAGAACTCGATCCTGGTTATGAAATATCCAGTGATATGAATGGCGTACTGACCATACTTCCTCAGAAACTCGGAGTTTTTTTTAAAGGCTCCTTTAAGGGCAGGGTCAGTTCGCCCTGTTTTCGTTGCCTTGAACCCGGACACATCGATATAGACCACCAGTTTGAATTGTTTGAAGATTTTGATGAAAACCGGGAAGAACATCTGGGCACAGGAATTCTTAAGTTTGAAAACGGCCACTGGATGGTAAACATCCGTCAGGTAATCAGGGAACAATTATCTTTGGCTATTCCGGATAAAATTCTTTGCAGCGATGAATGTCCCGGATTATGCCCTGTTTGCGGCGAGAACATTAACAAAAGCCTTTGTCAATGCGGGTCAGCTACCGGTGATCCCAGATTGTCCGTGCTTCAACAATTAAAAGTTAAGAAAAAATAAACGAGGTAAAAAATGGCATTACCCAAGAAGAAAACTTCAAAATCAAAAAAAGGTATGCGCAGGTCGCACGACCAGATTCCAACCCCCAATTTTATTTATTGCGAATGCGGGGAAGCCACGCTTCCTCACCGCGTATGTCCTGATTGCGGGACATACAAGGGTCGCCATTACTTAAGGCCAAAGCAGGATGCAGTCAGTTAAGCCCTGGATCGCTGTTGATGCCATGGGCGGAGACTTTGGTCCGGAGGTTGTTGTACCTGGAGCTCTGGCCGCTGCCAGAAAGGACAACCTCGGGCTGATCCTGGTTGGTAACGAGGAAAACATCCAAAAAACCCTGGCCGGTCAAAAACATAAAGATATCGAACTGGAAATCGTTCACGCATCAGAAGTAGTGGAAATGGCGGAAAAGCCTTCAGATGTATTGCGGAAGAAAAAAGATTCGTCCATACAAATTGCTTTTAAACTGGTCCGTGAGGGCAGAGGGCAGGGAGTCGTCAGCGCAGGTAATTCAGGGGCCACCCTCGCCTGTGGAATGTTCACCCTGGGCAGGATTAAGGGTGTTGAACGTCCGGCTCTGGCTTCAATCCTGCCTTCCGAGAAAGGCCCTTTGATTCTTATTGATGTCGGGGCCAATGTGGAATGCAAACCCTATCACCTGGTTCAGTTCGGACTGATGGCAGAGGTTTTTGCCAGAAGCGTACTCCGGGTTAAAAAGCCAAAAATTGGAATCTTAACCATTGGGGAAGAGGCCGACAAGGGCAATAATCTGGTCAGGGAAACCGTTAAGCTTTTTAAAATGTCGTCCATGAATTTTACCGGCAATATTGAAGGACGGGATTTTTTTACCGGTAAGGCCGATATTATTGTTTGTGACGGTTTCGTAGGCAATGTTTCTCTTAAACTCATGGAGGGGCTGGCACTTTCTCTCAGCAAAATTCTTAAGGAAGAAGTCAATAAAAGCTGGCTGGCCCGGCTTGGATTCCTTCTTGGAATACGGGCGCTCAAGAGATTCGGCCGGCGCATAGACTATGCTGAATACGGGGGTGCTCCGCTATTGGGGCTAAATGAAATCGGCATAGTCTGTCATGGCTCATCCAATTCCAAGGCTATTTCCAATGCGGTGTTAATGGCCGGAGACTTCATCAGAAACGGGGCCAACCAGTTGCTCATTGACGGACTGGGCGCCAACAAGGACATAAGCATCTTCGGCAAAAAAGCCCTGCCCGGGTCGGTAGCCAAATAATTTCATTGTCATTTTTTAATAAAAAAATGCTCATTCTGAACAATTTAACTTTGATATAACCTGACTTGGAAGATCTTTGCCAGATGAAAAACAGCAGCTATATAGCAGGATTCAGTTTTTACGTGCCTGAAAGCGTACTGACCAATAAGGACCTTGAGAAACTGGTTGATACCAATGACGAATGGATTATTTCCAGGACCGGTATCAGGCAAAGACATATAGTAAGCCACCAGGCCTGTTCAGACCTGGCTTATGAAGCGTCCCTGAAAGCCCTCGAAAGAACCTGCCTCAAGCCGGAGGATATTACTCATATCATAACCGCCACTTTCACTCCTGACACTTACGTGCCCAACGCCGCCTGCATAATCATGGAAAAGCTGGGCATAAGGGGAATCCCTGCGATGGACGTCAATGCCGCCTGCACCGGCTTTATTTATGGCATTGAACTGGCCAGGGGCTTGTGCTACGTATCACCCGGGGCTAAGGTGCTGCTTGTTGCCTCTGAAGTTGTCACTTCGAGAATCAACATGAAAGACAGGTCCACGTCTGTTATTTTCGCGGATGGGGCGGGTGCCTGCATAATTTCCAATCAAACTTTTGACGATGATGTTCCGTCAGGATGTGTTCAGGATGTTGTGCTTAAAGCGGATGGTTCATTGGGCCCCCTGCTGACTGTCAAGGGCGGAGGGTCCGCACATGCCATGGTTCCGGGACAGGTTGTGGGAGATGATTTTTTTGTACAAATGGAAGGTCGTGAGGTCTTTAAGCATGCTGTAAGATCCATGAGAGACGTATCCCTGGAGATTATGAATAGAAATAGTCTGACTGCTGACGATATTGACCTGTTCATACCTCATCAGGCGAATATCAGAATCATTGAAGCCGTGGCTAAAATAATGAACATCAAGGATGAAAAGATATTTGTTAATGTCCAGGATTACGGCAATACGTCAGCGGCATCGGTTCCAATTGCCCTGGCCGACGCATGGGAAAAGGGAAGAATCAAGCCCGGATATCTGGCGCTGCTGGTTGCCTTTGGGGGAGGGTTTACCTGGGGTGCGACTTTGATCCGGTTCTAATCAGTTTTCCTCCGGAATTCGTCGCGCTTTCCGGATTGAAAATTACATTCAATCCTTTATGGAGTTTAATATGTCTGAATTAATAAAGACAGCCCTTGTCACCGGAGGATCCCGGGGAATTGGCCGGGCCTGCGCCGTACGTTTGGCCAGATCCGGATATCAGATTTATGTCACTTATGTAAGCAAGCCCGGACCTGCCCTGGAGACTTGCAAAATAATAGAAGAATCAGGTGGAACAGCCTCATCTTTTGCCCTTGATATCGGCGATCATCAATCCATAGTTGACTTTTTCAAAGAAAAAATAAAAGACCGGGTATTTTTAAGCGTGCTGGTAAATAACGCCGGTCGTACCATGGACGGACTGCTTGTAAGGATGGGTCATGAACAATGGGACCAGGTACTGAGGGTTAATCTGAGCGGTTCTTTCTTTTGTCTTCAGCAGGCAGCAAAAATAATGATGCGTCAGAAAACAGGAAGGATCATAAACATCGCTTCCGTAACGGCCCAATCCGGCAATCCCGGCCAGGCCAATTATACTTCTGCCAAAGCCGGGCTTATCGGGTTAACCAAAACAGCAGCCATTGAACTGGCACCCAGGAATATCACAGTTAATGCAGTAGCTCCCGGGTTTATTGAAACAGATATGACTGCCGGCCTGAATCAGGAAGTCAGGGATAAGTATCTGAGCATGATTCCTTTGAAGAGATTCGGATCTGCCGAAGATATAGCCGAAACAGTTGCCTTTCTGACTTCACCGGGTGCGTCTTACATAACAGGCCAGGTTCTGGGAGTTAACGGCGGGATGTATATGTAGTCCCGGTTGCGGATTTGGATAAAGTCATCAGTTAAATTAAATAAAGAAAAACTTTCATTGTAGAATTTACATTATTCCCATTTAAACTAATATAACAATTAACTAATAACTGATAAATCATAAGTATGAAGGAGAATGAAATGTCCCTAGAACAAAAAGTAAAAGAAATTGTTGTTGAACAGCTTGGTATTTCCGCTGATGAGGTTAAAAACGAATCAAAGTTTGTTGAAGATCTGGGTGCGGACTCTCTGGATCTGACCGAACTGATCATGGCCATGGAAGAGGAATTTGATGTAGAAATTGATGATGAAAAGGCTCAGGAAATTTTAACTGTCCAGGCGGCCATTGATTTTATCAAGGCTAATCAATAGGGCTTGTCTATTTTGATAAACCGGGCAAAAGCCAGGATTAACGGGCATGCCCGGTGGTGCCTCAAAGACTTTCCCTGTAGGTTCTTACTTAATATCCAGCGGGAAAACAGGCCTTGCTGATTGCCTGAAAATTGATATTTACAATAAATATAAACCGAATCATTTATTATGGAAACACAAATGCCCAGAGTAGTTGTTACCGGACTTTCAGCCATAACGCCCATAGGCGGTGACCTGGAAACCAGCTGGCAATCGCTTTTGTCCGGAAAAAGCGGTGTGGATAAACTAATGCGTTTTGACTGCTCAGAATATGCCACCAGGATCGCAGCCGAGGTCAGGGATTTTGATGCAAGCTCATATATGACTGTCAAGGAAGCCCGGCGCATGGACAGATTCTGTCAACTTGCAGTGGCTTCAGCAAAAATGCTTATGCAGCACTCCGGCCTGGATAAAGATGTTATGGATATGGCCCAGTGCGGCGCTATTATCGGTTGCGGCCTCGGCGGGCTTGAAACCATTGAAGAGTTTCATTCCAAATTATTGAAATCAGGCCCGCGAAGAGTATCCCCTTTTTACATTCCTTTGCTCATCGCCAATATGGCCGCGGGACAGATCTCCATTGCCACAGGAGCAAAAGGCCCTAATCTGGCCACCACTTCAGCCTGTGCTTCCGGCCTGCATGGAATAGGTTACGCTTATTCAGATATAATGCTTGGACGGGCCAAAGCCATGATCTGCGGTGGTGCTGAATCAACTATCACCCCTATGGCCGTATCCGGATTCAACGCCATGAAGGCCTTGTCCACTAGTAATGAAGTTCCTGAAAAGGCCAGCCGTCCCTTTGATCTTGACCGGAACGGTTTTGTAATCGGCGAAGGAAGCGGTCTGCTGTTGCTGGAGTCCCTGGACAACGCTCTGGAAAGACAGGCAACCATATATGCCGAGGTGGCAGGATTCGGAGCTTCGGCTGACGCTTATCACATGACCGCTCCTGATGATTCAGGGGAGGGAATGGCCCTGGCCATGAGGCAGGCTATAAGGGAAGCCGGGGTATCTCCGGAACAGGTAGATCATATAAACGCCCACGGCACTTCCACAAAACTTAACGATGCCTCTGAAACCAAGGCTATCAAGGAAGTTTTCGGCAGGCACGCCCATGATATGATTCTTACAGCAAACAAGTCCATGATTGGTCACACCCTGGGTGCGGCCGGAGGCATTGAAAGCGTATTCAGCGTCTTGAGTCTTTATCATTCCAAAATTCCGGGGACCATAAATCTGGATACTCCCGATCCTGAATGCGACCTTGATTATTGCGCCCACGGCAGCGTCTCCAGGAATATCAGGTATGCTTTGTGCAATTCCTTTGGTTTCGGCGGAACCAATGCAGCCATACTATTTAAGAAATTCGATGAATAACAACCCGACACCAGGACCATGAATATAATGAATATGCAGGAACTAAGAGAACAAGATCCCGAAGTTGCCAGGGCCATAGATCTGGAAGAGCAAAGGCAGCTCTCCAAGCTGGAGCTGATTGCCTCTGAAAATTTTACATCCCCGGCAGTTCGTCAGGCCATGGGAAGCGTAATGACCCATAAATACGCAGAAGGATACCCTGGCAAAAGATATTACGGTGGATGTGAATTTGTGGATCTGGCGGAGGATCTGGCCAGAGACCGGGCCAAAGAATTATTCAAGGCCGGGTACGCGAATGTTCAGCCCCATTCAGGTTCCCAGGCAAACATGGGGGTATACTTCGGCGCCCTGAAACCCGGAGACACAGTCCTTGGGATGGATCTTTCCCACGGTGGACATTTGACCCACGGCAGTCCTGTTAATTTTTCGGGCAAGCTCTATAACATAGTTTCCTATGGAGTGGAAAAAGAAACCGGTTTTATTGATTATGACCAGGTTGAAGCCGAAGCGAAACAGCACAAGCCGCATATGATCATTGCCGGTGCAAGTGCTTATCCGCGGATTATCGACTTTAAACGATTCCGGGAAATCGCGGATAGGGTAGGAGCCAAACTAATGGTGGACATGGCCCATATTGCCGGTTTTATAGCAGCCGATCTGCATCCATCTCCCATAGGTCACGCTCATTTTACCACAACCACCACCCATAAAACTTTACGCGGTCCCAGAGGCGGCATGATCCTGAGTTCGGAAGAATTTGGCAAGACTCTTAATTCCCAGATTTTCCCGGGAATCCAGGGTGGACCACTCATGCATGTTATCGCGGCCAAGGCGGTAGCCTTTGGCGAGGCATTGAAGCCCGAATTCGTTCATTATCAGAAACTGGTCATTGAAAATGCTGTGAAAATGGCCGAACTCCTGAGCAGCGCAGGGTTTAACCTGGTTTCGGGAGGTACTGATAACCATCTCATTCTTATTGATCTGACCAATAAAAACGTAACCGGCAAGGAAGCAGAAGTCGCCC
This sequence comes from Desulfonatronovibrio sp., assembly GCA_007121655.1. Classification (GTDB taxonomy): domain Bacteria; phylum Desulfobacterota; class Desulfovibrionia; order Desulfovibrionales; family Desulfonatronovibrionaceae; genus Desulfonatronovibrio. Next base: position 40,246 of record SKKD01000025.1, on the reverse strand, counting down.
TGGACAGAGCAGGGATCACAGTAAATAAAAATACCGTGCCTTTTGAAACAAAATCGCCCTTTGTCACTTCCGGCGTCAGACTTGGAACTCCGGCTCTGACCACCAGGGGAATGAAGCCGGAACACATGGAAAAAATAGTTGCCTGGATAATTGACGCAGTAGACAACCATGAAAATGATGAACGTCTGGAAAGAATCAGCCAGGAAGTGAACAAATTCGCCGGCCAGTTTCCTCTTTTTGCCTGGTGATTTATCAAGAAGCCTTATGACAGGGACATGATAAATAAAGGCTTGAACAGAGGATAAAAGGATTGTTTTATCTTTCGTCACTTTGGCGAAAAGAATAAAGATTTTCAGCAGTGTCAGGCATTGATGTCAGAGCTTGCATTGCCGGATTAAAATCCAGGAGAGAATATTGAAGCAGGAAAGACTTTCCTGGGATGAGTATTACATGCGCATTACCCATCTGGTGGCTGAACGCTCCACCTGTCTGAGAAGAAAAGTAGGGGCTGTGGCCGTCAAGGACAAGCGCATCCTGGCCACCGGATATAACGGTGCTCCCGCCGGACTTGGACACTGTCTTGAAACCGGATGTCTTCGGGAACTAATGAATATACCTTCCGGCCAGCGCCACGAACTTTGCCGCGGACTGCACGCCGAGCAGAATATAATTATTCAGGCGGCTGTACATGGAGTAAGCATAACAGCGTCCAGTATCTATTGCACCACTCAACCCTGCCTTATTTGCACTAAAATGCTGATAAACTGCAAAGTGGAAAATATTTTTTTTGCTCAGGGCTATCCAGATGAACTGGCTCAGGAAATGCTCGTTGAAGCAGGCATAAACTTCAGGATTTTACCTTATGAATCAGAGTGAACTGATGCTGAAGGCCGTTTCCCTGGCGGAAAAGGGAAAGGGTAAAACCTTTCCGAATCCCTGCGTAGGCGCGCTGATTGTTGCCGGAGATGAAATTGTGGGGCAGGGCTATCACAAGGCCTATGGCTCTGATCATGCTGAAGTTGAAGCTATTAATGACGCAGTTTCCAAAGGCTATGACCTCTCCTTGTGCAACCTTTTTGTTACTTTAGAGCCTTGCAACCATCATGGGAAAACACCTCCATGTACCAGAGCCATTCTTGAATCAGGGTTGAAAAACGTGATGATCGGGGCGAGAGACCCAAATAAGCACGTTGCCGGGGGAGGGGCTGAATTTTTGCAGCAATCCGGAATAAGAGTGACCACAGGAATAGAAGAACAGAAGTGTATGGACCTAATTGCTGACTTTACAGTCTGGCAGCAAACATCAAGGAGCTACCTCTATCTTAAAATGGCATCGACTCTGGATGGAAGGATAGCTACCAGGGAAAAACACTCCAGATGGGTGACCTCGGATGCCTCCAGAAAAAAAGTCCATCAACTGCGGTCCATGGTAGGAGCGGTAATAGTAGGCGCCAATACCTTTTACAGGGATAATCCGAAGCTTACCTGCCGGGGGCTTGAAAATGAGAATCAACCTTTAAGGATCATCGTTACTTCAAGACTTCCTGAACCGGGAAGCGATTTTTTCCTTCTGAAACAAAGACCTGATGAAACAATTTTCTGGACAGACTTGAAGACATCCGCTTCATCCGCAGCAGACAGGCTCAAAAATATGGGTTGCCATGTCATGGCCCTGGATAAAAATCAGAACGGCCTTGATTTGAATCAGGGACTTACCAGATTAAGGCAGGATAGAAATGTCCATTACGCCTTGTGTGAAGGAGGCGGCAAATTGGGGCTGAGCTTTATTGAGAGCGGTCTCGCCGATGAGGTATGGCATTTTATAGCCATGAAAATTCTTGGTGATGACCAGGGCGTTCCTGTTTTTTATGGCCGTGAGCCAAAGTTCATGCATGAGGCCATAAGCCTGCGCATGAATTGTTCCCGGGTAATCGGAGATGATTTATGGATTAAACTTTTTCCAAAGAAAGACATTGCCCCATAAGCTGTAAATTGTAATGATAATATATTCTGTGACTGGGTTAAGAATTATCAGGAGATAGTCAGAAATCGTTATTGGAATCAACGGCTACCGGAATTAAGCAGAAAAAAATCACTCAATTTCTAAACATTCAGGACTCTATGTTTACAGGAATTATTCAGACAATAGGCATTGTTTCCGGACTGGAAAAAAAAGGTTCCGAAACCAGAATGCGTATTTCTCCGGTCGAGGCATTTAAATCTTTGAATCTTGGTGAAAGCATCGCAGTAAACGGAGTCTGCCTGTCTGTTGAAGATTTCGACAGGGACAGGTTTTATGTGTACGCCTCCGCCCAGACCATGGGTGTAACAAATCTTGGCAACCTCAGGTTTGGCGACAAACTCAATCTTGAAAGAGCTTTAAGTTTGAGCGATCGCCTGGGCGGCCATCTGGTTTCAGGGCACGTGGATTGTCAGGGGAAAATAACCTCAGTTGAAAAAACCGGAGAATCTATAATTTATACCGTCTCGTTTCCGGAAAAATTTGCAAGACAGGTCATTGACAAGGGCTCTGTGGCCCTGGATGGTATAAGTCTGACCGTTATTGATTGCGGTCCTGATTTTCTTAGGGTAAATATTATCCCTGCAACCCTGAAGGAAACCACGGTCTCAGGCTGGACTAAAGGCAGCCTGATTAATATGGAGACGGATATTATCGGCAAGTATGTGGAAAAAATGCTTGGCGCAAGAATTAAAGACGGAGAAGTTCCAAAGTCTGAAAGCCGGATTACAGGGAATTTTCTAAGGGAACACGGATTTTAATCATTAAGAAAATAATACTTGCGAGATTATTCATAACAGCCAACAGGGTTTAACCCTGAACCAAGGCTCAGAATCAAAAACAAGAGGATAAATGATGCCCATTTGTGGAATTGAAGAAGCTATTGAGGAAATAAAACAGGGGAAAATGGTTATCCTGGTGGATGATGAAGATCGGGAAAATGAAGGTGACCTGACCATTGCCGCTGAAAAGATAACGCCTGAAGTCATAAATTTTATGGCCAAGTATGGACGCGGACTTATTTGCCTGGCCCTGGCCCCGGAATGGGTCGACAAACTTGGACTCCCCATGATGGCCACCAAGAATACTTCCAAGTTCGGCACAGCCTTTACTGTATCAATAGAGGCGTCCAAAGGAGTTACAACCGGTATTTCCGCCTATGACCGGGCCACCACCATTCTGACGGCTATACAGGACGATGTGTCTCCCGCGGATATTTCAACCCCGGGGCATATTTTTCCCTTGCGGGCCAAAAAAGGAGGAGTCCTTGTAAGGGCAGGGCAAACCGAGGGAAGCGTGGATCTGGCCCGTCTGGCCGGCTTTAAACCCGGCGCTGTCATTTGCGAAATTATGCGTGACGACGGCAATATGGCCCGGATGCCCGATTTGAAAAAGTTCGCCCAGGAACATAACATCAAGATATGCACCATAGAAGATCTTATAAGATACCGGGCAAGGTTTGATTCCATGGTTAAACGGGTCGGTGAATCCAATCTGCCGACCTGCTTCGGAAACTTTCGGGCTGTCGCCTTTGAAAGCCAGACCGACAATCATACCCATGTGGCTTTGATCAAGGGAAAAATAGAAAAGGATGAGCCCACTCTCGTACGGGTGCACAGTCAGTGCCTGACCGGGGATGTTTTCGGCTCGCTTCGCTGCGATTGCGGCAATCAGCTTAAGGCGGCCATGCAAACCGTGGACAGGGAAGGCAAGGGTGTTGTTCTCTATATGAGTCAGGAAGGAAGAGGAATTGGTCTGGCCAACAAGATCAAGGCTTACGCACTTCAGGACCAGGGCAAGGATACTGTCGAAGCAAATGAAGCACTCGGCTTTGCACCTGATCTGCGAGATTATGGAATCGGCGCCCAGATCCTGGTGAACCTGGGGATAAACAAAATGAGGCTGATGACCAACAATCCCAAAAAAATTATCGGCCTTGAAGGATTTGAGCTGGAGGTCGTGGAAAGGGTGCCCATTGAGGTGGAGGCGTGTGAAGAAAACATGTGCTACCTGCTGACCAAAAAGGATAAAATGGGGCATCTGCTCAAGATTACCGACAGCTCAAAAAAACCAATAAACCCGGAGGTGTAAATGCTGCACATCAAAACAATCGAAGGTAAACTGGACGCCAAAAATTTGAAGATCGCGCTGGTTGCCTCCAGGTTCAATGACTTCATTGTGGATAAACTTCTGGGCGGTGCTGTTGACTATTTTGTACGTCATGGAATGGACAAAGAAAACATGACAATTTACAAAATTCCCGGCGCATTTGAATTTCCGGTGGTAGTCAAGAAGCTGGTCCTGAAAAAAGAATATGACGGCATAGTCTGTGTTGGAGCGGTGATCAGAGGTGCAACGCCACATTTTGACTATGTGGCTTCGGAAGCTACAAAGGGTATCGCCCAGACATCCCTTGAATCAGGAGTACCCATCGGATTTGGACTGCTCACCACCGATACTCTAGAACAGGCAATTGAACGTGCCGGCAGTAAGGCTGGAAACAAAGGGGTTGAAGCGGCAGCTGCCCTTCTCGAAACCATCAGGGTTTTAGAACAAATTAATTAGCTTTAATTGAAGATTTCTTTCTGCCCGCATCTGTTTCAAAACCCGGTCCCGGCGCCGTCTGCGGATCAACAGCCTGAACCATTACTTAACCTTAACTAATCGGATATAGCTTGTATTCACATCCAATGGAAAACCCGAAATCAAGTCCCAGACTCAGGAATGAAAACTCCAGAAGAACACAAAGAACATATGCCTTTCAGGTCCTTTACGCCCTGAATTTCATGCCCGGCACGAAGCAGCTTGAGATTACCTTTGAAAGATTCCGTGAAGATTCATCTCCCGACAAACCGGGTAAAGAAACATTTGCCTGGTCAATTGTCCATGGGGTCTGGGATAATCTTGATAAACTAAACGAAATCATTGCCTCTTATTCCAAAAACTGGAAAATTCAGCGCATAGCCAAAATTGAGCTGACCATTATGCGTCTGGCGGTTTATGAAATGCTCTACTGTCCGGATATCCCTCTGAAGGTGGCCATCAATGAAGCCATAGAACTGGCAAAAGCTTTTGGAGACGATAATTCCAGAAACTTTGTCAACGGCATACTGGACTCTGTTGCCAAGGATACCAAAAATGGTAAATTTGGGGTGAATAAAGGTTTTTAATTATCGCTTTCCATGTTTCGTCCCAGAAATTGAAAACGGAGTTTATTGTGAATAACAACAGATATAATCCATCGGATATAGAACCAAAGTGGCAGAAGCAATGGGAACGTGAGCAATGCTTTATTGTTACCCACAAGGACAACCGTCCCAAATACTATGTCCTGGAGATGTTTCCGTACCCTTCCGGACGGATACATATGGGGCATGTCAGAAATTACTCCATCGGAGACGTAGTGGCCAGGCTGAAACGAATGCAGGGCTTCAACGTTATTCATCCCATGGGCTGGGACGCCTTCGGACTTCCCGCTGAGAACGCGGCCATAAAAAACAAGACCCACCCGGCTGAATGGACATATCAGAATATCTCCTATATGAAAGCCGAACTTAAAAAACTGGGCTATTCTTATGACTGGTCCAAAGAATTGGCTACCTGTCACCCTGGATACTATAAGTGGGAACAGCTTTTCTTTTTAAAATTCATGGAAAAAGGGCTGGTTTATAGAAAAAAGGCCCCGGTGAACTGGTGTCCCAAATGCCTGACCGTCCTGGCCAATGAGCAGGTTGAGTCAGGGGTTTGCTGGCGCTGTGAATCTGTTGTTGAAAGAAAAGAATTATCCCAGTGGTTTCTGCGCATTACCAGATATGCAGAAGAGCTTCTGGAATGTCTGGACAGTCTCTCCCAGGGGTGGCCTGAGCGGGTCATCACCATGCAGAAAAACTGGATCGGCAAAAGTACCGGCATGGAAATCGACTTCCAGGTGGAAGGTCTGGACAAAAAAATAAGGGTTTTTACCACCAGGCAGGATACGCTGTTTGGTGCGACTTTCATGAGCCTGGCTCCTGAACATGAACTGGTGCAGGAGCTTATACAGGACAGTCCTGATAAAAATCAGATTACCGCCTTTATCAATAAGGTCATCCGCATGGATCAGTTAGACAGAACAGCGGATAATATGGAAAAGGAAGGTTTTTTCACCGGAAAATATTGCATCAATCCGGTCAACGGCGAAAAAATGCCTGTTTTTATCGCCAACTTTGTGCTGGTGGAATACGGCACCGGTGCAGTAATGGCTGTTCCTGCACATGATCAGAGAGATCTGGAGTTCGCACGCAAATATGACCTTCCAGTCAGGGTTGTGGTGCAGCCAGAGGATGGAGGGGCATTGTCGGATGACATGGAGAAAGCCTATGCAGGCCCTGGAACCATGGTCAATTCAGGACAATTTGATGGTATGGGCAATGAACAGTTTAAAGAAGCCATAGCTGATTTTCTGGAAGAAAAAGCTTTAGGCAAAAAAACAGTCAACTACCGCTTAAGAGACTGGAATATTTCCAGGCAGAGATTCTGGGGTGCGCCCATACCGATTGTATATTGCGAACAATGCGGGGCTGTTCCGGTACCTGAAGAAGATCTGCCCATAATCCTTCCCCAGAATGCCATAATGCCTGAAGATGGAAAATCTCCCCTGCCCGAATTGAAAAGCTTTCTGGATACGCCCTGCCCACAGTGTAAGGGAAAGGGACGCAGGGAAACCGATACCATGGACACCTTTGTAGAATCATCCTGGTATTTCGCCAGATATGCCGATCCCAGAAATGAAAATGCCCCTTTTGACAAAAAGGCTTCTAAATACTGGCTGCCCGTTGACCAGTATATCGGAGGTATCGAGCACGCTATCCTGCATCTTTTGTATTCCCGTTTTTTTGTCAAGGCTTTAAGGGATATAGGTTATCTGGAAATAGATGAACCTTTTTCCAATCTGCTTACCCAGGGTATGGTTCTCAAGGACGGCGCCAAGATGTCCAAATCCAAGGGTAATGTTGTTGATCCCGATGAAATGATCAGTAAATTCGGGGCTGACACAGTAAGGTTGTTTTGTCTTTTTGCCTCACCACCTGAAAAAGACCTGGAATGGAGCGATTCGGCAATTGAAGGGGCTTCCCGCTTTTTAAACCGCCTGTGGCGGCTTACAATGGAGCTTTTGCCTGAGCTGAAACCGGTTGGTCCCTGTAAGGTCCTTGATCAGCTAAGCCTTAACCATGCGGAAAAGTCACTTCGAACAAAAGAACATGAAACAATCATGAAAATCACCAGGGACATGATTGATAAGTTTCAGTTCAACACTGCCATTGCCGGGGCCATGGAACTGGTCAACGCGATTTATCATTCTAAAGATGAACTTAAAGACTCTTTCAATGGACAAGAGGTGCTTTCATCGGCCATTTCTTCGGTTTTAACTGTTTTGTCGCCCATCACCCCGCACGTTTGCGAGGAGCTCTGGGCGATGCTTGGGTACGATTATCCGTTGTCTCAAAGTTCGTGGCCACAGTACGATTCTCTGGCTCTGCAGAGAGATGAAGTGCTGGTTGTTATTCAGGTCAATGGAAAACTCAGGTCAAAAATAAGTGTTCCAGCGGATATTTCTCGTGAAAAACTCGGTCAATCAGCCTTGAAGGACGAAAAGGCCCTGAAGCATATCCAGAACAAAGAGATTATCAAAACAATTATTATTCCTCAAAAGCTGGTTAACATCGTAGTAAAAGATTGATGAAAAACATTTGCCTGTTTCTTCTGTTGCTTTTCAGTGCCTTCCAGGTTTCCTGCGGTTATAATTTTGTAGGGGCTTCCCCTATTGCTCTTCCGGAAGGCAAGCAACACTTAAATATCACCCTTGTTCACAACCCCACCCAGGAAGCATGGCTTGAACCCTATCTAAGGTCAGTCTTTCGTGATGAGTTTACCCGGCGCGGGGGAGCAGTCTGGGTTTCCGAGGATCAGGCCCAGGCAGTGGTGCATATCGATATCCAACAGTTCAGAACCGCAGATGGTTTGACCAGGGAAAGAGACGAAACCGTTAAAGCAGATGTTACCATAATCATGGAAGTGAAAATTCTTTCAGCAGACACTGGTGAACAAATCTGGTCTTCCGGCAGCATAAGCGGAAGAGACTCGTATTTTCTGGCGGCTGAAGATGTTTCCGTTCCCGGAGCTCCCGGTCCGGAGCAAAGAAGGGCATCAGAAGAAGCAGTCGACCAGGCAGTCTCGAGAGTGGCAGACAGACTTGGAGAAGGTTTTTAGTTTGAAAAATATTGATTTTATGTCCGGGGCACCTGAATTTCATGCCTTGATCCTTAAAAAAATAATTGTTAATTATTCTGTAATGGTAAGGCAGATACGTCTGATATCCTGATTCTAGGTACAGCATGTTACCCGGAGACCTGTTATGTCCAGACCCGGTTTTTATTTTTGCTTTTGTCCGGATTCCCATCTGCTGAAAATGCAGATTAACCGCATTCTTGAATCTTCCGGACAGGCAAACTGGCAAAAAAAAACCATCTGGCTTGACGAGCAGGATCAGGAAGACAATCTCTGGAAAGCCTTAAACCTCCCCAGCATGACAGGTCCCCCCAGAGCCGTAATCCTCAGAAAATGCGAAACTCTGCCTGATAGTTTCTGGCCCGGCATGTCCTCTGTCCTGAATGGCTTCAGGCCAAGCATCTGGCCATTTTTTTGTTATGAGTCAGAATGGAAATATGGAAAGCTCAGGATTTCAAGTAAATTATCCGCCCAAAAATTCTTTAAATTCGCCCGCAGGAAAAAATGGATATGGGAGTTTCCGGGTCTGACCAGAAAAAATATAGGCAGATATATTGTCCAGCAATTCCGGGATAAAGGAGTTGAGCCGGGGCCGGGAGTAATTGAGCATTTATCTTTATTGCTCCCTCTGGTCAGCCACGGCATTAATGTGGAGATAGACAAGCTTGCCCTTCTGGTTCATCCGGAAAAGACTATTTTAAAAGAACACCTGGGAGCGGTTGATTCCCAGCTGGACATGGATATCTTTGCTTTTTTGCAAGGCATACAAAGCGGGAGAAATACAGCTTCGGCCTGGAACAAAATCTTTAAAGAACAACTAAGGGGTGAGCAAATGCTTTTCCCTTTCCTGGGCCTTCTGTTGAGAGAGGCAAGAATACTCTGGCATCTGGCAACAGGTCAGGATAACAAAGTTAAGCTTTACCCCGGAGTCAGGCAGCAAAAACTTGCCCTGGCCGGGAGTCTTGGACAAGCCAGGATATCCTTTTTATGGGAGCTGGCTCTTGAAGCTGAATCAGGCGTAAAGTCCGGTCAGGTGAGCAGCGACCAGGCTCTGGATAACCTTACAGCCAAGCTTTTCAAGGTATTCTCCCGTTAACAGGCTTTAAATAAACAATTGTTGCATTTGGCCTGCGCCTACCATGAAAAGACAATTCCAATAAATTTTTCTGATGGAAATCCCTTAGCACCTACAGGTCATGAAACAAAAAGATCCACCCCATTACATTGGACACAGGAAAAGACTCAAACAAAGAATTGACGCTGATCCTACACAGCTGCACGATTACGAATTGCTGGAGCTTGTTCTGGGTTACGTTCTTCCAAGAAATGACACCAAGCCCCTGGCCAAGGCCCTTTTGCACCGCTATAAAAACTTCAAGGAAATACTGGCTGCAAAACCTAAAGACCTTGAAACTATTGACGGAATAGGACCGGGAATTATTACCTTTCTTAAGGTGTGGCGTGAATTCTGGTCCAGAACCGAACAGGCCGATCTTATCCTGAAGAGTGTTCTCAGTACACCTGAAAAGGTAGTCACATTGGCCAGATCCAGGCTAAGATTCAAGGATATTGAAGAGTTCTGGACAATTCTGGTTGACAATAAAAACAGACTTGTGGGTTTTGAAAAAATGAGCCAGGGCACGGTTGATCAAGCTCCGGTATTTCCCAGGGAGATCATCACCAGGGCTCTGGAATTGAGGGCAAGCGGAATTATCCTTGTGCATAATCATCCTGGAGGAGATCCGGATCCATCCCTGCAAGACCGGGAACTTACCACTAAAATTAAAAGAATAGCCGTCGAGATGGGTATACGCATCCTTGATCATGTTATTATTGCAGATGAAAAGCATTTCAGCTTTCAGGAATATGGATACCTATAACAAAAGGAGGACCAGATGAAATCAATGCGTTGTGTAATAAGCGGAAAGGTACAGGGTGTATATTTCCGTGCATGGGCCAAAGACCAGGCGGACAGCCTTGGGGTGAAAGGATGGGTCAGAAACATAAACGATGGCAGAGTTGAAGTACTGGCTCAGGCTGCGGATGACCTCCTGGAAGAATATAAAACGCGGTTGATTCAGGGCACATCCATGAGTGAAGTCCAAAAGATTGACTGTGAAACCATTGATTATGAAAAAGTGTATTCCATATTTGAAACCAGGTAAGCGTATTCACGGTCAAGTTTCTGTCTTTAACTGAAAATTATTACAATTCCAGTTCGGTGTCCTGGAGAAAGATTGAGGATTGGATGATACCCTGGGTCAGGACAATGACGATAAAGCTTTTAACAACACGCTTTTGGGTACCCGCGTTCAGGATGGAACATCATTATTTGTAGCGGCTGACTTGTTGACTATCCCTGGATAGAACTTAGTATTTCACCAGCATTAAAATTCTACATCAGATTGCGGGCTTTGGATCAAATTCGAAGCCCGCAGTTTATGTTTAATTATCTGATAATTCACGCCAAACAGGTTTTAAATAACTCCAGGAGTATCCAAATGAATGAAGAAAACAAAACTCCCTCCCCCGGTAAAGTAAAAGAACCGGGTGAAATGCCGGACGAAAAGCTGGTCCAGGAGGGCGAAATAGATATTCCTTCTACCATGCCTCTCTTGCCGGTCAGAGATATAGTGGTTTTTAATTATATGATCCTTCCGCTTTTTGTAGGAAGGGATAAAAGCGTTCAGGCTATTGATGCCGCCCTGAATGACAACAGATATCTGCTCATCTGCTCTCAAAAAGACGAACAGACAGAAGATCCCGGACCTGACGACTTGTATCAGACAGGAACCGTAGCCCTGATCATGCGCATGCTCAAGATGCCCGACGGCCGGCTCAAGGTGCTGGTGCAGGGTATAAGCAGGGCCAGAATTAAAAAATTTGTCAAAACCACCCCCATGGATATGGTTGAGATCGAAGTGGTCAAAGACAAGGAGTTCACTGAGCCTACTTCCGAATCAGAAGCCCTGCTCAGGGCAGCCAGGGAACAGAGCGAAAAAATTCTGGGTCTGCGTGGGATTGACACTGCGGAAATTATGGCGGTTTTAAACACTGTTGACGATCCGGGAAGACTGGCTGACCTTGTTGCCTCCAACTTGAGAATGAAACCGGTTGAAGCTCAGAAAATACTTGAATGCGACGATCCCCTCCTGCGCCTGAAAATGGTCAATGAACAACTTGTAAAGGAAGTTGAAGTGGCTTCCATGCAGGCCAAAATCCAGAACATGGCCAAGGAAGGCATGGACAAAGCTCAGCGGGAATATTTTTTACGCGAACAACTCAAAGCAATCCGTAAGGAGCTGGGGGATGTTTCTGAAAGCGGAGATGACCTGGAGCAACTCAGGGAATCACTTCAAAAAGCCGGTCTTCCGCCCAAAGTCATGAAGGAAGCTGAAAAACAGCTTCAGCGTTTTGAAAACATGCATCCTGAATCGGCTGAGTCATCAGTTGTCAGGACATATCTGGAGTGGCTTATTGATATTCCCTGGAAGAAAAAAACCAGGGACAGACTTGACATTAAACAAGCTGAAAAAATTCTCAATGCAGATCATTATGACCTGGAAAAGGTCAAGGAAAGGATACTTGAATACTTAAGCGTCAGAAAACTCAATCCCAAGATGAAAGGGCCGATCCTGTGCTTCGTGGGGCCTCCGGGAGTGGGAAAGACATCCCTTGGCCAGTCCATTGCAAGGTCCATTAGCCGGAACTTTGTGCGCATGTCCCTTGGCGGAATGAGAGATGAAGCTGAAATACGCGGCCACAGGCGAACTTATATAGGTTCAATGCCCGGGAGGATTATTCAGGGCATGAAAGAGGCCGGATCAATTAATCCGGTGTTCATGCTTGATGAGATTGACAAGGTCGGGACTGATTTCAGAGGCGATCCCTCCTCGGCCCTGCTGGAAGTCCTTGACCCTGAACAAAACTTCTCTTTTACCGACCATTATCTCAACGTACCCTATGATCTTTCAAAAACCATGTTTGTCTGTACGGCCAATATCCTGGATACTATTCCTTCGGCCTTGCTGGACAGGATGGAGGTCATCAGAATCCCGGGGTACACTGAACAGGAAAAAGTGAAAATTGCCAAAAAATACCTTTTGCCCAGACAAATATCCGAAAACGGCCTCTCCAAAAAGAATGTAGAGATAACCGATTCAGTCATTAAGGCAGTTATCCGGAATTATACCCGGGAAGCAGGCCTTAGAAACCTGGAAAGGGAAATCGGTTCTGTCTGCCGTAAGGTGGCAAGACAGGTTGCTGAGGGAAAAAAAGGTCCTTTCAGAATCAGCAAAAAGAACCTGGATAAAATGCTTGGCATACCCAGGTATCAGAATGAAGACAGGGATAAGGAACTTCCGGCCGGTGTGGCTGTCGGACTGGCATGGACTCCTTACGGCGGAGAAATTCTGCATGTTGAGGTCAGCCTTATGCCCGGCAGGGGCAAACTCATTCTGACCGGGCAAATGGGCGATGTTATGAAGGAAAGCGCCCAGGCCGCCCTTAGTTATGCCAGAAGCAGGGCTGTAAAGCTTGGACTTGATGAAGACCTTCTGGACAAAAGGGACATTCATATCCATGTCCCGGCCGGAGCCACCCCAAAGGATGGACCTTCAGCCGGAGTGACCATGGTGGCTGCTCTGGTATCTGCACTGGCGGATAAGCCCTTGCCCAACGATGTCTGCATGACCGGCGAAATCACCCTCAGGGGCAGAATAATGCCGGTGGGAGGAATAAAGGAAAAAATCCTGGCCGCGGTCAGTTCCGATTTCAAGACCGTGATTCTTCCGGATACCAACAAGCGTGACTTTGGAGAAGTCCCGGCTGATCTGCGCAAGAATATCCAGGCAAAGCCGGTTGAGAATATTGACGAAATCTGGCCCATACTGGGCATTAAAATCTGATATTTCTGCCTGCATTCAACGCCCGGAAAAAGAGCAGGGTCTTCTTTTTTTAAACTGGTCTGTTGATTTTCTACATGCCCGGCAAGGGATTCAGTTTTTGTCCTCAATATTTTCAACACTTCACTCCTCTGCCTGGGAGCCGCGGTATGCCGATCCTGAAAATAAATACTGCCAGCCAAAGCATGGACAAGAATTTTGTGCCCTACAAGCATGAATTGTCACGCAAAGCACTGCATATTCTGGCCCTGGTCATTCCTGCAGGCATGCTGGTATTGGACAGAAACCATTCTTTGCTTATCCTGGGACTGGCCTCGGCAACCGCCTTGGGCGTCGACATACTACGTGCCCGCCTGGCTGTGGTGAATTACTGGATTTTAAAAATTTTCGGCTCCCTGATGCGCCCCGGAGAAAAATCAGACCCAGAGGCAAAAGTGATCCTTAATGGATCCACCTGGGTCTTGATTTCGGCTTTTTTGCTGGTCCTGATCTTTCCCGTGCACGTGGCAGCGGTTTCCTTTGCAATGTTCATAATCGGGGACGGGGCAGCCGCCCTGGCGGGCCGGCGCTATGGCCGGATATTCTGGGGAAATGGCAATAAAACCCTGGAAGGATCAGCAGCCTTTCTGGGAGCGGCCATGCTTGTCGTACTCATTGTCCCGGGAGTTAAGTTTTGGATCGGAGCAGCGGGCGCCCTTGCTGCATGTCTGGCCGAGGCGATGCCGGGGCCGCTTAATGACAATCTGCGGGCCCCTTTGTCTGCAGCAGTGATAATGGTGATTTTGGAATACATCTTTTAAGCCGGGCCTTCGTCTTTAGTTTATGATTTATTGATCAGCCCGCCCATCATTTGATTAATTCGACAGGTTGCTTCCCGGCCGGATGCATGAAATTTTCTGTAAACATGGAAGGGAAATGACAGAGGTTGGTGCTTTATTTTTCTTGGTGGCGCTTGCAATACTGGGATACTGGATATTTTTAAAGTGGTATCCACAAAAGCGCAGGGAAAAACGTAAACAAGACCTGGAAACAGATCTGTTGCGCATGGTATCAGGCAGGCAGGATGTGGCGGAACGCCTCGTTCGCCTGGAGCAGAGACGAAGCCCTGATAAACCACGATCCTGGCATTTGGAAAAGGCCATTGAACAGCTCAAAAGAGATCGAAGGTAGCAACTGCAGTTAAAATAATACAGGAGATCGGCAGCCATATCTTGTTTCTTCAGTTTTTTTACAGCCTGATAAAAGACCGGCATCTACCCCATATCCTGCCCAATCTTAGTGATCATCATTTCTTCCGGACCCACTCCTGAAAAAATACTCCTGATCACAAATAAAGGACTAAGATATTCATTTTCCCAGGATAAAGTCAGCTTGAGCCTGGATCCCTTCCAGGCAGAAGCTTTTACCAGGCTGCGCAGATCCCTCCTGGTCAATTTTTTCTTGCCCTGTTTTTCGACAACAAATTCATCCTTGTGCTCAAACTCCTGCCATGTTTTTTGCAGCCGGACCAATTCCTCTTGAGGCACATTAATATCCACCACGAACTCTTCATACTTTGCCTGGGCCTGTTTGCGTCCAAGGCTTAGAGAATCAACCCTGTACGCTTTCATACCCGAGACGAGATTTTCATTGAGACCGTCGATCATTACCTTCCCGGGCATGGCCTCCCTGGTAAAGATGTTAAACCACTCGGCAAGACTGGAAACGCCCACAGACAGGGCTTGCCCAAAAGAAATAACGGGAGTGGGCCTGAAACCCCTGGAAAAGGACAAAGGCCAGCCACACCGGCGCATGGCCCTTTCCAGCAGAGACTGAAGCTCCAGCTGACTCAGATAAATGCTCAGGCCTGTTTTTTCATACCAGATCCGGTAGTGAAAATTTTTAGCGGATAAATCCCTTTGCTCCAGGACGACATCTTCGGGTTTATCTTCCTGATCCCTGTGCTCCTGGTTGAGAATGTTCCTGATTTTGACCTTGTCCGGGCCGGATAATCCGGAAAGAGACTCATCCTGGTCGCATACTCCGCAATTCCGGCAAACTCCATACCGACAGTCCAGGGTAATCTTGCCCCTAAAAGCCCTTTTTTTCTCATTCAGAAGATATTTTTTACTCACCCCGCAATTCAGATGATCCCATGGCAAATGTTCGAGCTCATCTCTTTGCCTGAAGTATTCTTCATAGTTCAGACCCGCATTTTCAATAACTTCCAGCCAGGGCTCCAATTGAAAATGATCCGACCAGCTGGTGAATATCTGTCCTCTCTCAAAGGCCTTTTCCACCACACCTGAGAGTTCCCGTCCACCTCTTGCAAAAATTCCTTCCAGAATACTCATTTCCGGTGTATGCCATTTGAGGCTGAGTTTTTTATGAGGTCTGAATATTTCCCGCAAATAACCAAGTTTTTTACGAGTTTCATTCAGATTGTCCTGCATTTCCCATTGAAAAGGGGTATGGGTTTTGGGGACAAAAGGGGATATGGAAGCAGTGATCTGAAGTCTTTTTTTTGCGAATTTTCCTGTTTCCAGTACTTTTAGACATAAGTTTCGTATTCCTTCAAGGTCCTCCATGGTTTCCGTTGGCAGGCCGATCATGAAGTAGAGCTTCACGCCGTTCCAGCCAAGCCTGAACAGGGATTCAGTATGTTCAAGAAGTTCATTCTCTGTTATGCCCTTATTGATGACGTCCCTTAAGCGCTGGGTCCCGGCCTCCGGGGCCAGGGTGGCGTGGGTGTGTCTGATCCTGGCGATAAGACGCATCAGGTTCTCGTTAACCGAACCAACCCGAAGGGATGGCAGGGAAATGGAAACCTGCTCACTCTGACACCTGGTGAAACTTTCCATGAATAATCTTTCAAGGGCTGAAAAGTCTCCCGTGCTCAGAGACAGAAAAGACAGTTCCTCCAACCCGGTCTGCTTGAGTCCCTGATTGATGATATTTACGATATCGGTGACATTTCTTTCCCGAACCGGGCGGTAAATGCAGCCTGCCTGGCAAAAACGGCATCCTCTGGTGCATCCCCTTGCAATCTCCACGCTGAAGCGGTCATGAACAATCTTTCCGTAAGGAATAAGCTGGTCAGCAGGGAAGGAAATATCATTGAGATCCCTGACCAGCGCCTTGGAAATCACAGCATGGTTATCATAAACCCCCTTGAGCTGCCCTTTGCTGTCCGGCTTAAAAAAAGACGGGACATAAACTCCCGGCAAATCCTTGAGTCTGAACAGCAGCTGCTCTTTTCCCTGACTTTCGGCCCGGGCCTGGCGGGTGATCCGGGCTATATGCACAAGCTGTTCTTCGCCGTCGCCAAGGACCATGAGGTCGAAAAAATCAGCCACAGGCTCCCCGTTGAATGTAGCCCCGCCTCCGGCAATGACCAGGGGAAACTTTTCATCCCGGTCTATTGAGCGAAAAGGGATCCCGGCCAGGTCCAGCATGTACAGGATATTGCTGTAGCAAAGCTCATGAGTCAGACTGAAGGCCAGGATGTCAAGGTCCTTAAGAGGGGTATCAGATTCCAGGGTACATAGCTCTTTACCATGTTTCTTTAGTACCCGGGCTGCATCCACAGAGGGAGCAAATACACGCTCCGCAAAAAAATCCGGCTGGTCATTAACCTGCCTGTAAAGAATTTTCTGC
Source organism: Desulfonatronovibrio sp. (assembly GCA_007121655.1). Taxonomy (GTDB): domain Bacteria; phylum Desulfobacterota; class Desulfovibrionia; order Desulfovibrionales; family Desulfonatronovibrionaceae; genus Desulfonatronovibrio. The sequence continues at coordinate 23,419 of SKKD01000025.1, read as the reverse complement.
CCCAGGTAGGACATACCCACCTCATAAAGGTCGGGAAAAGCAAGACCTATCCGTATGGACACCTTTTCTTTATCCTTATGTACTGAATTGATCTCATTTCCGAGGTAATGGCTGGGCTTGGGAAGATATGGCAGTAATTCTTTCATGATTATTGTTCTTTTGTGAGTTGTCCATTGGTTGCTGTTTTCTGAGTTGGGATAAACCGGTGGGAGAAACGTTCTGCTTTGATATGAGTTTTTAAATTATCACATTTCTTGGCGCTCATCACCCATCTGATTTTTTCAATACCCTTTCCTCAGAACCGCTCCAAAAAAAAATTCCTTGAGCTCAAGTAAGGGATCGGTCTGAAACTTTTTTTCAAGGCTATATTCCTTATGCTCATACAAAAAGTCATTGATCCGGCGTTCATTTTCATCCCTGCACAGGGTGCAGGTCAGATAGACAATCCTGTCCTGCTCACCTGAAAGGGAAGCAGCTCCTTTCAATAATTCAGCCTGGGTCCTGGCCAGCCTGTCAATATCCCCCGGGCGCCTTTTCCACTTGATGTCCGGCCTGCGGCTAAGCACCCCAAATCCGGTGCAGGGCGCGTCAATGACTATTGTGGCCGGGATGGACTTTAAAGGAGGAAAATATCCTGAGGCTGCAAAAACCCTCGCTGTGTCGCGGTAAATATTCGCTGATTTTTTTAAATTAATCAGTCGCTTCAGGCTGAGGTCACTTGAATAGACATCCATTCCCAGATCCAGCATCAAAAAGCTTTTGCCTCCTGATCCAGCGCACATATCCCAGACCGGTTCTTTCCAGTCCTTCATTCCAAGCTCAAACATGGCCTGCTGGCCGGCAAAGCTCTGCCTGGAAATCCTGCCCTCAAGCAGGTGCTTCTCAAGTTCAGGGTAGCTTTTTTTGATCAGTACGCTGTTATCCAATCTTATGGCAATATTTTCAGAACTGATTATCCCAAGGGATCCTTTGTTTTCTCTGATCCCAAGAGGGGGCTTATCCAGACTCTGTCTCAGATAGGCCAGACAAAGTTCTTTTCCGTAAGTCTTTTTCCACATCTTGACTATCCATTGTGGACAGCTGTAAAATCTGGACCAGAAAAGTGTGTCATCCGGACTGTCTTTTTTAAAGGTATTTTCTGAAGTTATGTCCACATAGACAACTTTACGCAAAACTGCATTGACCAGGCCGGACATCTTGCGTCCATACATGCGTGAGCTTAAATCCACCGCCCTGGATACAGTGGCGTAATCAGGCACCCTGTCCAGGAAAAAAAGCTCATATCCGGCAAGACCCATCAGTATTTTCAGCCCGGATGGGAGCTTGTCCGGTTCGTCCAGAAAAAGGTTGATCACAAAATCAATTCGACCCCGAAAGCGCAGATACCCATAGACAATTTCAGTAATTAAGGCCTTATCCCTCTGGTCGCAGATGTTTTGAAGTTCCTGGTCCAGAGCTTCCTGCAGGCCTGCCGGACCGCTCAGGCACTGGTACACAATTTTGTGAGCTGATAATCTGGGTTCGTTTGGGGACATGTTTTTAAAGAGATACGGATTATGAATTCAGGATCATGGGTTAAGAGGAGAGTGAACTTTTATTTCCCTGCGGACAAAAAGCTCCAGAGCTCTGCGTACGTGATCCAGTGCTACCCGGGTATCCAGGCAAGGACCCAGAGGACGTTCGTTGAGAACCCCATAAACCGGAATGGGGTACGTATCCTGGATACCGCTGGCCAAATCACGTTCGCAGGCAACAGCCAGAATGATTTTCGGCCTGAGGTTGACCACGATTCGTCTGGCAATGGTTCCTCCGGTAGCTATGGCGAGATGTACACCGAATTCCTCACTCAGGTCCAGAAGGCCTGTAATGGCGCATTCTCCGCATCTCTTGCAGTTATTGACATCATAGGTGAGTCTCCTGCTGCAGATACTTTTCTGCAAGCAGTGAGGCATAAGCATAAGAACCTGACCAGGCGGGTATTTCCGGTTTTCGGACAAGACCAGTTCGTTGTTGACCTTAATAAACGAAGACCTGATTTTCTGTTTGGGTATGCCTAGAAGCCTGCCGAAAATTGTCATCAGCGGAAGGAAAAACTTAATGCTCAGGCCCCGGATCTTTCCTGAGAAAAAAATCTGACGTTTGAGTTGAATGTTCAAAATCAGAGATACAGAGGCCCAGGCAATAAACAGGATGCTCAAAGCTACAATAACCCCCAGGACCCAGGGGGCGACAGGATGGATATTTCTAAGTCCGATAAAGGGAATCAGCCAGACCAGCAAAAGGATCAGGCATACAAAGATGGAAGTGATGGATATAAGACCAATGAAAAGTCTTTTCCTGGCCAAAAAAGAAGACTCAATCTCCTTTTCCAGAAATGTTTCTTTTTGCTGTGGCATTGAGTACTAATCCAGGTAATGTTGCAAAGGCTTTTATAACCTGAAAGTGATAAGTTGTCTGTAAGCGGACGGTTTTTAACACTGAGATCTTCTACTCCACACACTTACTGAGAAAACCGCATTCAAAACTTCTGGCGTCCATCTCCCGGCTGCTGCCCGGTTTCACTCTTGGAACAAGGTATAGTTTATCTTTGCAGGCAATCTGTAAAAATCCGTCCTTTGTTCCCATGACGGTTCCGGCCGGAATGCCCGCTGGTTTGTCCGGACCAACCTTTCCCGGAAAAACCTGCAATCTGATCTGTCTGCCTCCCGGATCAATCCATTCAAAGTAAGAACCCGGCCAGGAAAAGAAGCCTCTGATCAGGTTATGAATTTTTTCGGCCGGCTGATTCCAGTTGATGAGTCCCTCCTGTTTGGTAAGCCTGGGCGCGTAGGTTGCCTGAGTCTCATCCTGGCTGACAGGTTCAAGGGTTTCATTTTCCAGTCCTTCCAGAGCTTCAACAAGCAATTCTGCGCCCATATGGGCCAGATCATCATGAAGCTTGTCAGCCGTGTCCGACATGTCAACTTGCATGGCTCTCTGCAAAATGACCGGGCCACTGTCCAAACCTCTGGTCATAAGCATGATGCTTATGCCGGTGACTGCTTCTCCGTTTGTCAGCGCCCTCTGGATGGGGGCCGCGCCCCTGTATCTGGGCAACAGGGATGCATGGACATTTATGGGCATTTTTGAAGGTATGGATAAAACCTTCTCCGGCAGAATAAGTCCATAAGCTGCCACCAGAAGATAATCAGGTCTGAAACCTGCAAGCTCATCTATCCGGTGATTACTCTTAAAATCTGCCGGCTGAAGCAGTGGGAGTTTTTTTTTCCGGGCCAGCAGTTTGACAGGTGAAGCCTTCAGTTTTCGTCCCCGGCCGTGAGGTCTGTCAGGCTGGGTATATACCGCCACTACCTTGCCCCCCGACCACTCAAGTACATGTTCAAGAATGATCCGGGCAAAATCAGGAGTGCCCATAAAAACTAGTCTTTTTTGCTGAGCCATCTTGCAAGCCTCTTGTCATAAAACTTTCGCTTGAGCCTGCTTATGCGGTCAATAAACAACACCCCGTCAAGATGGTCAATTTCGTGTTGCAGACAGGTGGATAAAAGATTTTCAGCATCCAGAAACACTTCATTGCCATCCAGATCCAGGGCCCGGACCTGGATTTTCTCAGCCCTTTTTACCACGGATTGATACCCTGTGACGCTGAGGCAGCCTTCCTCACTATCACACTCACCCTGGAAGTCGGTAATTTCCGGATTGACCAGCACCATGAGATTTTCTCTTTTTTCCGGTCCGCTAAGATCGACTATAATTACCCTGAGGCCTTCTCCGACCTGGGGTGCGGCAAGACCAATGCCTCTGTTCTCATACATTATTTCAGCCATATCCCGGACCAGTTCCCGGATAGCGTCGTCAATGACATCAACAGGAACTGCCTTCCGGCTTAATATTTCTTCAGGATAAGTTACCAGTTTTCTGGACATCTTTAACCTTCAGCCGGTTTTTCCCGGAGCTTGAGGCCAAGTTCACGCAATTGCCGGGGGGAAACCCCTGAAGGGGCTTCGGTCATGACGCATGCTGCCTTCTGTGTCTTGGGAAAGGCAATAACATCTCTAATGGAGGCAGTTTTAGTCATAAGCATGATAAGCCTGTCCAGACCAAATGCAATCCCTCCGTGAGGCGGGGCTCCATACTCAAGGGCCTGCAGCAGAAAGCCGAATTTACTTTTGGCTTCGCTTTCGATGATTCCCAGAGCTTCAAACATTTTCTGCTGCTCCAGGCTGTTGTGTATGCGTATGGAACCTCCTCCTATCTCGTTGCCGTTTAAAACAAGGTCATACGCTCTGGCCAGAGCCTGACCAGGATCAGTTTCAAGCAATTCAAAATGTCCGTCCCGGGGAGAGGTGAAGGGATGGTGTCTGGCCACCCATCTTTTTTCTTCCTCGTCCCATTCCAATAAAGGAAAATCAGTAACCCAGACCGGGGCAAATACATCCTTGGGGATCAGGTCAAACCGCTCTCCCAGTTTAACCCTTAAGGAGCCCAGGGCAGTATTAACCATATCCGGTTTCCCAGCCTGAAAAAAAACAATATCTCCCACCTGCAGGTCGAGTTCAACGCTTAAAGTGGAACGTTCAAGCTCGCTCAAAAACTTGGCGATGGGCGACTGCCATTCGTTTTCTTTGATCTTGATCCAGGCAAGTCCCCTGGCCCCGTAAATCTTTACAAAATCGGTAAAATCATCAATATCCTTGCGTGAAAGTATGCTTCCGCCGGGGACAACCAGTGCCTTGATCAAGTCGGCTTCAGCGAAAAGGCGGAACTCAGACCCCTTCACAATATGTGTGACATCCCGAAGCTTAAGATCAAAACGAATATCAGGCCTGTCCAGTCCGTATTCAGCGACTGCCTGGGCATAGCTTATCCTGGTAAACGGAGTTTCCATGTATACGTCCAGGGTTTTTTTAAACAGTTCGGATATCATTTTTTCAGCCATGGACATTACAGCTTCTTCATCGGCAAAGGACATTTCAATATCCACCTGGGTGAATTCAGGTTGCCTGTCGGACCTTAAATCTTCATCCCGAAAGCACTTCACCACCTGATAATAACGATCCAAGCCCGAACACATAAGCAGCTGCTTGAAAAGCTGAGGTGATTGGGGAAGGGCATAAAACTGACCCTGATTTAAACGGCTGGGAACCAGAAAATCCCTGGCCCCCTCAGGCGTACTCTTGGTTAAAATGGGGGTTTCAATCTCAATGAATTCATTTTCGTGCAGAAATTCCCGCACAGCCTGTACCGCCCGGCTCCGGAAAACAATATTTTCCGACATGAATGGCCTTCTAAGATCCAGATATCGATACTTCAGACGCAGGCTTTCAGCTGCATCCACCCGGTCTTCAATAATAAAGGGAGGAGTTTTGGCACGGTTGAGAAGTCTGAATTCAGTAACCGCCACCTCTATCTCCCCTGTCTTGAGATTTGGGTTGACCATGTCCCCCGGCCTTTCCCGGACAACTCCCTTCACAGCCAATACAAATTCCGCACGGAGACCATGAGCTTCCTCCAGGGCCTGAGCATTGAACTCAGGAGTAAAAACCACCTGAGTAAGACCTTTTCTGTCCCGAAGGTCGATAAAGATCAGGCCGCCGTGATCACGCCTGTACTGGACCCAACCCATGAGACAAACCTGCTGGTCAACATCTTCCACTCCAAGTTCATCACAATAATGACTTCTGATCCACCATCCCAGAGGCTTTACCTGCAATTCGTTTTTTGTTTCTCGCATTTATCGTTCCTTAAATGTAAAAGCCTTTAATAACAAAATGTTCTACAATCTTCCCGGCTAGATGCTAAAAAGTTCAAGGTATTGTATTTCATACTTAATGCAATGAGAGCCTTATCTTTTTGGGGCAAGGCAAGCGTCATTTTACCGCCCTGATAAGTAATTGTTGTTTTTTCCTTTGATATTCAAACCCAATGCCTGCTCCACTTCTTCCTGGCTTACTGCCCGCTGTACACCCGTGGCCATATCCTTGACCTGGATTTCTCCCCTGCCAAGCTCGTCAGGTCCAAGAAGCAGGCAGGTTTTGACTCCCAGCTTGTTAGCTTGCCTGAGGTGTGCCTTGACGCTTTTTACCCGGAAACCCATCACTCCAAAAAACCCCTTTTCCCGCAGTCGTTGGGCCAGTAACAAGGCCTTGTCCATGGCCTCTTCATGCAAAACAGCCAGGTAAAAATCTTTTGGTCTTTCGTTTATTCCGTTAAGAAGCAGGGCAAGTCTTTCCATTCCACAGGCGAATCCTATTCCCGGGACATCGGGACCTCCAAGAGCCTTGCTCAGTCCGTCATAGCGACCACCTCCGGCAACTGAATTCTGGGAGCCGATGTCATGCGATATGACTTCAAAAGTTGTTCTCTGATAATAATCAAGCCCCCGTACAAGATTTGGATTAAGTTGGTATTTTAAGCCTGACGCGCTGAGAACGTTAATGACTTTTTCAAAGTGATCCTCGCAATGACTACAGAGGTGTTGATTAATCTTAGGGGCATGCCTGATCATTTCCCTGCAGCCGGGTACTTTGCAGTCAAGGACGCGGAGAGGATTGGCATCGGCTCTTCGCAGGCAATCAGAGCATAAGCCTTTCTGGTCAAGGGTTTTAAAAAAGTTCTTGAGGGCCAGGTGAAAAGCAGGCCGGCACTGGGAGCAGCCAAGGGAGTTGATCTCCAGGTCAAGTTTTTTAAGGCCGAGTCTTTGGAGATAAGTCCAGAGCATGATTATAACTTCAGCGTCAGACCACGGTGAATCCTCTCCGAGTATTTCAACGTTCACCTGGTGAAATTGACGCATACGCCCCTTTTGCGGACGTTCATACCTGAACATGGGGCCAAAGGTGAACATCTTGTTTACAGCATCCAGACTTGAAGAGGGGCTTTCAATATAGGCTCTGACAACACCGGCTGTAGCCTCAGGCCGAAGAGTCAGACTTCTGCCCTTGCGGTCCGGGAAGGTATACATCTCTTTCTGGACAACATCCGTTTCCTGGCCGATTGAACGGGTGAAAAGTTCAGTCTGTTCCAGGATGGGTATCCTGATTTCCTGGTAGCCATATCTGGAAAATATTTCCCTGGCAGTCTCCTCCATAAAAACATATGCCGTAATTTCAGGAGGAAAAAGATCGGAAAATCCCTTGATCCGATTTATCTTGGTCATTATAGTTGTTAAGTTTATAGTTATAAATAAAGAAATAATGTTTATGAAATCAAGCTTATTCCGGAAAAGTTTTGCAGATAAGGCAGAAAACTTCAATGATCCGGATTCAGCCTATTCAGAAATGCACTCAAGACGATCCATGGTTATTTGCAGAAAAATCAAAACGACCTCTGCTTCATCATGAAGGTATTGATTGTTATTTCGCAACCATAACCCCCAAACCAAAAGCACTTTGCTGGACAGGCGGAGCCAATAATAGTAGAGCCCGATTGAGCCCGGCGAATCGGCCTGTAAAACAAAATCTTGTTAGTCCAACCCTTAACAAATGTCAAAACTATGAATCAGGAGCTGGAATGAATAGAGCCTTATCATTAGTCGGTTTTAAAAAAAGCGGTAAAACCAAACTCATGCTGGATTTAATCAGGGAGTTGAAGAAAAGAGATATAAAAGTATCCGCCGCCAAGTTTTGCCATCATAACTTTGACAGACAAGATACCGACACAGACAAAATCGGCAGTGAGGCGTTTGATCTGGCAGGATTTACAGAAAGTGAAACACTGTTTTACTGGTCTGAAAAAAAATATCTGCCTGACCTTCTGCCTCTCATGTCCGGAGACGTTTTGCTGGTTGAAGGAGGCAAGACCCTCGGCTGGCTCCCCAGGGTGCTTATCCTGAAGCAACCCGAAGATGCAGCAGAGCTTGATAATGGTCTGGCACTGGCTACCTGGGGAAAGGTCGGCACGGACTATCTTCCCCATCTCAATAATGTGGAAGAACTGGCCGATCTCCTGCTGAATAAAGGTTTTATGCTTCCGGGTCTTGACTGTGGTTCATGCGGGTATGAGGCATGTGCGGATCTGGCCGCTAAAATTGTCTCAGGCATTGCAGCCCCGGGAGATTGCCTGGCCAGAGGTGCCGGTCTGGATATCAAGGTTAACGGCATCCCTCTGGGAATGAATCCCTTTGTGGAGAGGGTAATCAGCAAATCCATTCTTGGGATGCTTTCAGAGCTTAAAGGTTATTCTCCGGGTGAAGTTGAAATTAAAATAACCGGACGTTGATTTTTCCTGATGCTGTAAAATTACAGGTAATGATAAGAAAACTTAGAAGCGCTCCACTCGGGCAGCCCGGGACCAAACCGACAAGTAACTTGAAATGACCTATGCTTTATCGATTGCTTTGCTTTGTTCGCAACCCTCTGTGCCAGTGAGATTGCCACGCTCTCCCCGGTTGAATGGTTTCGCCCACAATTCGTGTATTTCAACAAGACAAGAAGACTCGCTCGCAATGACACCTTATAGTCACGGTCCTGGTTACGCCTCACCTGTCATTGCGAGGGAGCGAAGCGACAGAAGCAATCCGTATGGTAAAAATATGATATGCTGAATTATTGCCTATACGCTTCAAGTTGCTTGTAGGTAATTGTCAGGTTAGAAAGGCTCTTTAACTCAAATCAGGCGAGAAAGAATTATGAGCAAAAATATTCTTGTTACAGGCGGGGCAGGATATATCGGCAGCCATACATGCAAGGAGCTGATCTCTTCAGGCTACACTCCCGTTACCCTGGACAACATGATATACGGCCATGAATGGGTTGTTAAATGGGGACCATTAGTCAAGGGGGATATCAGTGATCCTGAAACTCTGGCCCAGGTTTTCACCCGTTACAGACCTGCCGCGGTTATTCATTTTGCAGCCTTCGCCTATGTCGGGGAATCCGTGATCCATCCTGCCAGATATTACAGGAACAATGTTGCCGGAACCCTGACACTTCTTGAGGCCATGAAAAAACATGGTTGCCGAAGCATTGTCTTCTCCAGCACCTGCGCAACATACGGGGAGCCTAAGGAGATACCCATACCCGACAATCATCCCCAGAATCCAGTCAATCCGTATGGACGCAGCAAGCTTATGATTGAGCAGATTTTAAATGACTTTGATGCCGCTTATGGAATCAAAAACATATGTCTGCGTTATTTTAACGCGGCAGGGGCCGACCCTGAAGGACTGACAGGTGAAGATCATGATCCTGAAACCCATCTTATACCTCTGACAATTATGGCGGCCATGAACCGGAGAGAGAGCCTGAGCATATTTGGAGAAGATTATCCTACTTTGGACGGAACAGCCATTCGAGACTATATCCATGTAACCGACCTGGCCAGAGCACATATTCTGGCCCTGGAATACATGCAAAGTGAAAACAGAAGCGATTTTTTCAACCTGGGCACCGGGCACGGGCATAGCGTCAGACAAGTGGTAGATATGGTTGAAAGGGTGGGTGCGGTCAAGGTTCCCGTAAAAAAAACAGACAGGCGTCCGGGAGATCCTCCTGCTCTGGTGGCTGTTTCCCTCAAGGCTGCTAAAATTCTTGGCTGGAATCCTAAGATGAATGATCTGGAGACCATTATCCGAACTGCCTGGAACTGGCATCAAAAACATCACGCCGGGCTGTAATTTTGTATCTCAGCATTATCCTGTATGTATACGCACCATTAGCTATGTTCAGTTCAGATTGCTGAAAAGTTTTCTTGTTTTATTGTTTGACAATGCAGCAGTAATCGCGGAAAACCAGTTCCTGAAAAGAAAAAGCCAAACCATGGGCGACCATGGGACGGAAAGCCACGGATCTAGTTTGAGACAGCCGGGTTGCCTATAGCATATAGAGAAAAACGCTTTCTGGTAACCAGGAAGCGTTTTTTTTTGCAGGCATCATAAAATTATAATTTTATGAATTTCCTCCAAAGCCACAAAACTCCCTTTTCCCTGCATCTCATCGGATTCGTGCCGGCTGTCGGCTCGATCAACGGTTTCATCCAAACTGCACTCGTCTTGTAGAAAGAGCAAGTTGCATGGGTCATGTTATCCACGCAACATCATAAACCACTTGCACCAGAACTGAAAATAGTACCATTCTTTAATTGTTTGATCGCTCCTTATCCCTCTCCGCCACATCAACCGGATTTTCTAATACCGGATTTTCTTTTCTTGCTACCTTGGATCTTTAATCCCGGATAAGTCATTCAATCAAAATGACGTATCATTCTATTGCTACGCTTTTTTACTGCATTCCAGTGCTTTAACGTTGTAAAAGAATAACCTCTCAGACGTGAGTCATATCGAAGATAAGCTTTTTAAAATGCTTTTATCGTTCCCTGAACCTGATATGCTGAACATGATTTCTTAATATGTTTGGTGCAATCATGATTTCCGCATCGTCATTGTGTGGTTAAAAGAGTTTTTTATGTTTCATCAATTAACAGAAATATCATGAGTTTTATATTTGTATGAAGTTTTATTATATAATAAGATCACAATACTTCATCTTTATTATTTTTGTCTGCTGTATCCTGGCATGTAATGATTTCCTGGCAGAAGATCTTGCAGAATCTGACTCCGTCATTTTAAAAGAGTCTGATGTAATGCTGACTACCCGCACCTTATACGAGCATCACGGCATCGGGGGGCCGGGTAAGCAATTTGGTTTCATGGAAGAGGGAAGTCATATGATGAGTGATATGGAATTAAGAACAATCGGCAGTATTGGAGATCGGTGGAATACGGGGTTTGTTTCGAATGTACGCTTCACCCGTTCAAGACAATATGACCCGGAGAATGCTTCTGTTATGTATTTACAGTATATAGCTTCAGATGATAGCAATCACATCACTCTTGGGGATTACCATGCCCATCTCTCCCATTATTCTTTAAACAGGGGTGTTAAGGGATTAGGATATCAGAATACCCGTGGTGAACATAAATATATCAGGCTGGTGGGCGGATCATTCCACTCACAATGGGAACATCTTTTCAGTCAAAAAGAAGAAGTACCCGTTGACAGACAGGTGATAGGGGCTCGTATACAGACCGGCGAGGATAACTATCGGGTAGGGCTGAACCTGGTTACAGCCTGGGATAGGGAGAATGATCCAAAACGCACCACAGAGACCACTTACAGCCAGATCCTGCCTTCCCTGGACTGGGAATACAGACATCCTGCACTTCACCTGACAGGGGAGCATTCTTACGCTCCCACAAGAAGACAGTTTGCTGATCGCAACAACGAGAACATCACAGGTACCGCCAACAGGGTAAATGCTCATGCAAATCTGGGCAGGTTGAATCTTCATGCCCGCAGCGAGCATGTAACCCCTAATTTTATAACCATGGGGGGCGGAGCAATAATTGATCAGCATGGTATTTTCACCCGCGGTGACTACAGACTCAACCGAACCTGGAGCCTGTACGCCGGAAATGACTGGTACAGAAACAATCTGGAAAATCAGTTTGAAGCCACCACCAGAACCCTGGTTCCTGAAGTCGGAATTATAGCCCATGGCCTGTTTAACCGTCAGAGTTTGAGTTTTTCATACGGTGTGCGCAGAAGAATTGTTTCAACCGAATCTCCTCATCGCTGGGATACCGTTACCGACCGTCTTACTTTCAGCCTGGGAGACCGGTTCAAGAGTATTTCCGTCCGGGGTGAGGTGGAAGTACTTATAAACGAACACAAAAGACCAGGTCCAGGGTTTACCAGAGAAGATTATCTTTACAGGCTTGTGACTGACTCAAGCCATCTTATCATGGACGAGAGCATTCATTTACTGCCCCATCTTACCCTGGAACATCATGAAGTGGAAGATCACTGGACGGGGAGTCCTGTTAGGACAAGTACAGCCCGTTTTGATCTCAGAGCGCTGATTAGAAACGACATGACTCTGGGATTTAACCTGGAAAGCAGGTCAACCAGAAGCAATATCCCCGACAGGGATAACTCGGATGAAGCCAGGCTGGCCCTGCTGATGGAGAAGCGTCCCGGCTTTCTTTCAGGGGGCAAGATCCAGGCTGAGCTCGGACATAACAGATATAGATTCAGTACTTCAGACAGAAACTATAAGGAAAATTTTGTGCTTTTCTCCATGGGAGTAATGTTTAGTAAAGGAAAATAACAATGCATGTCATAAGGTCTTCACCCAGATTTTATAGAGCCGCGGCCTTCCTGCTGGGTCTGTTTTTTGTGAGCAGCATATCTTCTGCTCAGTTTTGGAGTTTTTCGAGTGACGCCGTTGAAGAGCGATCAGAAGCCGGACTGGTGTTTGAAGAACTTATCAAACGTTATGCCACAAAAGACCGCTCCGGCTTTATGCAACTTGTTTCAAGGGATTTTGCAGGCAATATGACAGCCCTGGACAGCGCCCTGTCCGATGACTTCCGTTTTCTGGAATCCATTCGAATCCGTCCGACGATCCAGCGTATAGTGGATTATGACGGAAAATGTTCCATATACTTTAGTTTCAACCGCCAGGTCAGATCTATTCGCGGTGGACAAATATTTCAGGACCAGGCTGTCACTTCCCTGACGTTGATCCGGGAAGTCGATGGATTCAAACTCTATGAAATGGCTTCTCCTGTTATCTTCGGGCTTTCCGATTCCACAAACCTGGCCACATTTGTTACAAATGAGTCAGTTGGGAAAGAAGTCATAACAGTCGACCGGGACGGAAATGTAGAAAAAAGGCAGCAGGGCCGGGCTCCCAATATCAACAACAGACCTTTTTCCGGTATTCTTTAGAAAACAGCGAGTCCGGTTATAGCAGCAAATAAATCTTACAGGCCTGTTGGTAATGCCTTTCCATCAGCAAGTTGTTGGAAAACTTCGGATTGCTGCCATACTGCTTCGGCACCCACTTGAATTGAAGATCATGGAAGCACCGTGTATTAAACATAATTTCAAGCTGGTGCCGGATTTATCAAAAAGCTGCCAGGGATTTTTTTGCCGGAAACCTTAAGTACTTGAAGCGTATTGATAATTAATCCAGGATATTATATTTTTTGCCGTACAGATTGCTTCTGTCGCTTCGCTCCCTCGCAATGACAGGTGAAGAGTAACCCGGGTTGTGACTTCGAGATTTTCTGACAGATGCAGGGGTTCAAGCTCTCGCAATGACAGGTGAAGAGTAACCCGGGCTGTGACTATCAAATGTCATTGCGAGCGAGTCTTCGAGCGCGGCAATCTCGCCGGCACAGCGGGGCGAACAAAGCGAAGCAATCTATAAGCATAGGTATTTCAAGTTGTTTGTCGGTATGGTCCCGTGCCGCCAGAGTGGAGCGCTTCTGGATTTTTTATTGCCGGAAAGTTGTTAAAATGCAAATTACCAATGACATCTTTATTAAAGAATCGGATATAGAGTTGCAGGCTGTCCGGGCCCAGGGCCCGGGAGGACAAAATGTAAATAAAGTCTCTTCAGCCATCCATCTTTTTTTTGACATAAGATCCTCATCCCTGCCCGAGCTGTATAAAGAAAGGCTTCTTGGCTTGAGTGACAGACGCATCACCACTGAAGGCGTGATTGTGATCAAGTGCGGCAGAAGCAGGTCACAGCAAAAAAACAGGGAAGAGGCCTTGAAAAGACTCCGTGAACTTATTCAAAGCGTTATCACTGAACAAAAGCCGCGTAAACCAACCCGCCCTTCCAAGGCGGCCAGACAGAAACGGTTGACTCAAAAGGCCCGGCAGAGCCGGATAAAAAAGATGAGAAAGCCCGTGGATCCGGAATAGGTATTCCGCACATAAAATGGAAGTTTAAATACTTTAAAACATATATATTGAAGGATAAAGGTTGTACTGTGGTTATCTGTCAATCATTTTCCCGCGGGAATATTTTCCAGGACATTCCGGCAGCCGGTCCGAATGAAATCTTGAAAAAAATTTTGGAATCAAGGGGAGTAAGGATCGAAAGAATTATTTCCAATGGACAGGCGACTCCTGAAGGACAGTGGTATGACCAGGACCTGGATGAATGGGTGGTCCTTTTAAAGGGCCGGGCCGGCATACTGATTGAGGGTGAGAATGATCCCAGGTTACTGAAGGCCGGTGATTATATTCATTTTCCCGCCCGTATCAGACACAGGGTGGAATGGACATCCCCTGAAGAGACCTGCATCTGGCTGGCAATTCATTTTCGGAGATGATCTGAAAGGTTGAAGCCACAGATATTATCCCGGGTTTTCGGCGCCTGAAAGTTATTTTCCAAAAGGCATGATACTGATGGGTATTACTTTCAGGGGTAGATTCAATGCCTGCTGAACTCTGGAGTCATCAAAAGCTCCAATGACCACGGTACCCAAACCCAGGGCTTCAGCCTGAAGATGGATATTTTGTCCGGCATGTCCGACTTCCATGTAAACATATTGCTCACCCCTGGCACCATATCTGTTTGTTGTTCTTTCAAAAACGCCTCCGATGATTACAGAAGCAGGAGCGTTTATTATTGCAGACTGGTGCAACGCCCCGGCGTAAAGAGCATGTCTTTGATCGCCATTCATGATTTTGGACAGGGAATGGTTGAGGGGGAGATACCTGTAAACTCCCGGTTTCAGTCCTTCAATTTTGCCTGATACCAGAAAAATTTCCAGCGGAAATGTAGCCCCGGCTGAAGGAGCTGTCCGGAAGTTTTGCCGCTTTTCCGTTATACCCTGTGCTGACCATAAGATCTGCGATACAAGATCCAGGGTGAGGGGGTCATCGCTGAAGTTTCTGGTTGATCTTCGTTGAGAAATGGCCTTTTCAACGGACATTTTTCCCTCTTCGGCGGGATCAGGAAGACTGATTTCCTGTCCGGCTTCAAGAATTCCGTGATTCATGATACCTCCCGAGCATAGTGCGATAATTAACAAATTGATTGTCATTACCAGGATGGTTTTTTTTACGATCATCCTTTTCTCCTTCTGAACTAAGATGAATTCACCGGCATTTTCCTTGCCTTTCAATAGCCTTTATGGCATAAAAATTTTTAGATTATCAACCGATAATCACAGGAGCATTAGAATGCAAAGCAGAACCTGGTTTATTTTTATCCTGTCAGTTACTTTGTTGATAATTACTTTTTCCAGCCCCGTCTCAGCAGGTTTGGAGCAGCAAAGGCAGGATTTTCTGGCTGCTGAAAAAGCTCTGAAAAATAACCGACTAATAGAATATAATCAGCTTCTTTCAAAACTCAAAGGCTATCCCCTCTATCCATATCTTATTTACCAACAAATCTGCAATAATATCTCTCTTCAACAGGAAGAGAGAATTCTCTGGTTTTTGAACGAATATAATACAACTCCCCTGGCGAATAATCTTAGACAAAGGTGGTTGCAATACCTGGCTGAAAACGATCAATGGGAAAGACTGATCAGGGATTACCAAAATCCTTCCTCCGAGGTTCTGCAATGTTCATATGCCAGAGCCCTTATGGAGACAGGCAGGACTGCCCAGGCTTGGGAAGAGGCAGGAAAGCTCTGGCTGTCCGGCAGGTCCAGACCAAAGGAGTGCAATCCCGTTTTTGACGGTTGGAGAAGCAGGGGGCTGCTGACCACCGAAATGGGCTGGCAGAGAATTGAACTGGCTATTGCACAAGGACAGATAACGCTTGCCAGGTATTTAAGAAATTATTTGCCGGTTGAGGAGCAAGACTGGCTCGATCTCTGGCTGGACGTTTTGAGCAGGCCTTCGCGTATCCTGGAAATCAACTGGTCGGGAAAAAGTCATCCTGTCCAGGAAAAAATCCTTGTTCAGGGAATGGGCAGGCTGATCAGAGAAGATACTCAAAAAGCACTTAAGCAATGGAAAAAACTGGAAGGAAAATTAAATCCTGAATCCTTGAACACAGCTCCGGTAAAACAGGAACTGGCTCTTTACCTGGCCCTGAGAAATCACCCGGAAGCTATTGATTACATTAACAGTCTTTCAGTTGATACCGTTACTTCAAGTGTCAGGGAGTGGCATGTAAGGAAAGCCCTTTACCTGCAGGACTGGCAAGAAGCCTTGTCAGCTCTGGAAAAATTGGATGATTTACAAAAAAATTCTCCCCGCTGGACATACTGGAGGGGCAGGGTTCTTGAAGAAATCGGTCTGGTCCATGAGGCAAAAGCTGTTTACCAGAGTATAATTGGCAGACAAAACTACTTTTCACTGCTGGCAGCTGACAGGATGAATCAGTCCTATCTATTCGAACACAGGGCTATTTCATCCCTGGGACCCGACATCCTGACTGTAAAAAACGATCCGGGAATATTGAGAGCCCTGGAGTTGTTTCATCTGGAACGTATGCTTGAAGCTCGCAGGGAATGGAATTTTGCCCTGTCGGGTAAGACTACCCGGGAGATCAAGGCCGCAGCCCTGCTGGCCCATGACAGGGGCTGGCACGACCGGGCGATCGTCGCAGCAGCCGATGCCCGGGAATTTAATGATTTGATTGTAAGATTTCCGATCACCTACTCTGAGTTAATCAATAATTACTCCACGGCCAGAGATCTTGATCCAGCCTGGGTGTTTGCATTGGCCAGGCAGGAAAGTATGTTTATGGCGGATGTGGGCTCTCCGGCAGGTGCACTGGGGATAATGCAGATAATGCCGGCGACCGGCAGGCTGATTGCCTCCAGCATGGGGGAGAACTTCCGGAGTTCAAATGTACTTCTCAGTCCGGAAACAAATATTCGCTTCGGAACATTTTATCTCAAAAAACGTCTGGATGAACTTCAGGCCAATCCTGTTCTGGCTACTGCGGCTTACAATGCGGGAGTGCAAAGAGTCAGGACATGGCTGCCGGATGAAGGAAGTATTCCAACTGATATCTGGGTGGAGAATATTCCGTTTTTTGAAACCAGGGATTATGTTGAAAAAGTCTTTACCTACAAGGCGATTTATCAAAACCGGCTTGGTGTCAAGCCTGTGAGTATTTCTTCTTTTATGCCGGATATCCTTGGAAAAAACATTATCTTGGTAAAGGACGAGCTAAATTAGCACTTCTATCAGCCTGCCTGCCCGGCAAAAATATTGTTAAATATGCGCCTTTTTCTTGATAAATATTTTGATCCATCCTAGGTTTCCAGCTTAAGCGCACCTTTTGATCCTTTATCTTTTTAAGAAAATTGTCCGGAGTATGCATGTTTGGTAAAAATTTTCAATACTCTTCCAGAAATGACTGGCCGCACATTAAATCGTGGCTTTTGGGCAGAATGGAGTCTGACCCTTCCGTAGAAGGTCCGGTCCGGGAAATTCTTCAGAAGGTTAAGAAAAAAGGCGACCGGGCTATTGTTGAGTACACCAGAAAATTCGACTGCAAGAATTTTGAAGCTGAAAACATTCTTCTTGACCCAAAATTGATCAAGGATTCCCTTTCAGATATTGATAAGGATGATCTGGGTATAATTCAGGAGGCAGCCGACAGAATCAGGATCTTTCATCAGCGTCAAAACCAGAATTCATGGTTTATCCCTGATCCCGACGGATCCATAATGGGTCAGATGGTTGCTCCGGTTTCCAGGGCCGGGCTTTATGTGCCAGGCGGACAAGGAGGCGAGACGCCACTTATTTCCAGTTTGCTCATGAACGCCATTCCTGCCCAGGTGGCCGGCGTAAATTCCATATGCGTGGTATCTCCGCCCAGAAAAGACAAAACCCTTAATCCATATCTCCTGGCCACGGCTCATATCCTTGGCATAGACGAAATATGTCTGTGCGGTTCAGCCTGGGCTGTCGCAGCTCTGGCTTACGGCACGGAAACCATTAATCAGGTCGATATAATTGCCGGTCCGGGCAATATTTTCGTGACAATGGCCAAAAAGATGCTGGTAGGTCAGGTAGGGATCGATATGATTGCGGGTCCCAGTGAAGTTGCTGTTCTGGCTGATCATACCGGCAGGCCGGACTACATCGCCATGGATATACTTTCCCAGGCGGAACACGATCCCCTGGCCGGCACTTACCTCATAACCACGGAAGAAAAACTGATAACAGATACTCAGGAAGAGCTTAAGAAACAGACAGATCTTTTGCCCAGGGGTGATATTGCCCGCAAGGCCCTTAAGGATTGGGGAGGATCCTTTCTGGTGCCGGACCTGGAAAAGGGATTTGAGCTCTCCAATTTCATAGCCCCTGAGCACTTTGAGTTGTGCATTGATGATCCATGGTCCTGTCTGGGCATGATCAGAAATGCCGGAGCTGTTTTTATCGGTGAAAATACTCCCGAACCGGTGGGGGATTATTTTGCCGGGCCTAATCATGTCCTGCCCACCCTGACCACTGCCAGGTTTTCCCAGGCCCTTTCAGTGAGCGCTTTTCAGAAAAATATCAACATACTTTCAACCAATAAAAAGTACCTGGACAAACATGGTTCCAAAATCGCACGCATGGCCAGACTTGAGGGTTTGGAAGCCCATGCCAGAAGCGTTGAACAACGGCTTGATAAGAAGTGAGCAGTATTTTCTTTGGGTTTACGCAGGTGTTTATGGTTAAAGATAAAGGTGCCCTCGGAAGCATATGTAACTCAACAATGGAGATTAATAACCATGAAAATAGTATCCAAAACAAGCATAAGTGAGTATCCTCTTTTTTCCAGAGGTAAGGTTCGCGATATTTATGAAATCGATGCGGATAGCCTGCTCATTGTAACCACGGATCGCATGAGTGCCTTTGATGTTATCATGAAAGAGCCGATTCCGTATAAGGGTGTGGTTTTAAATCAAATAACCCTTTTCTGGATGGATATGTTTCGGGATATCATTGATAATCATCTGTTAAGTTCCGATGTAAATGAATTTCCAGCCAATCTCAGTCCTTACAGGGATGAACTTGAGGGAAGGTCTGTTCTGGTAAAGAAAGCCGTCCCACTTCCCATTGAATGCATTATCAGGGGATATATTACCGGTTCAGGATGGAAAGATTATAAAAAAAGTGGCCGGGTATGCGGTTACCAACTTCCGTCTGGCCTTGTTGAATCACAAAAACTTGAACAGCCTCTTTTTACGCCGTCCACCAAGGCTGATGTGGGTGATCATGATGAAAATATTACCGTTAGCGAAGCACGTTTGCGTATTGGAAACGTCCTGGCCAAAAAAGTGGAGGAGCTGTCCCTTGCCATTTACAGAAAGGCCAGTGAGTACGCTGCGCAAAAAGGGATCATCGTAGCCGACACCAAGTTTGAATTTGGTGAGATAAACGGCAAGCTTATGCTCATTGACGAGGTTCTTACTCCGGATTCCTCCAGATTTTGGCCGGCTGACAGGTACGAGGCGGGCAAGGGACAGCCAAGCTTTGACAAACAGTACTTAAGGGATTGGCTGGAAACCACGGATTGGGACAAAAAAGCTCCTCCTCCAGACCTGCCCGGGGAGATCATAGAAGAAACCAAAAACAAGTACCTGCTGGCCTACAGACTCTTAACCGGTAAAGAACTTCTTCAGGGAGGAATCTAATGCTATTAAAAGATAAGAAAGCTCTTATTTTCGGTGTGGCCAACAACAAAAGTATTGCCTATGGTGTGGCCGATGTTTTTAAAAAAAACGGAGCTTCTCTTGCATTCAGCTATGTGGGTGAGTCTCTGAAAAAGAGGGTTGAACCCATCAGTCAGGAATTTGGCGGCGATTTTATTTTTGACTGTAATGTAAGCCTGGACGATCAGATAAAATCCGCCGCGGAACTGGTAAAAAAAGAGTGGGGTCAGGTGGACATTCTGGTTCATTCTGTCGCCTTTGCCAATAGGGATGACCTTCAGGGACGATTTATTGACACCTCAAGAGCAGGATTCAATCTGGCACTTGATGTGTCCGCCTACTCCCTGACCGCAATCTGCCAGGCTTTTGAACCGCTTTTTTCAAAGAATGCTTCTGTCATGACCATGACATATTACGGTTCTCAAAAATATATTACCAATTACAATGTAATGGGCGTGGCCAAGGCCGCCCTGGAAGCGTCAGTACGTTATCTGGCAATGGACCTTGGTTCAAAAGGGATCCGGATCAACGCCATCAGCGCCGGGCCCATTAAAACCCTGGCAGCATCCGGGATAAACGGCTTCAAAACAATTCTGAGCACAATTGAAGAAAAAGCTCCCCTCAAAAGAAACGTGGATCAGGAAGACGTGGGTAAAGCCGCTCTTTTTCTCGCATCGGATCTTTCTTCCGGCACGACCGGAGATATCCTTTACGTAGACTCGGGATATAATACCATTGGTATATAGAGACCCTGCATCCAGAAACGATAGTAGACCAGAATGCCCGGGAAAGCTGTTTCCGGGTGGCTTCAGGTGGCAATGAATAAGCCTCCACGGTCTTCAATGCTTATGAGCCAGACTTTTTCAGTTCGGCATCTTGCTCGCCGTCCCGGTGAATTTGTTTTTACCCATTGCCCATAACCGGGTGAATGCTTATTTGTAATTTCTCCTGAACACAGACTTTCCGGCGTGAATTTTTAATTTTAATAACAAAGGAACAAAATGAATACGATAATATGGCTTATTCTGGTAATAGCCATTTGGGTTATTATTGCAAAATATATTTTTCCAAAGCTGGGACTTGAAGGTTGAGGCCCCAGAAGGGATAACAGCTGCCGTGGGCAGCAATGCGATATTTCAAATGGAAAGGACGAAAAAAAACTTTAGTCGGGACAGGGAACATAAGTACGGAAAATCAGAGATTTTTGGCTTGCAATCTCAGGATTAATCAATTAAATATCCTGTTCTTTCGGAGAGGTGTCCGAGCTGGCCGAAGGAGCACGATTGGAAATCGTGTAGGCGCTAATCCCGTCTCGAGAGTTCGAATCTCTCCCTCTCCGCCAATTTTGGTTTCACAAAAAGTTTACATTTTACAGGGAAGCCGGGCGGCGGAAACGCTGCCAATCCCGTCAGGCCCGAGAGGGAGCAGCGGCAACAGTGGTTTCCGGGTGCCTGGCTTCCCTTACAGGGGCGCTTGATGAACATTAAGCGCCCCTGTTTTTTTTTGAGTTCCACAATTCACAAGCTTCCATTACTTTACAACCTGTTCAGCCCTGAGTATAGAATATTACTCATGAACAAATTCCCGCTATTTGCCGATTTTTTCCAGGGGAAAGCCCTGGGATTTCTCCACAGGCTTATTGACTTGTCTATTGAAGAAGACGGAGAGGACCTTACCTCAAGGGCCGTTTTTTCTCCTTCCAGCAGCTCCGAAGCCACTATTATGGTCAGACAGAACTGCATTATCGCCGGACTTCCTTTCATTGTTCAAATTCTTGACAGGATACCTGGAAATACATCAACAACATTCATGGCTTCAGAGGGTTCTTTTGTCAGCTCAGAAAATATAGTTGCAGTTATCCGGGGAGAAACAGTTAAAATTCTCAAGGCAGAAAGAATTATTTTAAATCTACTTTCCAGAGTATCGGGAATAGCTACACTGACTCAAAAGTTTCGCAGTAAGCTGGAAGGTTCCGGAGTAAGGCTTCTGGATACAAGAAAGACTTCTCCAGGCATGAGATATCCTGAAAAATACGCAGTACTTGCAGGCGGCGGTGAAAATCACCGTTTAAACCTGGAATCCCTGCTTATGCTCAAGGACAATCATATTGATCAGTGTGGCAGCATTTCCAGGGCGGTAAACGCGCTTAAAAGAACATATTCCCCATGTCCGCCCATTGAGGTGGAATGCCGAAGCCTGCTGGATGTTGAAGAAGCCGTGGCATCCCGGGTACAAAGAATAATGCTTGATAATATGAGCATCCCGGAAATGAAAAAAGCCCTGAAACTTATTCCCGGAAAAATAGAGTCTGAAATCAGTGGTCGCGTTGATCTGGATAATGTTGAAATGCTGGCCTCTCTGAAGCCCACATATATTTCTTCGGGAGCGGTGACTCATTCAGCAAAGCCGATAGATTTAAGCATGAAGTTTGAGGTACGATGAATGTATTATGACCGGATTCAGGATGTTAAGAAAAAATTGGGCAGTGAGCTGGCTATTCTGGCTCATCATTACCAGAGCGACTCAATAGTTGAGCATGCGGACCTGGTAGGCGACTCGCTGCAATTAGCTGCTGCCATACCGGAACTGGAAGCAAGATTCATAGTTTTCTGCGGGGTTGATTTCATGGCTGAGACTGCGGCTGTTCTTGCCTCCAGTGAACAGCTGATATTTTCTCCTGATCCTGAAGCAACCTGCGTCATGGCGAATATGGCCCCGGACTATCTGGTCAGGAAAATCCTGCAAAGAGTCAGCGTATCAGGAAAGGTTATCCCCCTGGCTTATGTAAACTCATCAATCGGAGTAAAAGCCATCTGTGCGGAATACGGAGGGAGTGTATGTACATCTTCCAATGCTCCGCTGATGCTCAAATGGGCTCTTGCGCGGGGCGACAGGGTCCTTTTTTTGCCGGATAAAAACCTGGGTCAAAATACGGCAAGGCTATCGGGCATCAATCCCGGGGAAATACAAATTCTTGATATCAGAAACAAGGGAAAAAACATTCGGATTGAGGCTCTGGCAAATAAAAAGCTTCTTTTGTGGCCCGGAGTCTGCGCGGTTCATTTCCGGCTGAACAAGGACAAGATCATGGATCTTCGGAGGAAAAACCCCGGGGCACTGATTGTCGTCCATCCTGAAAGCGATCCCGAAGTTGTGGCCATGGCGGATGAAGCAGGTTCAACATCAAGAATTATTTCCTTTACCCGCGACGCACCTCCCAAAAGTACAATCTTTATAGGAACTGAGGATAACCTGGTTATGCGGCTTAAAAAACAATACCGGAACAAAAATATATTCCCGCTGGGAGCAGGATATTGCAGGAATATGGCTAAAATTACCCCAAAAAATCTTGCCTCGTGTCTGGAAAACCTGGTACCCGGAAATGCGGTAAGGGTGGACTCAAACCTTGTACCTCATACCCGAAAGGCCGTTGAAACCATGCTAAAGGTAAGCTCAGGTGACTGATACAATTCATACTCAGATCCTGATAATCGGCTCAGGCATAGCCGGATCCACAGCGGCCCTTACTCTGGCCGATGCCGGACTGGAAGTGCTTCTCATATCTTCAGGAGAGGGCCTTGATGACGGGAATACCGCCCTGGCTCAGGGTGGAATTGTTTACAAGGCAATAGATGACGATCCCAAAATACTTGAAAAGGACATTCTGGCTGCCGGATGCGAATATAATTATCTCCGGGCGGTGAGGTATCTATGCCGCAAGGGACCTGATGTAGTTCGTGAAGTTTTAATTGATAAGCTGAACGTGCCTTTTGCCAGGCTGGATGACGGCAATTTCGACCTGACCAGGGAGGGTGCGCACACCCTGGCCAGGATACTTCATTGTGCAGATTACACCGGGCGAAGCATAATGGATTCTTTTTTGAAAACCATTTCCACCCATCCTAATATCCGGGTGATGAACCGTCAGACTGCAATAGACGTACTGACCACTCATCATCACGCCACAGAGATTGAAATAAGATACCAGCTGACCAACCAGTG
>SKKD01000175.1 GCA_007121655.1 Desulfonatronovibrio sp. | reverse complement strand
GTTTGCTTGCTCGCTGGTTATCAAAGCATAGAAAAATTATGCAATGAGCATGACCGTCCCTGAGATATGTGTCGGGCAGGCAGTGGGGAGCAACTTATCCATAAACTCCGGCTTGATGGGTATGGATATTTATCTCTTCCTCCAGTTTTAGTTCGTGACTCAAGCTAGTCTTCGAAGGGGCCTGCCCGGCACCTATCTCATGACGAATTTGCTAGAAGCTTGAAAACTCGCTTGAAGCTTATTATTTCAGGACAGCAACAACTGTATTGAAGATAGGTGCCTGGGGGGCGAGAGACAAAAATCTTACTCCTTGACCCACAGGCAGTTAGCACGGTCTTAAGCTTTTTACCTGCTATGTACGCAGCCGGTAATCTATTTTCTAAGGCTCCAACCATACACCAGGCACTCAAGGCAGCGCTAAGTCTGTCAGGTTTTGAGATTATCCCTGGCCTTTCATGGAAAGAGCGATGCGTTTCCTTGGAATATCCACCTCCATCACCAGCACCGTGACCCTCTGGCCAACAGCAGCCACTTCGTGAGGATTTTTCACAAAACGATCCGCCATCTGGCTGATGTGAACAAGGCCGTCCTGATGGACCCCCACATCCACAAAGCAACCGAAGTTGGTGACATTGGTGACAATTCCCGGAATCTTCATCCCGGCTTCCAGATCTTCAAGCCTGTGTACATCTGCAAAGGCAAAAGTCGAAAAACCCTCCCTTGGATCGCGGCCCGGTTTTTCCAGCTCAGCCAGAATATCCTGAAGAGTGGGAAGCCCCACGTCTTCAGTCACGTAGTCGTTGAGTCTGATCTTTTCCCGGAGTTCCGCCTTTTTCAGGAGATCTCCCACTGTTGCTCCAAGATCAGCGGCCATGCGGTTGACAAGATCGTAACGTTCAGGATGCACCCCGCCGGCATCCAGGGGGTTTCTACTTTCCGGCACCCTTAAAAACCCAGCGGCCTGCTCAAATGTGCGCGCTCCCAGCCGGGGGACCTTCATCAGGGATTTTCTGTCCTTAAAGGGGCCGTTCTGTGTCCTGTACTCCACCACAGACTTTGCGAGCCTGGGTCCAAGTCCTGCCACATAGGAAAGAAGGGAGGGACTGGCCGTGTTAAGGGAAACTCCCACCCTGTTGACGCAGGAAGAGACCACTGAATCCAGGCGGCTACGCAGAAGGTTCTGATCCACGTCATGCTGATACTGGCCCACTCCGATTGCCTTGGGATCAATCTTGACCAGCTCGGAAAGAGGGTCCATCAGCCGACGTCCTATGGATACAGTCCCCCTGACCGTGAGGTCCTTGTCCGGAAATTCTTCCCGGGCAATTTCTGATGCTGAATAAACAGAAGCCCCGGCTTCGTTAACCAGTAACACGGGAATGGATAGACCGAGATTTCGAAAAAAGATCTCTGTTTCACGGCCCGCGGTACCATTGCCGATGGCAATGGCTGATACCCTGAACCTGTCCAGCAGTCCGCCAATAATCTTTCTGGCCTGATCCTCCCTGTCAAAAGGAAAAATAAGGGTATCAGCGACCAGAGCACCGCTTTCATCCAGCACCGCCACTTTGCACCCTGTGCGGTACCCCGGATCAACAGCCAGTACCGGCTTTGATCCCAGAGGAGCTGACATGAGCAGAGCCTCCAGATTAGTGGCAAATACCTGAATGGCCTCTACATCGGCCTTTTCCTTCAGATTCTGTTTTAATTCGGTTTCAAGGCTGGGGCCAAGCAGACGCTTCCAGGCGTCCCGGGCGGCTGTTTCCACTTCCAGAGAAGCACTGTTTTTTCCGCGCTTAACTCTGCGTAAAATAAGATCTACAGCATCTTCAGCGTCCGGCTTCAGGCTCAGGCGAAGCATGGCTTCACGCTCTCCCCGGAACATGGCCAGTATCCTGTGACCTCCTGCCCGGGCAGCGGGTTCTTCATGGTCAAAATAATCTCTGAATGTAGCTCCCTGGTCTTCCTTACCCTTGACCACCACACTTTTGATCACGGCTTTCCCTGCAAACAGATCACGCAGCCGTGCCCGGATGACAGAATCCTCGCTGATGTTCTCAGCAATGATATCCCTTGCTCCTGTCAGAGCAGCCTGGGCATCCGGGACAAGGTCACTGACGAAAAGATTTGCCTCCTTAGCCGGATCAAGATCATCGGGCTGAGCCAGGATGAGTTTTGCCAGGGGTTCAAGGCCTTTTTCCATGGCCATGGCAGCCCTGGTGCGGCGCTTGGGTCGATAGGGAAGATAGAGGTCTTCCAGGGTGGTCATATTCGGGGCGGCCCGGATGGCGTCCAGGAGCTTTTTATCCGTGATGTTTTGTTCCCCAAGGGAGGTAAGCACTGTGTCACGGCGGGCTTCGAGCTTTTGAAGGGTTTCCAGGCGCTCGAGAATGCCCGAGATCTGCACTTCATCCAATCCCCCGGTCTTCTCCTTTCTGTAACGGGCCATAAAGGGAATTGTGGCCCCTTCAGCCAACAGAGACTCTACGGCAGCCACCTGATGTTTTTTCAGGGCAAGACTTGTCGCGATATTTTCGTGTATATTTATCATTTTTTTCTTGAAAACGGCTCGGCATGATGAAAAAAAGTTTTATTTCCAGGGATCATTCACATGAACGCCCTTGCCCTGTTGGCGAAAACATAAATACTCAATAATTCTTATTAATCCCGGCCTTCAAACTGTTTCAGGATTAACATAACCAGTGGATCAGAAACCTGTCTGGAGTGCAGGCATCAGAAATCCATACAATTAACTTAAAGCGTATTGATAATTAATTCAGCGTATTATATTTTTTGCCATGCAGATTGCTTCGGTCGCTACGCTCCCTCGCAATGACAGGTGAGGCGATGCTCCCTGGCCTCTTCTTCCTCTCTTCAATTCCTGAATACCTGAATACCTGATTCCTGAATACCTGAATTCCTGAATTCTGACTGTCATTGCGAGCGAGTCTTCGAGCGCGGCAATCCCTGTTGCGAGCAAAGCGAAGCAATCTTTAAGTTCAGGTCATTTCAAGTTACTTAACGGTTTGGTCCCGGGCCGCCCGGGTGAGACGCTTACAAAGCCGAGACTTGCTCATAATTTGTTGAATGATTAAAAAATTAAATCTATTTCCTAGACAATTTCTTTTGCAGCCTTGATCAGGTCTTCCTCGCCAGGAATATAAAAACGCTCTAGGGGAGGACTGGCCGGCACCGGAATGTCCGGACCTGTCACCCGCCGCAGCGGAGCCTTGAGGTAGCTGAATCCCTCCTCCATGACCACGGCCGCAATTTCTCCGGCAAATCCCCCTGTGCGGGTGGCTTCATGCATGACTATCAGCCGTCCGGTCTTTTTGACTGAAGAAAGGATTGTTTCCTTATCCAGGGGAGTAAGAGTGCGAAGATCCACAATCTCGGCTTCAATGCCTTCCTGGCTGAGCTTTTGCGCCGCACTCATGGCCGGACCGAGCATACCGGACCAGGTGACCACGGTCAGGTCACTGCCCTGGCGCTTGATGTCGGCCTTTCCAAGAGGAGTAAGGTATTCCTCTTCAGGCACGGGCATGGGCGCGAAATAAAGACCCATATGTTCTATAAAGATCACCGGGTTGTCGTCCCGGATAGCTGACTTCAGCATTCCTTTGGCATCGGCGGAGGTGGAGGGCATGACAACCTTGAGGCCGGGACAGTGGGCCGCCCAGGCTTCAAGGTTGTGGGAATGCTGGCATCCCGCCCCGAACCCGGCTCCGCTCTTAATGCGCACCACCAGCGGAAAGGATGATTTTCCCCCTGACAGGTACCTGAGCTTGGCGGCGTGATTGACGATCATGTCAGAGGCCAGGGTAAAAAAGGGGTTGAACATGATTTCCACCACAGGCCGCAGTCCTGCCTCGGCCGCGCCCACAGCCAGACCGGCAATGGCAGCTTCGGAAACAGGGGTGTCCTTGACCCTCCCAGGCCCGAACTCCTCCAGAAGCCCTGTGGTGGGAAACATGGGGTTGACGTGAATACTAACTCCCACGCCTTCTCCGGCAATGAATACGTTGGGATCGCGGTGCATTTCCTCTCTCAAGGCCTGGTTCACGGCTTGTCCCATTCCTAGTTTCTGCATGGCTTATATCCTCTTGAGAGTTATATGTTCAATAACACGCAGTGCGTGACGAAACTGGTTCAGGGTTAAAATGTAACATGAGACGGATAAATCCTTTAATCTTTTATACATAAACATCCTCCAGAGCTTCATGAGGCTCCGGATAGGGGCTTTCCTCGGCAAAGCGGATTGCATCCTCCACTATTTTCTCTGCCCTGGATTCCATGCCCTTTAATTCTTCGGAGGAGATCACCCTGCTGGAAACAAGCTCATCACTGAGCCTTGGGATAGGACATTTTTCCTGCCACTGCTTAATTTCATCCCTGGGCTGGTAGTGCTGGGGATCGGTTTCGCCATGCCCCCGGCAGCGATAAGTCTTGCATTCGATCAGGGTTGGGCCTCCTCCTTCCAGGGCGCGCTGCCTGGCGTCCCTGGCGGCCGCGTAAACCGCCTGGACGTCGTTTCCGTCAACGATTACTCCGGGCATGCCGTAAGCCCCGGCCCGCTTGGCCAGATCAATGACTCTGGTATGCTCTTCATAGCGCTGGGCCCCGGCATAGAGGTTGTTTTCGCACAAAAAAATGACCGGAAGCTGCCACAGGGCAGCCAGGTTCAGGGCTTCATGAAATGATCCTTCATTCGCGGCCCCGTCACCGAAAAAGCAGACCGTGATTGCGGATTCTTCTCTGTACTGCTGCGCAAAAGCCCTGCCCACGGCAATGGGCAGGGTGCCGCCTACGACAGTGGTGGTGCAGGGGGCGTTGACCTCGGGCACGGCCAGGTGCAGAGTGCCGCTTTTGCCCTTGTTGCAGCCGGTTTTTTTGCAGAATATTTCAGCCATGAGCTCTTTGGGGTCGGCGCCCTTGGACAGGAGATGATTATGGCTGCGGTGGTTGGTGATGATCACGTCCCCGGGTTCGAGAGCAGCACATACCCCTGAGCCTACCGCTTCCTGGCCGGTACTGAGGATCATCATCCCTGGAATTTTCCCCTGGATTTTACAGAGCTCCACAAGGGAATCTGAAAATTTCCTGGACAGGAGCATGGTTTCAAGCATCTCAATCTTTTTTTGGGTGGGTATCTCCATAAAACCTCCTTGACGGTGCCTTGCTGTGACTATTCACATCTCGTTCAGCCGGACGTATTCATCATGTTTGAAAGTCTGCCTGCATCCTTGTTATTCCTTGCATGATTCAACATAAAATTCAAACAATTATTCGAATTTGTCAATCATGATTGAAACTATGCGCCATGAGCGAGTGAACGCCACTGATGAACCACGAGGCTGCCTTATCCGGACGGATACAATATTAATTCAGACGATTGAAATCAGAATGATACTTATGTATCCAGGCGTATCAACAAGCTGTTATCAGGGTGTTGAAAAGCTCCCAATTGGTGTGTCACTTCAAAAAGTTCAAACTCTTACAAGTAACTTCAAAAAAAAACTGGACCCCGGATCAGAGTCTGCCCCGGACACTGATCCGGGGTCCGGGGTGACGGTTAAAGCAGGCTGTTACTCTTTTCCGTCATTCCGGCGAAACCCGGAATCCATGATTAAGGCGGTATAAGTTACTTGCAGGTTTGGTCCCGGGCCGCCCGGGTGGGACGCTTCTAAGTAACTTAAAGCGTATTGGCAATTAATTCAGCATAGTATATTTTTGCCATACAGATTGCTTCTGTCGCTTCGCTCCCTCGCAATGACAGGTGAGCGTAACCTGGGCTGTGACTATCAGTTGTCATTGCGAGCGAGTCTTCGAGCGCGGCAATCCTTGTTGCGAGCAAAGAGAAGCAATCTATAAGCATAGGTCATTTCAAGTCACTTATGGTTTGATCCCGGGCGCGCCCGGGTGGAGCGAATCCAGCCTGGCCTGGATAGCCTGCTGAGAGTTTGATCCCGGGCGCGCCCGGGTGGAGCGCTTACGTATCTTTAAATAGCTGCGATCTTGAACTTTTTTTGCTCTTTATCCGGCACCCACTTGAGTTGACATTATTCTGGCATGAGTAGCTGCCGATATCATAAGTGGGTGCCGGACTGACGCTTGGAATTTTTGAACACCCTGTTGGGTAAGGACTTTTTCAACATGCGGTTATGGTGAAACATTATTGCGTTATAGCGGATGAATACCACCCTGCGTATATGGACACGATCCAGAGAGGCGGCTTGACAGTTCGGCAGGTTCCGTTCAAATGATCCACAGCCGACGCGTCATCAAACCATTCAGAAAATGAAAAAGAAACAACAGCCCAGTCAACAAGACTCCTGTCTCAAATGCGGGACGTGCTGCCGAAAAGACGGAGCAGTCCTTCATCTTGAAGACTTGGAACTCATCAGGAAGAAAATCCTGACCCCGGAGAATATGATTCTTTTGCGAAGGGGTGAGCCGGCCATGGACAACATTCTGGGCAGGCCGGTTCTGCTTGAAAAAGAACTGATCAAAATAAGAGGAAAAAGTACCGGATCATGGAGCTGTGTTTTACATGATTCAAAAACCAATCTCTGCCTGATCCATGATAACAGGCCCTTACAATGCCGAACCCTGGAATGCTGGAATACAAAGGAAATTACTGAACTTTACAATCAGAACACCCTGTCCAGAAAAGACATGTTTGCAAGTGGCTCGGCTCTGGAAGAAATTACCCTGATGCATGAAGAATATTGTCCGGTTGATTCTATTACGGAACTGCTCAGCATCGAGATCAGATCCCCGGGCAAAGCTGGTCAAAAAATAAGCAGGATGATCTCGTTTGACAGGAGGTTCAGAAAATCCTTTCAGGAAAAAACAGGGTCAGATGAAAAATGCCTTGATTATTATTTTGGCCGCTCTATTCATGAACTCATTCCTTCAATCACCAGGTATATAAAAGAGGCTCTTCGACGTTAGCCGTGGATTTTGTTCAAGTCCACTCATTAGTGTCCAGGAACAGCATTAATATCTCTCTTATCAGCGTAGATCAGCTTGCAGCCCATAGGGCCTCGTATCTTGCCG
>SKKD01000146.1 GCA_007121655.1 Desulfonatronovibrio sp. | reverse complement strand
ATGAGATAAAGAAAGCACCTTATAAGGAAATTACCGTCTCGACTCCGCATTCGGGCCATATTCAGTTCGTGGTCAAGGATGCGGGCGCAAAAGTATCTGGAAGTACCGGGGTCTGGAATGAAAAACCAGGAACCTTGCTGGCCTACCTTACCCGCGAAGGCAATAAAAAGCCGATTTACGCACCTGAGAAAGGTGAGGTGGTCATGTTTCATAATATCGTCGACAATCAGTTTGTCCAGGCAGGCACATCTCTTTTGGAAATCAGGCACTTTCTGACCAAACAGGAAGTAATCGACATCATTCTAAAAAAAGCACTGCACCTGTTTACCGCACCTGAAAAAGGAAAGTATTATTTTGTTTCATCCGTGGATACCAAACTTAAGGCCAAGGGCCTTGGACAGGTCAATATCAAGGAAGGCGATGAAGTACTGATCATCTCTAGAATGAAAAGGGAAACCGTACTAAGCTATGAAGGCCCGGCAGGTATAATATATACGATATATTTCGATTCCAGTGAAAGCGTTGAGGCCGGAGCGCCGCTTCTGGGAGTATGTCCTAAAAATCAGGTTGAAAACATCAAGGATGTTATTGCCAAAATCCAAATGGGATGGGAGGAGAAAGTATAATGGGAGAGTTAATTCAGATCAGAGTTTCAGCCAGAATTTTCGATCAGGAAAAAGCCCTGAAAAAGTGGTCCAGCCTGGCGGATCTGGCGTTTCCGCCCGAGCGGGAAAGAAAATTTGAAGGCCGGGACCTCCTGAGCGAACTTGTTGACGCTTTACATGACAAAAAAAGGCTCGGCATGCTGCCTGGAAACCTGCCGGACCAGTTCATCAAAGATATTGCGGCAGCTCACTCACTGAAAGAAAAGATGAATTCCTTCCTTGCGAACCGCAACCCGCAGGAGGCCGACAAGATTTCCTACCAGCTGGAAGATGTACTGAACAGAATGGAAGAAGCCGTAGACATGAAGAGCTCTTTCTTTTAGTCCGGTTTCAGCGTTCTAATATGAAAAATCAGGCTGATTTTAACAATTACACAATCAGGAGGTATCATGGCGGGCTCCATGAACAAAGTTATACTTGTGGGCAGGCTGGGACAGGATCCCAAGCTGGCTTACGCCGCCAGCGGGGTTGCGGTAGCTAACTTCAGTATGGCCACAGATGAATCATACACCGACCGTGACGGCAACAAGGTTGAAAAAACCGAATGGCACAAAATAGTGGTTTTCGCCAAGCAGGCTGAACTGTGCTCAAATTATCTTTCCAAAGGCAGCCTGGTTCTGGTGGAAGGAAGCCTGCAAACAAGAAAATGGCAGGATCAGCAGGGCCAGGATCGCTTTACCACCGAAATCAAGGCCCAGCGGG
Organism: Desulfonatronovibrio sp.; assembly: GCA_007121655.1. Lineage (GTDB taxonomy): Bacteria > Desulfobacterota > Desulfovibrionia > Desulfovibrionales > Desulfonatronovibrionaceae > Desulfonatronovibrio. The sequence continues at coordinate 5,736 of SKKD01000146.1, read as the reverse complement.
TCCAGTTCCTGGATACCAGGTCTCAGGGGCAGGAAGCACAGTCGTATGTTCCGGCACCGGAACAGGAAGAGCAATCCCGGGAATCAAAAGAAAAGATGGGGCCGGCTTTTCCCTCTGAAGCCGGGGGAATGGATGACGCGCCGTTCTAACGGCTGATCGTACTGAAAAGTGTTACCAGCCGGCACCGGGCCATGCCCGGCATACTGACTGGTAACACCCTCCAGGGATGATAACAGGCACCCCACCCCAAAGCTGCTAACAATAATTTCCTTCCAGTCCTTATCAACAACTTGAAGCGTATTAGCAAAATTCAGTATGTTATATTTTTGTCATACAGATTGCTTCGGTCGCTTCGCTCCCTCGCAATGACAGGTGAGGTGTAACCGGACCATGATTATCCAGTCATTGCGAGCGAGCCTTCTTGCCCTGCCTGCCCAGTTGAATCTCTTCCATTCAACCGGGGTTGAATACACAAAGTGCAGGCGCAGTCATTCAACCGGGGCGAGCGCGGCAGTCTTATTCATCTGACCTCTGTCCTCTGCCATCTGACCTCTGTCATCTGACCTCTGCCATCTGACTTCTGTCTCGTCTGACCTCTGCCCTCTGTCCTCTGACTTCTGCTGTCTGACTTCTGTTAAACTCACGGAGTCCCGGACTTCTGGTGATCCAACTCATCCCCGGGATCGCTTTCCTTTTTGGCCAGACGATTAAGAGCATTAATATAGGCCTTGGCGCTGGCAACAATAATATCCGGATCCGCTGCTCTTCCCACGGATGTCAGGGAATTTTCCTCAAGCTTTACCGTTACTTCGCCCTGGGCGTCCGTACCACCTGTAATGGCATTGACTGAATACCGGGTAAGCCTTGGTTTCCTCTCAACCAGCCTGTCAATTGTGTTGAAAACCGCATCAATGGGACCGACTCCGAAATCAGATAAAAGCTTTTCAACTCCCCTGACCTCCATTTTAAGGGCGGCTGTTGGTATGGCCATGTTTCCGGACATGGAACTCAGGTAGATCAGCTTGAATTTATCAGGAATACGATAGACCTCTTCAAGGACCACAGCTTCAACGTCTTCGATATATACCTGCTTCTTAATGTCGGCCAGATTTTTGACCGTTTGAAATACCTGAGACAGCTGTTCTTCCGTCAAGTTGTACCCCAGCTCATCCAGCTTGTTTTTAAGGGCGTGACGCCCTGAATGCTTGCCGATTACGATATCGCTGGAAGACTTGCCGATGCTGTCAGGGGTCATAATTTCGTAGGTCTGCCTGTTCTTAAGCATTCCATCCTGGTGTATGCCCGATTCGTGGGCAAACGCGTTGGCCCCGGTGATGGGCTTGTAAGGAGGTATCGGCTGACCGATAATAAGGGATAACAACCTGCATGACGGATAAATCTGACTGGTATTTATTTGTGTTTCGAGATTATAGTAATCCTTGCGCACGTTAAGGGCCATTATCACCTCTTCAAGGGCAGCGTTGCCGGCTCTCTCACCGATGCCGCTCAGGGTCACCTCGGCCTGTCTGGCGCCGGCCTTGATGGCCGCCAGAGTATTGGCCACTCCGAGCCCCAGGTCATTATGGCAATGCACGCTGAAAATCGCCTTATGACTGTTGGAAACGTTTTCCAGAAGGTAGGTGATAAGCTCGCCGTATTCCCGGGGCTGGGCATAACCCACGGTGTCGGGGATATTAATGACTTTGGCCCCTGCCTCAATGGCCGCCCGGACTACCTGAACCAGAAACTCGGGTTCCGACCTGGAGGCATCCTCGGCCGAGAACTCGACATTTGAACAGAGGCCGGCAGCGTAGGAAACAGATTCTTTAGTCATTTCAAGAACCTGATCCCTGTTTTTGCCCAGCTTGTATTTCATGTGAATGTCGGATGTAGCAATGAAAGTGTGGATCCTGGGATTGGCGGCTGATTTTACAGCCCCCCAGGCCGCATCGATATCTTTTTTAACTGATCGGCAAAGACCCGCCACCTCACAGTTTTTTACTGCCGAGGCAATTTCAGCGACAGATTCAAAATCACCCTGGCTGGCGGCGGGAAAACCGGCTTCAATAATATCCACGCCAAGTCTTTCCAGTTGTCTGGCCAGACGAACTTTTTCCCGTGTATTCATGGTTGCCCCGGGAGACTGTTCTCCATCACGCAAAGTAGTGTCAAAAATATAAACTCTATCAGACATGTTCATACTCCTAAAATATAGACTGATTCATAAATAAGATAATCAGGAAGCAGCATCAGGTAAACATTAAAACTGTTTCCCTGGTGATTTGCATCCTGAAAAATGACCAAAACGATCTGTATGAGATATTAATTAATTATGAGAGCTCCGTTCGGGCTCCCGTAGGTTCGAGGGCTTGCGTAGGGGCAGGTACAGATAAGTATAGATAAGACCTGAAAATACATAGGAAATAAAAAACAAAAAGAGGATAAACTTGGGTTCGGAGGCCACCAGCACAAATATCATGATGGCTGTGACCGTGGAGGAAAAAGGATGCAGCCGGACCATCTCCACATCTTTGAAGGAAGCGTACTTGACCTTGCTGATCATAAGCAGGCTCAGGGCAAAGGTAAGAATAAGGGTGGCTTTGGGCAGAATGATTTCCGCGAACTGAATCGGCAAAAAAGTGCTGAAAAGGACAAAGGTCGCCAAAGTACAGGCCGCAGCCGGTATGGGCAAGCCAAGAAAAAATTTTCTGGGAAGATTTTTGGTCTGAAGATTAAATCTGGCCAGTCTCAAGGCGCCGCAGGCCATAAACAAAAAGGCCACTGCAAGACCCATCTGGTCAAATGAATTGATCTGCCACAGGAAGATCATTACCGCCGGACAGACTCCAAAAGAAATCAGGTCGGACAGAGAATCAAACTGAATCCCGAAATCAGATGTGGATCTGGTCATGCGGGCAATCTTTCCGTCAAGACCGTCAAACACGCAGGCTGCCAGGATCGCCAGGGCGGTAAGTTCAAAGTAGCCCTCTATGGCCCATAAGATCCCCATAAAGCCGATAAACATGCTGGCTGTGGTCAGCAGATTGGGCAGAATGTAAAATCCCTTGTGTTTTGGGCCTGTATGTTCAGTCATGCAACTTACTTTGATTTTCGGGCAATAATTGACTGCCCGGCTAACACTTTTTCTCCATTAACAGTGGTGACTTCATATCCCCTGGGAATATAAAGGTCAACCCTTGAACCGAATTTTATCAGACCATAGCGTTCCCCGCGATTAAGAGAGTCTCCCTTTTCCGCAAGGCAGACTATACGTCTGGCAACCAGACCCGCTATCTGGACCATGGTCCACTCCTGACCGTGTTCATCCCTGATGAGCCAGGCGCAGCGTTCATTGTCCCTGGAAGCCTTATCCAGGGAAGCATTAAAGAACTTGCCGGGGAAATACTTAATCGCCTCAATAGTTCCCCTGACCGGCATCCTGTTCACATGGACGTTAAACACATTCATAAAAATGCAGACAGCCTGCCTGTCTTCTCCTGTGATGGGGTCACTCATGATACAGGTTTTTACTACTTTGCCGTCTGCCGGAGCAACAACAACATCCGGATCATCGGGAACAACACGCTCCGGATCGCGAAAAAAATTCAAAACCAGTATGGTAAGAACAAGTCCGATTAAGGATAAAACGCCGAAACCAAGCAGGGCAAAGACAATGGTGGCCAGAACGGCCACGATGATGGCGTTCAGACCTTCCGGTCGAATCTGGGTTTTTGGTGGTATCATGTTTATTTTGTTAATGGTTATTGGTTGATAGCTGATTCCAGTTCCAAAGCCGCTTCATCCATAAGCTCTCCATGCTCATATCCGGCCAGATGCAATATGCCGTGGATCATTAATCTTTCCAGGCAGGAATCAGGTTCCTGGCCGTAAAGAAATGATTCCCGTCCCAGGGCGTCGGCGTTGATTACCAGCTGTCCCAATGAATCCGCTCGATCACCCGGGTCAGGAAAACTTAGGATATTGGTGGGACCTTCCATGCCCAGAAAACGCTTGTTCAGTTTTTTCATTGTGCCGTCATGGGTTATCAGTATGTCCATGGCCGGGTCATCTATTCCCAGGCCCGAGGTGATTTTCCGGGCAATCCCGGCAATTTCTCTTGAACTTATGCACAAGGCATCATAAAAATAAGCCTCAAGCTGAATACTTATCATAAATAATACTTACTGGGCTGTGAACGACTGCCTACCCCTTACTTTCCGACTTCTTTTTCAGTCTTTCCCTGTCAAATTTATCGTAAGCGTGAACAATCCTGCCTACCAGGCTGTGCCTGATCACATCTTTTTCGTTAAAGTAAACAAAATCAATCCCTTCTACTCCTGAAAGCACCTTCTGGGTTTGAATAAGACCGGAAATGGAAGTGCCTGGAAGGTCAACCTGGGTCACATCGCCGGTGACCACCGCCTTCGATCCCAGGCCTATCCTGGTCAGAAACATTTTCATCTGCTCTGGTGTCGTGTTTTGAGCTTCATCAAGAATAATAAATGACTCATTAAGGGTGCGCCCGCGCATGAAAGCCAGAGGGGCCACTTCTATAACCCCTGTTTCCAGCATCTCCTGGACCTTTCTGAAATCAAGCATATCATGAAGAGCGTCATAAAGAGGACGCAGATACGGGTTGACCTTTTCCATCAGATCCCCGGGAAGAAAGCCCAGTTTTTCTCCAGCCTCGACCGCCGGCCTGGCAAGGATGATCCTTTTAACCATTTTCTGGGTGAGATAAGAGACAGCCACGGCCACGGCCAGATAAGTCTTGCCTGTTCCCGCGGGACCAACCCCGAAAACAAGGTCTCTGGCTTTAATCGCCTGAAGGTACTGTCGCTGTGAAGGACTTTTGGGAACGATGGTCTTTTTGTTGGAGACAATGAACACTTCTTTTTTAAAAACTTTTTTAAGATCAGCCTCCTGATTGTCTTCAAGTATCCTCAATGCGGCTTCCACGTCCTGAGGATAAAGCCTGTAGCCTGAACTGATCAGATTATACAGCTGAATCAGACAGGTTTTGGCCAGATTCAGTTTCTCCCTGTCCGGACTTTTAAGGAGCACCGTGCCTCCACGATTTTCAATCAGCACCCCTGTCCCGGCGTGGATTATCCTTAAATTTCTTCCTTGCGGACCAAATAAATCCTGGATATTGAAATTGTCCTGAAAATCAAGCTGGTCTTCCAAAATTTGGGTCATGTCGTGTGGGGTTATATGGTTATTCGTAAACTGTTATAGATTGTATGAGTAAATATTCAACCACCAATAACTACTACTTTGAGGATGGCAACATATAAAATCGTCCCGGAGAATTTAGCTGTTGAGCCCTGATTGATGTTAGGCTATGCTTCCGGTGTTCATTAATTTAAAAATTAATAATATATTTATTCTATTGGAAACACAAGCCGGGCTTGATCATGATGGAGCTGATCCATGGATTTGAAACTTTTCTTGACAACTTTCGGGATTATCTTCATGGCGGAACTTGGAGATAAAACCCAGATGGCCACGATTATGATGACTGCCCACAGCCACAAGCCATGGACCGTATTTGTTGGAGCTTCTCTGGCCCTGGTATCCATAACCCTTCTGGCTGTAATCTTTGCCAATTTAATAGGCGAGTACATACCAGGCACGATCATTAAAAAAGTTGCCGCAAGCGGATTCCTGATCATCGGCATTCTGATGTTCATTGATAAGGTATAGCAGGCTGTTGAAAATCTCCCAATGACGTGT
>SKKD01000189.1 GCA_007121655.1 Desulfonatronovibrio sp. | reverse complement strand
GTCCAGTTTCATACGCGAGAGTTTGGATTTTTTGAAGCAACGCCGCAATTGAAAGAATTGAAACGTATGACTGTTTTAAAACCATCCCTACCAGACAGGGCGTTCAAAAATTTCAAGGGCAAGGCGCGAAAAAAATTCAAGATCGACGCGTATTCTTTCATACGCGAGAGTTTGAAGTTTTTGAAGCAACGCCGCAATTGAAAGAATTTGAACGCCCTGTTAGTCTCTGGCCATTTTTCTATACCTGATCCTGCGCGGAATATCAGCTTCCCTGCCCAGTCTCTTCCTTCTGTCCGCTTCATATTCAGTGAAGTTACCATCAAAAAAGACCACATTGCTGTCGCCCTCAAAGGCCATAATATGCGTGGAGATGCGGTCCAGAAACCAACGGTCATGGCTTATGACCAGAACACAGCCCGCAAAGCTGAGCAGCCCTTCCTCCAGGGCGCGCATGGTGTTTACGTCCAGATCATTGGTTGGTTCGTCCAGGAGAAGAACATTGGCCTCTTCCTTTAGCATTCTGGCCAGCTGAACCCTGTTTCTTTCACCGCCGGAAAGCATTCCGACCTTTTTCTGCTGGTCGGCACCGGTAATATTGAACCTGCCCAGGTAGGCCCTGGCATTTACCTCGCGGCCGGCCATCTTGATGAGGTCATGGCCGTCGCTGATCATCTCGAACACTGTCCTGTCACCCTCCAGATCATCGCGGTGCTGGTCGACATGGGCCAGTTTAACGGTATCTCCAAGAACAACCTCACCGGAATCCGGATTTTCAACGCCGGTAATCATTCTGAAGAGCGTGGTTTTGCCGGCTCCGTTGGGGCCGATAATTCCCACGATGGCGCCTGGAGGTATAATAAAATCCAGGTCGCTCATGAGCAGACGGTCTTGAAAGGACTTGGTCAGCTTCCTGGCCTCAATTACTTTCTGCCCCAGGCGGGGCCCCGGAGGAATGTAAATTTCCAGATCCTTCTGCAAATTCTGGTGATCCCTGTTCAACATTTCTTCATAAGCCCCGATGCGGGCCTTACTTTTAGCGTGCCTGCCCCTGGGCGACATCCCTATCCATTCCAGCTCCCGTTCCAGGGTTTTTTGACGGTGGCTTTCACTCTTTTCTTCCCTGCGGAGGCGTTCTTTTTTCTGATCAAGCCAGGACGAATAATTACCCTTCCAGGGAATTCCCCTGCTTCGGTCCAGTTCCAGAATCCATCCGGCAACATTGTCCAGAAAATACCGGTCATGGGTTACGGCGATAATGGTGCCCGGATACTGCTGCAGGTGATGCTCCAGCCAGGCGACGGTTTCGGCATCCAGATGGTTGGTGGGCTCATCCAGGAGCAGGATATCGGGCTGTTTGAGGAGCAGGCGGCATAAGGCCACCCTTCTTCTTTCCCCTCCGGATACTTTGTCCAGGGTCATCCCGGGAGGAGGACAACGGAGGGCGTCCATGGCCATTTCCAGCCTGGCTTCAATATCCCAGGCATCCAGAGCGTCCAGTTTTTCCTGAACCTCGCCCTGGCGCTCAATAAGCCTGTTCATTGCATCATCATCCATCGGCTGGGCAAATTCAGCATTGATTTGCTCAAACTCCCGGAGAAGTGCAACAGTCTCCGCGGCGCCTTCCTCCACCACCTCGCGCACGGTCCGTGTTTCATTGGCCAGGGGCTCCTGCTCGAGATATCCTATGCTGTAGCCCGGAGAAAGAATGGTTTCACCCAGGAAATCCCGGTCTGCTCCTGCCAGGATGCGCAGCAGGGTACTCTTTCCGGAGCCGTTCATACCCAGTACCCCGATCTTGGCCCCGTAAAAGTAGGACAGGGAGATATCTTTAAGTACGGGCTTTTTGTCATAAAATTTACTCACTCTGACCATGGAGTAAATTATCTTGTTCGGTTCATTGGACATTTAAATTCCTTTTTATCAGTGAAAATATTGATTAAAATTATTATCGGCAAAGCTGAATACTACCCAATCCCTTTCCAAAAGAAAAGCCCTTCAGATTAAGCCCGCGTATCGGCTTTAAAGGCACCGATAGCGACTTGCAATCATTTTGGAAAGAAATGTCTCACACCCGGCCTGCCTCCGGCTCGAAAACTCCCCTGAAGCTTATTATCTTCAGGAAAGCGATAACTACCTTGAAGATAAGTGCCGGGGGTGAGAGATAAAAATCATAGAATGAAAGCCCAGATTTCCAGGTCCTTCCCCAACAAGACAATTGACATTGTCCCGGGGAAAAAGCACCATATATCCAGACAGGATACCAGCCATTAAGGATAATTTATGATCTCAGACAGATGCTCCATGCTGAAGCCTTTTTACGTGATGGAAATACTGGAAAGGGCCAAGGAACTTGAAAAAAGCGGCCGGGAAATAATCCACCTGGAAATCGGGGAACCTGACTTTGATACTCCGGAGTGCATAAAGCAGGCTGCCCAACAGGCAATGGACAGAGGCGAAACCCACTACACCCACAGCCTGGGAATACCCGAGCTCAGAAAAGCCATAAGCAGACGTTACAGCAGGATCTACAAGGTCGATGTCGATCCGGAACAAATTATTGTGACCGCGGGCACATCTCCGGCCATGTTCATGCTCTTTTCAGCCCTGTTGCATCCCGGAGACGAGGTGATCATTTCCGATCCGCACTATGCCTGCTACCCGGGGTTTATCTGTTTTGCCGGGGGGAATCCCGTCAAAATCCGGGTCAGCCAGGACAACGGCTTCCAGCTGACCCCGGACAGAGTCAAAGAGCGGCTGTCGCCCCTTACCAGAGCAATATTTATCAATTCTCCTTCCAATCCCACGGGCAACCTGACTCCTCCTGAAATCCTGAGGGAGTTGTCCGGACTTGGCCCTTATATTATCTCCGATGAAATATACCACGGTCTGGTTTACAAGGGCAAAGAGCACAGCATCCTGGAGTTTACGGATAACGCCTTTGTGCTCAACGGGTTTTCCAAGCTTTATGCCATGACCGGCTGGCGCCTGGGCTACGTGATCGCTCCAAAACCCTTTGTCAGGACTCTGCAGATAGTTCACCAGAATTTCTTCATATGCGCCGGTTCAATCGCCCAGTGGGCAGGTATCGCCGCCCTGGAACAGGCCGATGATGATATCCTGCAAATGAAGCAGACCTATAATAAACGCCGGGAATACATGCTTGAGAGACTTGGCCGGATGGGTTTCGGAATTACCGTGGAACCCACCGGTGCTTTTTACATCCTGGCCAACGCAAGGTTCCTGTCGGAGAATTCCTACGACCTGGCCTTTGACATTCTGGACAAGGCCGGGGTGGGCGTTGCTCCTGGCATTGATTTCGGGGCGGGGGCTGAAGGGTACTTAAGATTTTCCTATGCCAACTCCCTGGACAACATTAAATCCGGGATGGACAGACTGGAGGGATACGTGAAGACCAGGAGTCAGGAGCCGGCCGCGGGCAGCCTGGGAAATCAGATACTTTGCCGGTAGCGCATGGACTGTCTGAGGGTCTCTTTGTCCATAAATTTCAGATCGGATCCAAGGGGGATTCCCTGGGCCAGACGGGTAAGAGTCAGTTCGGGAAATTCCCTGGCCAGTAAGTTTTTGATATAGGAGCCGGTGGTTTCAGATTCCAGGGTTGTTCCCAGAGCCAGAATCAGCTCTTTTACCTGTCCGCCGCCAAGGATTTTTCTCAGTCTTTCAAATTCCAGCGATCCTGAATCAATCCCGTCCAGAGGAGACAGCAATCCTCCAAGGACGAGATACCTGCCTCTGAAAAAGCCTGATTCTTCCATTATAAGCAGGCTGTCCCACTCGGAAACCACGCAAAGCTTATCGTCTTCACGTGTCGGGTCCGAACATATTTCACAGGGATCATTATCAGCCAGGCCGGCACATCCGGAACAGATGCAAAGCTTGTCCCTGAGGTCCAGGACACTCTGTCCCAGGTTCCGGGTCTTTTCCCGGGGCCATTTAAGCATGGTCATGGCCATGCGCAGAGCGCTTTTAGGACCCACTCCCGGAAAACCCGCAAGCTGTTCAACCAGATCTCGAAGTGGCAAGGGCAGTTTGCTCAAAAATTCTCCTCATTGTAAATCCATCAGGTTTCATCCGTATTTTTTTCGAATCTTAAATCATCGGTTTTCAAACCGAAAACAAAAAGTTTTTCTTTTGGCAGGGAATCAAGGCACCCAAAGGAGACGTATCTTAAATACGTTGACGCATGAACGTGCGGGATGAAGCCAAAAAGGGGAAACCACTTCCCGATAAAACTAGAACATGCCGGGTATTTTAAGTCCTCCGGTCAACTGGGACATCTCGGCCTGAACCATATCCTTGGCCCTTTTAAGGGCGTCGTTGACAGCCGCAATAATAAGATCCTGGAGCATTTCCACGTCTTCGGGATCAACCACGTCCTTTTCTATTTTGATCTCAATTATCTCCTGGGCACCATTCGCCTTGACCGTCACCATTCCGCCGCCGGCAGCCGCCTCGACAACCTTCTGGTTAAGTTCTTCCTGCATTTTGGCCATTTTCTTCTGCATCATCTGAGCCTGTCTTACCAGATCATTCATCATGTTAATTATCTCCTTATTGTTTGATTATAAATTAGTCTTGCTGATCCCGACAACCTTTGCGTCAAAATCATTGATGATTCTTTTGACAACGGGATGATTCAGCGCCCTGTCCTTGAAAGAAGGATCATTGTCAACACTGTTGTTTACAAACTCAACCTTAGTGTCCGGACCAAAATATTGCCCGGCCAGTTCGGTCAAGATCCTTGAACGTCCATTTTTTTGTATGGTATCAAATATGAATTCCTGCTTGCAGACGAGGCAGAGTACATTTCCTTTCAGGGTAGACTCGCAGTTGCCGAGCATTCTGAGCAGGGAGTCGTCAGGTCCGAGTTTTTTCTTAATAAATTTGATAAATCCGGGCCAATCCCTGTTGTCTTTGTCCGGGACGGCCTCGGCGTCAGCGCATTTACCATCCGGGGCTTTTGGATCCGGCACGGGCTCATGGCCGGAAACTGTTTTTTGCGCGGAATCAGATGCGGGGTATGCCTGTGCTTTGCCCTGGGCGGCTCCGTACGTCCGCGCCTTGCCCTGAGCGGCAGGAGGAGTGGCATTAAATTCACCTACAGGCAAGAGCTCGGGCAGATAAGCCAGGTTGAAAAACAACAGCTCAAGGGCCAGGGACGGTTCGTGGCTCTTGAGGATGCTTTTGCGCTCTTCAATAACCATTTGCCACCCGGCATGGATCAGGGGCGCCGGAATCCTGCCTGCCAGATCATGCCAGTATTCAAGTTCTTCGGGTGGAAGGCCGAGAATTTTTCCGGCTTCCTTTCCGGACTGAGACAGCAGAAAGAGGTTTCTCCAGCAGGAGGCAAACTCCTGCAGAAAAAAACTTATATCCAGGCCCTGCCCCAGGATATTGTTCAACCCGGAATGTATTTCGACCAGGTCCTTATTCAGGATTGCCTGAAAAAAGCCGGCATAGACCTCGTGCCCGGCCAGGCCCAGAACTTCACGAACACTCGCGGATTCAATCCTGTCCGCGCCGAAGGCCATAACCTGTCCCAGAATCGACATGGAATCCCGGACGCTTCCGGCTCCCCGAAGCGCGATAAGGCTGACTGCTTCGGGATCATACTCAACTTCTTCCCTGTCCAGGACCGTCTTTAAGTGCTCAGCCAGTTTTTCCCGTCCGATCATTTTAAAAACATAATGCTGACATCTGCTGACAACTGTGGGAGGGAATTTTTCCGGTGCCGTGGTGGCCATGATAAAGACGCAATGCTTCGGGGGCTCTTCCAGGGTTTTGAGCAGGGCATTAAAGGCGGCGTTGGACAACATATGGGCTTCGTCAATAATCATGACCTTATACCTGCCGCTCATGGGCATGTAGGCTGCATCCTCACGAAGCTTTCGCACGTTGTCCACGCCGGTATGGGAAGCAGCGTCAATCTCGATGACGTCGGGAAACACCCCTCTGGTAATCTGGGCGCAATGGGGACACTGGTTGCAGGGCTCAAAGTCCGGACCATTATGGCAGTTTATGGCCTTGGCCATGATTCTGGCAGTGGTGGTCTTGCCTACACCCCTTGTTCCGCTGAACAGATAGGCGTTGGCAGGCTTATCCTGCCGGGAAGCCCGGGACAGGATCTTTTTGATAAAATCCTGCCCGACTATCTCTTTAAAGGTCTGAGGCCTGTATTTTGCAGTTAATCCGGCTTTGGCCATTATTCTCTCAATTTGAAGACCTGAACGCGTGTCGATGCAGCACTTACTTGAGTCATTTTTTTACGCTTGGCTGAGTCAGCTTACCGGGTAAGCGCCGGAACACGCGAACGGGACTTTCAACACCCTGCTAAATGTTATAATTAGTAAGCCAACCTGCATACTTAAGATTTTCGCCGCGCACAACTTTAAAATATTCACTCTGTAAAAGCAGGCTGGTGGGACCGGCTTTTCCCGCCCCGATAGTCCGCCGGTCCACTTCCCGGATGGGAGTCACTTCAGCGGCGGTGCCACAAAAAAATGCTTCGTCGGCCATGTACAGCTCGTCCCTGGTAAAGCGCTGTTCCGTAACCTCGTAGCCCATATCCCTGGCCAGGGTAATGATTGAATCCCTTGTTATTCCGCTCAGTATCGCTCCAGGGGGCGGGGTTTTGAGCTTGCTGTTCCTGATGATAAATATATTCTCACCTGTCGCTTCGGCAACATAGCCGTCCACATCAAGCATTAAAGCCTCGTCATATCCGTCGGCCAGGGCTTCACGCTTGGCCAGGACCGAATTAACATAATTACCGGCTACTTTTGCCTTGGTCATCATGACGTTAACATGGTGCCTGGTGAAACTGGAAGTCCTGATTTTGATGCCGTTTTCCAGGGCTTCATCACCCAGATAAGCTCCCCAGGGCCAGGTGGCAATTATTATCCTGACAGGATTGGTTCCGGGATGAACTCCCATGACCCCGTCGCCGATGAAAGCCAGCGGCCTGATATATCCCTGATCAAGCCTGTTTGCCTTGAGGGTATCAATTATGGCCTGGAAAATTTCCTCCTGGGTAAAGGGAATATCCATCTCCACTGTTTTGGCTGAACCGAAAAGTCTGGCCACATGTTCTTCCAGGCGAAAAATTGCTGAAGTGCCGTCCTTGCACTTGTAGCATCTGATGC
>SKKD01000108.1 GCA_007121655.1 Desulfonatronovibrio sp. | reverse complement strand
GATTTACAGTCTGTTCCCTTTGGCCACTCGGGAACCCCTCCATGGAGCTGGCGATGGGACTTGAACCCGCAACCTGCTGATTACAAGTCAGCTGCTCTACCAGTTGAGCTACGCCAGCCAAACGAAAGCGGATATATATATACTCAATTTGTAAAATGCAAGTCTTTTTTTAAACTTTGAAAAAATCTCTATAGTGATTAATTGCGCAGTCAAGGGTATGCGGCATGAAACAAAGCTTAATTCTCGGCGTTCCGCCGCCGCCTTTTGCCTGATCAGTCCGGGATGACGCACCAAGAAGGTCTCTGCTTCCTGATCTTTCTTTCTTCCCACTGACAACTGTCTGCTGAACTGACAACCCGACCTTTGACTCAAGCCCTACTTATGGGCAGTGGCTACAGCCTCCAGGCTATTCATCGCAGCCTCCTCCACAGTGTCGGCCAGCTCAATCAGGGCGTCCTTTGCAGGTGAAGGATCATCAATGAGTACTACCGGCTTGCCTAAATCTCCGGCGATTACGCTGACCGGGTCAAGAGGAATGGCTCCCAGAAAGCTCAAGCCGTACTTTTCGGCCAGATCCCTTCCTCCGCCCTTTTTGAACAGGGACACCTCCCCCTGACAATGGGGACAGATAAGACCGCTCATATTTTCCACTATGCCCAGTATATTAGCTTTGGCATACTGCAAAAAATTGATGGATTTGCGTACATCAGCCAGGGAAATTTCCTGGGGAGTGGTCACGACGATGCACAGGGCATCAGGGATTGTTTTGAGTACGGTCATGGGTTCATCGCCTGTTCCGGGTGGAGAATCAATAATCAGATAATCCAGGTCGCCCCAGGCTACATCGGAGACAAACTGACGAATAGCCGAGGTTTTCATGGGACCTTTCCACAAAACCGCCTGGTCAGGGTCCTGAAGAAGCGACTCCATGGATACCACATAAAGATTTTCATTATATTTTTTCGGCTTTACAATCTTCCCCCTGTCCACTTCCAGCAGCCCCTTGATGCCCATAAGGTGAGGAACTGAAGGACCATGAATATCAACATCCAGAATCCCCACTTTCCTGCCCCTGGCAGCCAGAGCCGCGGCCAGATTTACAGCAACCGAGCTTTTGCCCACCCCGCCTTTGCCGCTCATTACAAAAATCTTGTACTTGATTCTGTCAAGGGTGGAACTTATCAGTTCATTCTGTATTGACAAGGTAGAATCCTTTTTTCCCCCGGCCTGGGAAGGACATGTTTTACACGCATCGTTTTTTTCAGACATCTTTTGTTTTCCTTGTATTCACTGTTCAAATAAATCTTATTAATATAAATCCAAGTATCACCAGAACAATGGTAATACTCACGAACAGGTCAAGCCTTTTCTCCAGAAAATTTCTGGCCCTTTCTCCCTGCCAGTAGATAAAGGCCGCGATCAGGTAAAATCTGAGTCCCCGACTCAGAACAGAAGCAACGACAAATACCGCAAAATTTATCTTAAACGCTCCGGCAGTGAGTGTGCATACCTTGTATGGAATAGGGCTTACTCCTGCCACAGCTACTGCCCAGGCGTCGTATTTGTCATACCACTGCTGGATGACCAGATACTTATCCGTAAGGCCATAAAAATTTATTATGGCCATGCCGATAACTTCCATAAAAAACAGGCCGATAAAATAACCTGCTATCCCTCCCAAAACAGAGGCGACAAGACACAGGGTGGCCAGCCTGAAAACCTTATCCGGCCTGGATAACCCCATGGGAATGAGCAGGAGGTCCTGGGGAATGGGGAAAAAAATGGATTCTGTAAAGGCGACCATCATCAGCACCTTTTCAGCGCCTTTTTTGGCCGCAAGATCCCACAAACTGCCCAGCCATTTCTGAAATATTTTCAAAGCTTGCTTCCCCAGTGTTCCTTCAGGGCTGGATTACGGATTAACCGACTTCCCGCCGCGAACTGACAATGTTCAAGTGACGCGCCGGCTTCCGGCCGCCAGACTTCCTGATCATTGACTTGCCGTCTCCCTGTCCCCTCACCAGCCAAATTTTCCCACAAGATCCACAAAGGCCACGCTGCCCATGTCTTCTTTTTTGATATCGCCGTTTATCAGTGTGAGCTTAATCAGCTTCTGATGCCTTTTGGTATCACCGACCGGAATAACAAGCATTCCGGGATCTGTTAATTGTTCCACCAGGGGCTGAGGAATTTCCGGTCCTCCTGCCGTAACCAGGATTCTGTCAAATGGAGACTTCTCGGGCCAGCCCGTGGTCCCATCATCAAGTTTGGTCTTGATGTAGTGATATCTTAGTTCTGAAAACAATTTTCTGGCCTTCAGATACAAAGGCTTGACCCTTTCCACGGTAAATACATCTGCCCCCATTTCTGCCAGCACAGCGGCCTGATATCCTGAACCGGTCCCGATTTCAAGAATCTTCATGCCCGGTTTAACATCCAGAATGCTGCTCATGAGGGCCACAATATAAGGTTGAGAAATAGTCTGTCCATGACCGATCGGCAGGGGATGATCCTCATATCCCTGGGCTTGCAGCGCCTCATCCACAAAAAGATGTCTGGGCACGGACCGCATGGCTCTGAGTACTTGCTGATCATTAATTCCCCTGGCAGCAATCTGTTCCTGAACCATTTTTTCTCTGATACGTTTAGGATCAATCGCCAATTTTTAAAGCTCCTGTCTATTTCTCGTCAAATTTGGAAAACATCATGACTTACACAAAAACATGTAAAAGCCTCGTCAAAAAACCTCAAACCGGAAGCAGTAATCTGCGGCAGAAGACCAATAAAAACTTTTTTCGAACCTGTCCAATTATAATTTGACTATATCCATAAAAAAGCACCTGAAATCATTAAGCACTTTATTGACTAATAACCAGCTTGGGGGTAAGGTGCTACAGGGTTAACCTCAAAAAGGACGGTAAACATGCTCAAAGTTGAAGACATCATGACCACGGACATCTTTACTCTTATGGAAACCGACAATCTTGCCCTGGCCAGATCAGTGATGGATCTTGCCAGAATCAGACATATCCCCGTTGTCAAGGTAGACATGAGCTTTATCGGGCTTTTAACCCACCGGGACATTCTGAGTGCTACGGTTTCCAGGCTGGCCGAGCTTGACAACCGCACTCAGGAAGAGCTTGATCAGGGCATCCCGGTTAAGGAGATCATGAACACCAATGTCCGGACCGTGTCCAGGAATGTCTCCTTAAGAGATTGCGCCGCCCTGCTTCTGAAACATAAATTCGGTTGTCTTCCAGTGCTTGAAGAAAGCAAGTTGGTAGGAATCATTACTGAAGCCGACTTTCTCAACCTTACCATCAGCCTGCTTGACGCTTTGAACAACCCGGACAATACCAGCAAGCATTACTTCTCAAAAAAATGAAACCGCCTCCCATTGAGGCCGTGTTGTACGATTTAGTGAGAAGCAGGATCTGCATTAACAAAATACAAGGGGCCGTGACAATGCCACGCCCCCTTTGCAAAGTTAAGCTTTAATTCATTTATTTCAGTAAATTCAGTTTTTTTGATCCCTCCAACAGTGTGAAAAAGTCTGACGCATGCAGGCTGTTCAAAAATCTTAATGCAAAAACCAAAAAAAGTTCAAATCACGGGCACACCTGGATACACGTAACTTTTGAACTTTTGCAGCGGGACGGCAATTGAAAGATTTTTAGCAGCCGGCTAAGCTGTTAACCTTGCAAAAACACTTGATCCACTATCCGGCATCAACTAAGCCTTGAAGCAATCTCCGCCACATGCCGCCCCTGAAAACGAGCCGCCTCGAGTTCATTCGGACTGGGCATCCTCTGTCCTTCTCCGCCGGAAATGGTTGCGGCTCCGTAAGGAGAACCGCCGGTTATTTCATCAATGCGAGTCTGACCCTGAAAAGAGTAGGGAAGTCCCACTATAATCATTCCCTGATGAAGCAGAGTCACGTGGAAGCTTAAAATGGTTGATTCCTGTCCACCGTGCTGGGTGGCCGAACAGGTAAAAACGCTGCCTACCTTGCCTATAAGGGCCCCCGAGGCCCAGTGCTTTCCGGTTCCGTCAAGAAACTGACGCATCTGTCCGCACATGTTGCCAAACCTTGTGGGCGTTCCAAAGATAATGGCTGAAGCCTCCTCCAGCTCATCAACAGTGCATATCTGAACATTTTTCATCTTTTCACCGGCTTCCAGAGCGCCCATCTTTTCCAGAACATCCCTGGAAAGAGTTTCAGGAACCATTCGCAGGTCAGCCCGGGCACCTTCAACCCTTGAAACCCCTTCAGCCACAGCCTGGGCCATGGCGTGAACATGGCCATACATTGAATAATAAACTATTTTTACTATCACTTAACTTCCCTCTGACTGACTAATAGCTGTTTGAGGCGTTCAAAAAATCCCGGACCTTTCGGAGGCGCGGAAAGAGCATTCATGCCCAGCCATAAACCATGACTGGCTGCTATCTGAAAATCCTTTTTAGCTGCGAATTTCTTCCCTGTCTTTAACAGAACCACGCCCCTGTTGTGATAGGCCTCGGCAAAATCAACTTTCAGGGCGATCGCGGTTGTAAAGTCTTCAAGTGAATTATCCAGCTGATAATCATCAAGATAGGCCAGCCCCCGGTCATTGAGTGCCTCCGGCCAGTCCGCCTTCAGCTCCAGGGCGGCACTGAGATAGCTTATCGCCTTTTGGGGAGCGGTGTAACCTTTACCGTCCCAAAGCGAATTGGCCTTTTCCCTCCAATCCTCTGCGCCCATCTTTTTGGACTGAATTTCATCTTCCTTATTCCGGGCGGAAACCTGCTTTTGAATATTCTTATTGTCTTGCTGAAGTTTCAGTATCTTCTGATTCAATGAATAAATTTCGTTGTCTTTTTCACTCAGCTTTGTCTTGAAATCATCTTCCAGCGATGAAAACTCCTGGATCCGTTTATCCATCTCATATACCCTGGCCTGAAGTTCCTGCTTTTCTTTTTTCAGATCTGAAAGAAGCTGCTCTTTTTTCTGGACCTCATGGGACAGGTCCCTGCTCTGCTTTTCCAGATCCTGAACTTTTTTCTCAAGCTCCTGCTGCTTTTTCAGAGAGGCTGTAATGGCTTCGTCTTTCGCGCCAAGCTCCTGTCCGAGAGCGTCATTCTCACTCCTGATGTTCTTAAGTTCAGAAGCCAGCTCTTTCATGTCCTTTTCAATCCTTTCCTTTTCCAGATCCTTTTGCTCCAGCCCTGCCTCAAGCCTGTTCATTTCGGACAGAAGCTTTTCCATTCGCTTGACAAGCTGAGCCTTGGTTTCCTTCATGGAGGGCGGTTTCCTGGCGCCCGAAGACTCATTTACAGCCCTGGAACCTGCCGGGCTGATGGTCCCTGAAGACTGCCCGCCAGAGAAAGAGCTTGAACTTTCGTCAGCTTCATTTCTGGAAATATTGATTTCCCTTTGGAGCCTTGCTTCAGTCTGATCGTTGAGCAGGCTTTGCAAAGCGTCGCCTGCCTGATTCCTAGTCTTTGCTTTTCTTGTTTGCTTGGCCATAGTAAATCCTTTAATTTTTCAGGGTTCCCTGATCTATTCTGACAACCAGTTCTTTGGCAAAGGAGCTGTAATCAAGACAACCCATAGATTTGGGATCAAGATCGCACACGCACTTATTTCTTAAATTGGCCTTATTAATTGTGGTATTTCTTCGGATAACCACACTGAAAACCAAATCCCTGAAATATTTATCAATGGCATCCTTTATCACCCTGCCGGCCTTGGTTCTTGTATCAACCATGGTGACCAGGGCCCCCAAAAGTCTGATCTTTGAACCCGTATCCTCCCTGATAAGCTCAATTGCCTGGATCAGATGATCCACTCCCTGCAGGGCGTAAACAGATTCTCCTTCAATGGGCAGGACATAGTAGTCTGATGCAGCAATAGCATTGGTAATCAACGCTCCTTCTATCTGGGGAGGACAGTCCACAAGAATGAAATCATATCTGCCTTCCAGTTCCTGCAGTTTATTTTTCAGGCCGTAAATTCTTTTGGCGGAATTCGGAGGAAGGGCTGAAACCAGATTGTAAGAGTTCAGATTCGTGGGCAACAGGTCGATTCCAATCTCAGTTCTGACCAGGCAATCGGCAATGTTCAAATCCTTGTCCGACAATAAATCCCCCACAGTTTTTTCATGCTCAAAAGGATTTTTCCGGCTCAAGGTAAGAGTGGAGTTACCCTGGGGATCAAGATCGATCACCAGAACCTTAAACTTGCTTTCAGCCAGAGCCCGCGATGTATTGACTACACTTGTGGTCTTACCCACGCCGCCTTTATAATTGGCAAAGGAAATAACTCTCATGCAAACAGCTCCGGCTCTCAGGCAAATGATTACCATAGATTATGACAGACTTACTTGACTTCCTATACAGAGTTAAAACATAAGCTTATGATTCACCTCTAGTCAATGTATTTTAATTGCTAATCAACTGAAGCGGAATTCTAGATCCTCAATTTAGTTCTTCCTGCTGAAACCAGCCGAATTCAGCCTCGAAATACTTGTGTAACAGAGAAATTAACGATAGAATTATATTTTTTAAACCTCACCGTGAACACATTATGTACAAATCAATTCAGTTCACAGCTGTCTTTCTGACCGTCATCCTTATTATGGGTTGCTCCTCCAAAACAAGGTCCGTGCCTGTGGTTAGGACCGTGCCCCACGCGGAATTGTCCAGAATGCAGTATAGTATCCAGGTAGGCGCCTTTTCCCTGCTCGGCAACGCTGTCAGACTAATGCAAAACATGGAAGACCTGGGTTTGGATGCCTATTATTTCAAAGATCAGGACGATCTGTACAAGGTGCGTTTCGGCAATTACTCTTCATACTACAGCGCCAGGCAAAACGCTGAGAGACTTCGGGCGGGAGGCGCCATACAGAGCTTTTTTGTAGTAATGCCTGAAAACTATTCCGCCGCCCGCATTCCAAGGCTTGGAAAAGATCATGTGCGCAATGAAATAGTCAGGACGGCTCACAGCTTTATTGGAGTTCCCTACCAGTGGGGAGGAACCTCGGAGCAGTCCGGATTTGACTGCAGCGGACTGTCCATGGTCGTCTACAGGCAAAATGGTCTGAACCTGCCCAGGATCTCGCGTAATCAATTTCAGTCTGGTCGACGGGCTCATCAAAACTCCCTTCAAAAGGGGGACCTGGTCTTTTTCGCTACAAGCGGGTCCGGGCAGGTGTCCCATGTGGGAATCTATATCGGCGGGGGAAAATTCATTCACGCGCCGGCTACAGGTCGAAAGGTCAGCATTGAGTACCTTTCCAATCCCTATTACAGCTCAAGATTTGTCGGAGCCAGAACTTACCTTTAGTCTTTGCTCTTAATAAGGTTATCCACTTTCATCAGGGAGGCGAACTCCCTGGCCATATCAGGTATGCCTTCCCGGTAGCTGCATTTTTCCTTCTCATAGACATATAGACAGAGCGAGTTATCTGATCCCCTTCCGAGATACAGACTTCTTGTGGCAACACATGTTTCTTCAGTAAGAATAGTCTGACCCACTTTGGAAAAAAAAGGCAATGCATAGTCCGCTTCCTCGGCGCTCCATTTGTAACGGACCCCATTCTCATCCGGAGGAATCTGATCCGGATATTTTTTCTTCCAGTCCGATCTTTCAAATAAATCGGAAATAATTTTTTCTCCGTTTTCTTTTTTCACGCCTTGTCCCCATTTAATGAACTTGTAAATTAACAATCAACGTCTAAAAATTAAACCTTGCCAACAAGTCTTCATAGTATTAATAATAAAAACCCAAATATTAAAATCAAATATTAAATATTAATAATAAGGAAAACAAAAAATGAATTTTGTCAATAATCAATGTTTCCCGGAACTTCCCTTAACCATCCATGTCAATCGTGAACGCTGCGACGGGTGCGCTCTTTGCGTTGATGTATGCCCTGTTGAAGCCCTTAAGGTCATTGACAACCGCCACAGACCGGGGAAAAAGATCGTATGGGTCGAGCCGGTCAAATGCCACGGATGCGGAGTTTGTCAGGCTACCTGCCCCAAGGAAGCTATCGCCCTTCCCGGACTCGGACCTGATGAGCTTAGAAGCTATATTTCCCAGGCCATTGAAAATCAACAATCCCTGTAACTTTTTCTAAAAGAGAAATTTAGTATCTCTGAGATTAACCTTGCAAGCACTATTCTTCTACCCAGTTAAAGATGCTTTCCTGTCGCGGTGTTCCTGGTGCTTCAAAATTATTCTCAAAGGATAAGGATCAGCCTTACCAGGGAAACTTATAACCTGAAAACTTATTAACCGCCGGTTTGATCGCTTCAATCAAAAACCAGCCTTTTATTTTCAAATCTTTCAACATTCACATAAACACACCAGGAAACAGTTAATGGACATATTAAACTTCGACGTATTGGATCTTTCTGCCGAAACCCTTAAAGGCATAGAAGAGATGGGATTTGAAGAAACAACCCCCATCCAGGCAATTTCAATCCCGGCCATTCTCCAGGGACGCGACATCATAGGTCAGGCTCAGACCGGAACAGGTAAAACCGCGGCCTTTGGAATTCCTCTCCTTGAAAAAATTGACCTTAGAAAACGCAGTGTTCAGGCCATTGTACTCTGTCCCACCCGGGAACTGGCCATCCAGGTGGCTGAAGAAATAAACACTCTGGGCAAATTTCATCAGGGACTCAGTGTTCTGCCGGTTTATGGTGGCCAGCCCATTGAACGTCAGTTCAAGGCGCTTCGTCAGGGAGTGCACATAATCATCGGCACTCCGGGCCGTATAATGGATCATATGTCCAGAAAAACACTTAAGCTGGACCAGCTCGCCTTCGCCGTACTTGATGAAGCGGATGAGATGCTGGACATGGGTTTCAGGGAAGATATCGAACATATTCTTGGAACAACCCCTGTCAAAAGACAGACCATACTCTTTTCAGCCACCATGTCTCCGGTAATTATGCGTCTCGCTGAAAAATATCTCAATGACCCCATGATCGCCAAAGTCTCTCCTAAAGTTCTGACGGTTCATGGAACGGAACAGATATTTTTTGAAGTGCACCGGGGCAATCGTCTGGAAGCCCTGTGCAGGGTGGTGGATTACTATAACCCGAAATTATCCATTGTCTTTTCCAATACCAAACGGGGTGTGGATCAGATCGTAAGACATCTCCAGGCCAGGGGTTACCTGGCCGACGGCCTGCACGGTGACCTGAATCAGAGTCAGAGAGACAGGGTAATGGCGGGTTTCCGCTCCGGTAATACCGAAATCCTGGTTGCTACGGATGTGGCTGCAAGAGGGATTGACGTGGAAGGTATTGAAGCTGTCTTTAATTATGATGTTCCAAATGATCTTGAGTATTATGTCCACCGGATCGGCAGAACCGGGAGAGCCGGAAAAACCGGCAGGGCCTTTACTTTTGTATCGGGCAAGGAAATGTATAAACTGCGCGATATTCAGCGCTTTACCAAGTCCAAGATATCTCAGCAGCGTGTGCCCAGTATTGGAGACGTGGAACAGGCCAGATCTGATAAATTTCTGGGTCTGGTAAAAGAAACCATTGCGGCAGGAGGATTGGAGAAGCAGCTGCGCCTCGTCGAGGAATTTATCGACAGGGAAGAAGAATCTTCATCCCTGGAACTCTCGGCCGCCCTCCTGAAAATGCTCATGGGTCCCGGTGAGACAAGCCCCGGCACTGAGCATATCAAAGACTTTGATGATTCAGGAACTCAGACAGGCATGGTCAGGCTGGCCATTAATACGGGACAGGCGGATGATATCGCCATAAAAGACGTTGTCGGTGCCATCGCCGGAGAAACAGGCCTTCCGGGCAGACTGATCGGAAAAGTGGAGGTTGGCAAGCATTCAAGTTTTGTAGAAGTTCCCCAGGAATATGCAAACAATGTAATTCAGGTCATGGACGGAAATCAAATTCGGGGCAAAAGAATCACGGTGAAGCAGGCAGGTTCTGAGCAAGGCTTGACTCCAAGAAAGCGCAAACCTTCCAGGAATGTCAATTTGGAAAAATCCCGCCCGGGAAGGGTAAAAAGAAGCAGAAAGTCAGGGTGATCCGACACTTATAAAGGCCGGAGAAATCCGGCCTTTATAAGCCAGGCATTGATGGTAGTTACGAAAATCAGGCAGTCAAAGAAAAGACTGTTTTAAATGAGAGAACTACTTAGTTCCCATCCGGAAACTCTTTCTTTCCGGTTGCTGGAACTATTGGTTTTCTTAACGGAAACGAGGAGTTTTTTCTTTTGGCAAGGAAATCAATCAATTATAAGGAGGCGTATCTTAATACGTTGACGAATAATTGTGCAGATTGACGCAGCCAAAAGGAAAAAGAACCGTTTTCCGGATGGAAACTACTTAATAATCTCCCAAGCTCCGTCGTCTCTGCGACAGGCAGTGCCGTAGGCTTTTTCCGTTTCTCCACCGATAATTACCTCTGTGGTGTACTCGCGACAGTATCTTTGTGTTTCAGGCTGCTGATAAGTACTTGTTGGAGTAACGGCATAGGTGGTTTGCGTGTCCGGGTTTCTCCACTGGGTGGTTTGTCCTGAAGGCTGGGTTTCCAGTGTCTGGTTTAAATTTTGCTTATCCATCTGATCCATTCGGTCCAGATAGCTGCCCACGTAACCCCCAAGGGCTGCTCCTGCCAGAGTCCCGCCGATGATCGCCGCAGTTTTACCTGATCCTTTCCCTATCTGAGCCCCTAAAATTCCACCCCCAATCCCGCCCAATGCGGCGCCGCCCACTGTATGCCTGCTGTCAGCACATCCCGCAAGCAGAAACAGGGCCATCAAAGGAATTATCAACAATCCTTTCATTACAGACAACCTCCTGATATTAAAGCATTAATTCTATGTAAACATTACAGAGGACTTATTACTCCTGTTTAATCAAAAATTTAACACCAAAAATATCAGGACACAAGACTAAATTTATCCGTAACCGCAGCAAAGAGATACTAAAAGAACATGTAATTTGAGATATTATTTCATCTATGGATATTTACATGGGATATTTACATGATTTTTTCATTGCCTCCCCGAGATAGGGCAGAAGATCGGCCACGCTGAAGGCCGGATTGGGATCGGCCAGAAGGCCAAGGTATCTGTTGGCCATAGCACCCAGGTGACAGGCCAGGGGAATTTCATACCCGGCGCTGAGATATCCGGTGATAATCCCTGTCAGGCTGTCTCCGGTGCCTCCAATGGCTTCCATGGCCTCGACGTTCGGCTCGGACACGGTTGACAGGATGATGTCATCCCGGACAACAAAGTCTTTGGCCCCCTTGACCATAAGATGCCGGGAGGCATTTTTTTCGGCATAGGCCCTGGCAATATATTCTTCCACCCTGGACTCATCCTCCAAAAGAAATCCCCTGGTGTAGAAAGGGTGGGGAGCGGTTTCATCGGCCAGAAAGCACATCTCACCAATGTCCGGAGTGAACAGGTCGTAATCCGCGGCAAATCCGCTCATCTTGGCCACATACATAAACCCGGCATCTGCCACCAGGCACGGCCTTTTAAGTTTTTTCTGGATTGCCCATAATACCTGGTTATGCCAGTAGACATCTGGCTGAAGATAATGAAAGGTAAAGCCGTTGGTCCTGAGTTCAGGAATGATTTCAACAAGGTGGGCGTATAGCTTTCTGCTCCCGGAGCCCTTACCCGCATCTCCCACCAGAAGCACCTCAGGAGGGTCGACCTTCAATTCGGACGCCGCCAGGCAGGCGGTGGCAGCTAATGCCGGCGTGCCTCTTGCAATCTTAACCCGATGCTCTCCAATCAGCAAAAAACCGTTTTCCACTCTGACTTGTCCAAAAATCAGAGGAAAATCATCATCAGGAACAGTACCCACAATCACCCAAGACATCTGCGTTTCATCTCCTCGTAAGCCAGGTGCAATGAATAGCCGCACAGTGTCTGGCCGTGACTTGCGGGCTCGGGCGCTTCCAAAAGCTTCTTGCCCACCATCTGTTCAGCAAGAAACGGAACATCCGGACAGCCCCCGCCGGAAACGTTAACGATCACAAGATCTCTTTTATCCACTGTTATTTTCATGTTGGCCGCCCTGACCATTAGAAAATCCCCGAAGTCTTTGACGTTGAAGAGCGATACCGGCTCAAGAAGGTAATCCTGAACAGCAGCTACCTGCACCGGTTCAATCCTGTGTCTTTTGAGAATATCAACCGCCTGAAGCTGATTTATGATGGGGAATTCAATGACCATATCGCAACCTGTCTGGATCTCCGGTGGCGGACCTTTAACCAGTACGGCAAGTCCGGCCTCCCTGAGAAGCGATTCAGCCTTTATCACCTCGCTGGTATGATGGAAGACAATAATGCCTCTTTCAGATACACCTTTGGGCTTTTCGGAATTTCTGGAGAATATGCTTTTTAAAAATCTCATGTTTTTTTAATTAATATCCTGAAATCTTCGCCCAGCTCATCCGAACGATCCACTTTCCATCCCTGGGTTACAGCGGCCCGGCTGACATTTTCCCTGCTTGCTTCATTATCCACCAGGATCTCAATTGCTGAATCGCTTGTAGATCTGATTACCTCCATTGTCAAAAGTACGGGCTGCGGACAGGCCAGTCCGCGTGCGTCTACTTTATGTATCATTTTGATTCTCCTTGAAATACATTGTCTAAAGGGCCCACATATTCAGGCAATTAAACCTGACCGCGGATATGTAAATTAAGTTCCGGGTCAAACTTTTCAGGTTAAAACTGTCTGTTGGTTTCCGGGTTAACCAAGCCTGTGATTAAAACCCTGTACATATTTTATGCCTTGATCTTTGAATTCTTTAATGGAGCCAGGTCAGGGACCGGGCTTTCAACTTTTAATTTTTTCAGATTGGCGAAACCGATCCCCAGACAAACAGCCAGACCGACAAAGAACGCTACAGCCCCGTATTCTCCAAGACCTGCAGGTGAACTTGCCAGACCCCAGTTATGGGCCAGGGCCGCGCCAAAGATCATCCCCATGACAAACACCCCCGCGTCGCTATTGCCTTCGCCGCTCATAAACAACTGTCTGCCCGGACAACCGCCGGCCAGGGCAAAGGCCAGTCCGGCCATGAGCATTCCGGCAAAGTTCCAGAAATGAAGGGTGTGGGCTACGGGCTGAGCTTCAAACCCAGGATTGAACTGTCCCAGAGCGATATTGACTATCAACGCGACAATGAGAAGAGCCAGGAAACCTGCCATCAGATGAAACTGTTTAAAAAGAATAAGGTCCCTGATTGCTCCCATGGTACAAAACCGGCTGCGCTGAGCAATAAAACCTATTCCAAGACCTGCGGCCAGTGAAACTGCCAGAGGGGCGTAGGCAGCACCGGGGCCCTGGAGGGAATAAAAGATAAATCCGCTTTTTTCAGCTCCCTCCAGCGGGGGAAAAATGAGTCTTAAGGCCAGCAGACCAAACATGATCAGGGGCAGCATAAGACCAGTGGCAATTGTTTGCCTGTAGCTTCGGCCAAGACTATATCCTTTTCGGAAAAACATCGTTCCAATCCAGACTCCTGCTCCAAGTCCGGCCAGCCCGAGGATGGCGTTTCCATCTCCGCCGGCCAGACGAAGAATTGCCCTCCAGGGACAACCCAGAAAAATAAGCGCGCCGATCATGGATACAACACCCAGAACAAACCTGGTCATGGGAGCAGACCCCCCGCTGGGCTTAAACTCCCTGAATAATAATGCAGCAACCAGAGCCCCCAGCACAAAACCCATGATTTCCGGCCTCAGATACTGAACAACTCCTGCCCTGTGCAGGCCTATGGCCCCGGCTATGTCCCTTTCCATGCAAGCCACGCAAATGCCCATATTGGCCGGATTGCCCAGATTCTGCAAATAAGGTGCAACCACCCCGATAATCGCCCCGACTGCAACGATGCCGCCCAGGGTGGCGAAAATGTTTCTTCTGGTCATTTAATCCTCCTTGTTTTTCGGCTACCTGTTATGAAACTTGATAATTGGAAAAAGTTATTCATGAATCCAATGTAATCACTTAAATAATTCAAGAGGACATGGAATCTCCTCAGGTTTAAAAAAATGCGTTTCCCGGCAGTATGGACAAAAGACTTCCATCCTGCCTCCGAGCTTTTTCTTTCCCTGGTGGTCTGAAATTACAGACAAAGATCCGGCTATATCCCACCTGGAAGTTAAAAAATCCCTGTTCTCAACCGGACATATGAACATTAGCTCCATCTGGATTCCTGGGAAGTTATTCCTTGAGTGACTGAGGCATAAAACAAGAGACAGAAATAATTACCTAAAATTATAATTTAATGTCTAATACATATTTCAAATACTTTCGAAGCCTTTCTATAGTTTTTGCAAATACCACGGTTCTGCCAGCCCCTGAGAAGAGCTCTCTTGACTGCATCCGATTTTTTTCCCAATTGTATTAAAGGCGGTCAGGGTGATTTTCCCGGCGACCAGTTGTGCTATGATAAATTTAGTAAATCATACGGAGGATTTATGAAGTACGATGTAATCGTGATAGGCGCCGGACCCTCCGGAGGCGCCTGTGCTTCTGCCTGCGCCAAGACAGGTCTTAAAGTGGCAATGATTGAAGATTACGGTTTTGGAGGCACCTGCCCGCTGCGGGGATGCAACCCCAAAAAAATATTGACCGAAGCAGCCGCATTGGTTGCCCAGGCCCGTGCCCTTTTTGGCAAAGGCCTTGAAAATTCCCCTGGAATCAACTGGAAGGAATTGGCAAAGTTCAGGGACAGTTTTGTGCTGGGGAAAAAAGAAAAAATTCAAAAGGCCTACCAGGATCTGGGGATTGATACATACAACGGAGAGGCATCGTTTGTGGATGAATATCAGGTACAGGTGGGTTCCGATGTACTGGAAGGAGTATTTTTTGTCCTGGCCACCGGCCTGAAGCCGCGCAGTCTGAACATTCCCGGAGAAGAATACATATCCTGGAGCGATGATTTTCTGGCCCTGAACAGCCTCCCGGACCGGATATGTTTTATCGGGGGAGGTTTCATCACTTTTGAATTCGCTTCTGTGGCTGCCATGGCCGGTGCTGAAGTCAGCATTGTCCAAAGAAGCAGCAGGGTGCTTAAACAATTTGATCATGACCTTTCAGCCATGCTTGTGGAAGCCCTTGAAGACGCAGGCATTGATATACACCTCAACAGTCCACTGAAATCAGTTACCGGAGATATCCGGGAATTGACTGTCAGGGCTGAGAAAAATGGCCAGGAACTGACAATTGCTGCGGACATGGTTGTTCACGGGGCCGGGCGCGTTCCAAAAGTAGAGGCGTTAAATCTTGACAGGCCGGGTATAGCCGTTTCTCCCAGAGGCGTCCTGGTGAACAAATATATGCAGTGCGTCAGCAATCCCAGGTTCTTCGCCGTGGGAGATGTGGCTGATACTCCTTTTGCCCTGACTCCCACGGGAGCTATGGAAGGAAAAACAGCTGCGGCCAATATCATCAAATCTCAAAGCAGGACCTGTGAGCACAGAGGAACGCCCCGGGTGGTATTTTCAACTCCCCCGCTTTGCGCAGTGGGTCTTCTGGAAGAAGAGGCAAAAAAGGAAAAAATTAAACTCAGAATTATCCATAAGGATATGTCCGGGTGGTTTTCCTGGGCCAACGTGGGGCAAAAGTTTGCCGGATGCAAAATATTAGTGGATGAAGATAATGAAATTATAGTGGGCGCCCATATTCTGGGCGCGGGTGCGGATGAAATGGCCAACCTTTTTGCCATGGCCATACAGTTGAGGCTGTCAGTGAATGACTTAAAAGAAGTTCTCCTGGCCTATCCAACCAAAGGATATAATTTTGACAAAATGGTTAAGGAATAAAACAGTGGTTGTTCCCGCATTGGTCAAGTTTCTCATTTCATGCCAGCAGCTTAAATCAGAAAGGAGGAGTTGCTGGTGCTAATGACCGGCGGTTTCAGATGTTTCGGGCAATTTCCTTGTATACATCTCCCAGGATCACCATGCCGAAGATCTTTTCTCCCTCAATCACAACCGCTCTGCCCCGGTTATAGTCCAGAAAAGACTCTATGATTCTGTCAAGAGTATCATGAGGTTTGATCCGAGGGATATCTTTCTGAATAATTTTTTTAATGCCGGTTTGGGCTCCAAGCTGACTAACTAGCTTAAAGGCCTTTTCATAATTTTCGTCATCCTTGTTTATAGTCATTTTCTTTAACAGGTTCAGTCCCATTGCCTTGACTATATTCCACCTGGTAATGACTCCCACAAACCTGCCTTCCCTGGTAGTTACCAGAAGGCAATCATTGTCGGGGTATTGAGCCAGGCTATTTTCCATGGCTTCAATCACCTGGAGCAATGTAACGTCTTCCTTTACGCTTGGAAATTCACTGCGCATTATGTCCCAGGCTCTCTTGCGGTACAACATGATTCCTCCTTGACAATACGACAAATTAAATCATTAAATTGAATATTAACTGCCAGCTACAAGGCGATAAATTCTTTCCGGATGGTGGAACTATTTGTTTCCTTTACGAAAACGAGAAGTATTTTTCTTTTGGCAGGGAATCAATCAATTATGAGGAGGCGTACCTTAATACGTTGACGAGTAATTGTGCAGATTGACGCAGCCAAAAGGAAAAAGAACCGTTTCCGGATGAAACCATTTAAATCACTCCATTACAGGTAAACTATCAACCGCCGGAAATAATTTTATGTTTTCAACCGCTTTAGTCAAAATCAGCCAGTAATGCACCGATATGAACCCCTTCCATAAAAGGCTTTTTCTGATATAAGTTTCTGATCTTCCACTGGGCGTGATGAAGCTGTTCGTTGGTTATGCCGTTTCTGGTGGCGGTGTAAGCCTCGATAAATGCTGCCAGATTATCACAGACCTTGAGCAGATATCCATCTTTGGGATCAAAACTGTCCTTATTGTATGTCTTCTGAAGTTCATCCCAGGTGACCCTGGTTATTCTGCCGTCTTTGATTATTGTATTGTCAAACTCGCTTGCTCCGTCAGACCCTAAATAATAGCGCAGCCTGCGGGCCAGTTCATGATAAACCGGCTCCTGAAACAAAGTGAACACCCTGTGTTCAATCTCCTGATTCTCATATTCCTTGATCAGGTTTCCAATCCTCTGGACGGACTGTTTGACTGGTGAAATGATATCCCTGGTCAGAAGTTCGGGCAGATCATGTAGCAGACCGGCAAAAAAATTATTCTGTCTTCTTAAGGGGCAGGCCTGTACGGAAAGACTGAAGAAATATGCAAAACAGGCCACGATAAACATATGTCCCAGCACCGAGGTCTCGGGAATTCTGGGCGTCTGGGACCATCTCTTCTGAAACCTGAGCCGGCCGCACAGATTCAGGAACCCTCCCAACCCTTCATGGGAGCCCTGAATCAAATCTTCCATACCCTTGAGGTCCGAATGTTCCTGCAAAAGAACCTGAAAATTTTCCTCTATTTCCTTGAGCTCGACATCACCGGGGTTTATGCCCTTAATCAGAGCGAACTCCCAGCTGCTGGCAAAAATATGAGCCCCGCTGAGAATTCTCCCTGCCAGGGTGTTGTTGTCGGGCTTTTCCAGGTAGGCGCGCAGTTTGTCCCAGAATTCCGTTCCAAGAGGCTGAATTCTAGGTTCGAGCTGTTCCAGTACCCATTTGGTAAGTTGCCTGTAATGTTCCGGATTTGATTTTATCTGGTAAAATACCGGAGGCTTGATATCAGTTATCACAAGTCTGTATAAATATTCAAAAATACCACCGAGAATAATATCCTCGGCCAGGTCGCGCTTCTGTTCAGGAGTCATTTTTCCAGAGTTAAGGATAAACAGGGCAAAGGCGGTGATCATTTTATGGCCCTGTTTGTCAACCTCCACCAATTCCACGGGTCTTAGCTTATCGTTCCATCTTTTCATGAACGATCCGGAAAAAATCAGCTGCAATAAACCTTTTCTTACACTTGGAAGTTGAAAGCTCATATACTCTTATCTCCATCTTAAACGTTCTTTGTACATTCAATAAAATAAAACCCTGGTTGAGGCAAGGTGCAACAGGAAGTGAAAAAACCTTTCATTTTTTGATTTTTTCATGTTGACAGAGGGCAAAAAAACAAATAATAATTCCTTCTTTCAAATCAGACAGGAGCTCTACTATGAAGACATATAGTCCAAAACCCCAGGACGTTCAGCGAAACTGGCATGTGGTCGACGCTCAGGACAGGATCCTGGGGAGAATGGCCACTGAAATCGCGGTTAAACTCAGAGGAAAGGACAAGCCCGAATTTGCCCCGCACATGGATATGGGTGATTTCGTAATTGTGGTCAACGCTGAAAAAATCAAGGTAACCGGAGACAAGTTAAAACAGAAAAAATACTACCGCTATACCGGTTTCCCGGGTGGGATCAGGGATATCACCCTGGAAAAACTCATTCAGAAAAAGCCTGAGGAAGTAATCAGGCGCTCGGTGCGCGGAATGCTGCCCAAGAACAAAATCGGCCGCGAACTTTTAAAAAAACTCAAGATCTATTCCGGACCTGACCATCCTCACGCGGCTCAGAAGCCGGTAACTCAGGAATAACAACCCAGCTGGGGGAATGAAAATTATGAATGAAGATTTTTATTACGGGACAGGCAGAAGAAAAACCTCTGTCGCAAGGACAAGACTTTACAGTGGATCCGGCCAGATCCTTATCAATGGCCGCCCTTACCAGGAATATTTTCCGCGCTCCACTCTGCAAATGATCATTAACCAGCCTCTGAAGCTGACCAAAGCACTCGGCAAGTACGACATCAAGGTGAATGTCCAGGGCGGCGGGCTGGCCGGACAGGCAGCCGCAGTAAGACACGGCATCAGCAGAGCCCTGCTTGAGATTAGCACCGACTTCAGGCCTGCCCTGAAAAAAGCAGGTCTTCTGACCAGAGACGCCAGAGTCAAGGAAAGAAAGAAGTATGGTCAGAGAGGCGCCAGAGCAAGATTCCAGTACTCCAAACGTTAATAACCAGCAGAGACCACTATGCTGGGATGACAGAGGCAGGGCTTACCACGGTAGTCCTGCCTTTTTTTGTCATCAGCCTTTAATTCGCTGATCCCTCTTTATTGGAATGAAAAAAAAATCTACTCCATACCTTGTCTGTGCCGATGAAAAGGGCCAGATTTTTGAAGAGCCTGAACTCCTGATGCTTTCCCGCCAGGGTGAAAGCTTTGCTCTGCCGAGACCTCATGAGCTTATCCCCCTGCCCCCTTCCAGCGATCTTTTCCTCCTGCCGGGCAGAAAAGCCCTGGGCCTTGACCCGGATTCGGGAAAAATTCAGGTGGTTGACGCCCTTGCAGTGGCCGGATTTGCAAGCCCGGGCCATACTCTGTCCGGAACGGCTGCATTTATGTCCGAAGCGGATGCCCCCACACTCCCGCTTTACGCTTACGGCGCGGTGGGATATCTGGATGACCGGTTCTGGATTACTGCATGCCTGGTTGACAAAGATCAAAGGCAGGATTTTTCCCATATACAACCAACTGAGATAACAAGAAATGCTCAGGAACTGCTAAAAAAATATCCCAAAAACAGGCTGATCAAGCATCTGGCAGGCTGCGCCCTTAATTCCTGCTGTCCTGCCGCCAGGAACCTGGCCCTGGGCAGATTTGAAGCTCCTCTTCCCACTTCCAGATCCTGCAACGCGAGGTGTATCGGCTGCATATCCCTTCAACCGGATGATTCGGGATTTCACGCTACTCAAAACAGAATCTCTTTTACCCCAAAGCCCGAAGAAATAATCCAGGTAATGGAAGTTCATTGCGCCCGGGCAAAAAAGCCTGTTCTGTCCTTTGGCCAGGGATGCGAAGGCGAACCACTTACCCAGACCGATCTGATCTGCAAGGCCGTCTCCGCGGTCAGGGACAAAATACCTCAGGCCACCATAAATATTAACACCAACGGTTCCCTGCCGGAGTCCGCTTCAAAGCTGGCCCGAAGCGGTGTAAATTCAGTTCGGGTAAGCCTGAACAGCACTGATCAGGATCTTTATCACTCCTACTACAGGCCGGTTAATTACATTTTTGATCATGTTGCCTGGTTCATTAGGGAAGCCAAGAAAAACAATCTTTTTGTTTCTCTTAATTTGTTGTATTTTCCTGGAGTTACTGACACAGAATCCCAGCTGGAATCGCTTGCGGAATTCATCGCCGATTTAAGGATCGATTTTATCCAGATGAGAAACCTCAACCTTGATCCGGATGTATACCTGACACTGGTCAGGGATAAGGATCTGGGCCCTTATACCGGGCTTACCAATTTCATGAAAAGAATTAAAAAGCAGTGTCCCTGGGTAAGGTTTGGATATTTCAACCCCTACCTTGATTCAGGGTAATGCAAAATTTGGTTGCTGAATTGTAGAAAATCGGCGGGTTTACTGGTCAGTATAATTAATAACTTTTGTTTCTTTGCATCTGCAGACACATAATCTTCCCAATCTTCACGCCGGTACGTCAAAGATTTTCTCTATTGAAACGGCCTTTTAAAACTCAACGACCACAGACTCATTCTTTGCGTCTGCCCTGACCACCCGTCCGATGTCCCAGGCAGGGCAGTCCATGGCCCCGAGCCTGGACAAGACATCTTCTATGTGCTCGGGTGGGATCACTAAAATAAACCCGATTCCGCAATTGAAAACCTGAAGCATATCTTCCCAGCTCATATCCTCTTCATTCCTGATCCAGCTCATTACCGGCGGGATCTCCCAGGATCCGAACCTGATCCTGGTTGAAAGCTCGCTCTGGACGATTCTGGGAATATTGTCATAAAATCCTCCACCGGTAATGTGGACCATTCCGTTCACGGGAATATCACGCATTATATTGAAGACTTCAGAAACATAAATCCTTGTGGGTTCAAGCAACACTTCTTTTACTGTTTTGGCGCTTCCGGGAAAGATATCTTCAGGATTCAATTTTGAATTACTGAGCACTTTTCTGACCAGGGAAAATCCGTTGGCATGAAGACCTGATGAGGCAAGTCCTATTATGGCGTCTCCTGGCCTTATGCTTCTTCCGTCAACGATCTGCCTGTTTTCCACAACCCCGATGCAAAAGCCTGAGAGGTCATATTCTCCAGGGGGGTAAAAATCCGGCATCTCAGCGGTTTCTCCGCCAAGAAGCGCACACCCTGCCATTTTACAGCCCCGGGCAATTCCTCTTACAACAGCTTCAGCCCTCTCCAGATCAAGATTGCCCGTAGCAAAATAATCGAGAAAAAAAAGTGGTTTTGCGCCCTGGACCAGAATATCGTTAACAGACATGGCCACAAGATCTATCCCGATGGTATCGTGAGAGTCAAAGGCAAAGGCCAGCTTGAGCTTTGTGCCCACGCCATCGGTGGAGGCCACGAGCACAGGCTCACGGAAGTCCTGTATGTCCAGCTTGAAAAGGCCGCCGAATCCGCCGATGTCAGTCATCACACCCTTAATATGGGTATCTGCGACATAAGGCTTGATCCTTTTGACAAAATCTCCTGCCTTCTCAATATCAACCCCGGCCTTTTTATAGGATTCACCCCGCTGCGCCATTTTCACTCCTTAATGCTCTTTTAAAACCACTAACAATAAAATAATTCTTAAAAACAACTTGAACAGTACAAATTCAACGTGTTATATTTTTGCCATACAGATTGCTTCGGTCGCTACGCTCCCTCGCAATGACAGGGGAGGAGTAACCAGTACCGTGACTACCGGGTCCAGTACCGTGACTACCGGGTCATTGCGAGCGAGTCTTCGAGCGCGGCAATCTCACCGGCACAGGGGTAGCGAACAAAGCAAAGCAATCCAGGCGCATAGGTCGTTTCAAGTTACTTGCAGTTT
>SKKD01000152.1 GCA_007121655.1 Desulfonatronovibrio sp. | reverse complement strand
TTTGTTCAGAAGCACAAGGGCGAAATCTGGGCAACCAGCAGACCTGGCAATGGGACTACGTTTTATTTCACCCTGCCTGCGGAAATGAATTAATTCCCTGATGATGAACAAAAGGCAAAAAAAGGTTATGCCATTGTCAAATAGAAAGCCCCGGTTTTGGGACCGGGGCTTTCTTCTTGTTTAAAGGATCTTCGATTATCAGGCCCGGCTATCCTGCCGGTCCATAAATATGCGTGTATTAGAGGTAGAAGTCTTGCGGGAGGCGGCACGAACGGGCTTCGTCCTTGACTGGGCGCGGCCCGGAGCTGAATAATCAAACCCCCCAAGCTTTTTGCGTTCAACGCTTTCCCCAAGAATTCGCTCCACAGCCCTGACCTGCTCAGCATCTTCACTGGTGATCAAAGATAATGCCTCCCCTGAACGCCTGGCACGGCCTGTGCGTCCTATGCGGTGAGTATAGCTTTCAGCAGTGTCCGGCATGTCAAAATTGATTACATGGGAAATTCTGTCGCAATCAATCCCCCTGGAGGCAATGTCCGTGGCCACCATGATTTTGTACCTGCCGCTGCGAAACCCGGTCATGGCTTCCTGACGCTGGTTCTGGGACATGTTGCCCTGCAGAAAAGTCGATGCAAAGCCCTTGCTTTCCAGTTTCCTGGATAATGACTTGGCCCGGTGCTTGGTCCGGGTGAATACAAGCAGGCTTTTATGGTCGGTGACCCGCAGCAGCTCTTCCAGCAGACCGCCCTTGAGGTGTGCAGGCACCGGGTAAAAAACGTGGGAAATAGCCTCAACCTGCCCGCTGGACTCAGCCTTGACCTCAACCGGATCCAGCAGATACTCCCTGGTCAGGTTGCGAATCTGGGCGGGCATGGTCGCTGAAAAAAGCATGGTCTGCCGCTTGCCGGTCAGACGCGAAACAATTCGCCGGATATCGGGAGCAAAGCCCATGTCCAGCATCCGGTCGGCTTCATCCAGAACAAGGGTATCCACCTGGGAAAGATCAGCCAGGCCCTGGTTCATCAGGTCCAGCAGCCTCCCGGGACAGGCGACCACAACAGTGGCCTGCCGCAGGTTTTTCACCTGAGGAACCTGATTTACCCCTCCGTAAACAGCAGCACTGCGGATACCGGTTTTGCAGCCCAGAGCGGTAAAATTTTCATGGATTTGCAGGGCCAGTTCGCGGGTCGGAGCCAGCACCAGCACACGGGCGGCTTTGTGATCCCGGAGATCCAGGCCGAGCAGTTTTTGCAGGATGGGCAGCACAAAGGCCGCAGTCTTGCCTGTACCGGTCTGGGCCAGGCCAAGCAGATCGTGTCCCGCCAGCAGGGGCGGAATGGCCTGAATTTGAATGGGGGTGGGAGAAACATATCCGGCGCTGGTCACGCCGGCCATAATGCGCTTATCCAGCGCAAAAGAATCAAAACTCACTAAAAACTCCTTCAGAAAAACAAAAAAAATATATAAAAATCCGCAGTAAAAGGCATGATCATAACTGCGTGTGCCGAAAATTCCGGCAGCGGGGTATGGAAAGCTTTGGGGTCGAGGATCTTTCTGGCTGGCGGCTGTATAGCCAAATGCAAGGCATCCAGAGAATGGGCTCAATTCCAATCATGCTGTAGCAGGTTGTTACTTTATGCATTTTTCAGGAAATGTAAAGTAAATATCTGAAATATATCAAGCCAGGATCAAGCCGGGGTGTCTGGTTCAAAATTGCCATTACGTTGTAAGGTTACTTGTAAGCGTCTCAACCGGGCGT
This sequence comes from Desulfonatronovibrio sp., assembly GCA_007121655.1. Lineage (GTDB taxonomy): Bacteria > Desulfobacterota > Desulfovibrionia > Desulfovibrionales > Desulfonatronovibrionaceae > Desulfonatronovibrio. The sequence continues at coordinate 5,422 of SKKD01000152.1, read as the reverse complement.
CCCGGGACCAAACCCGCGAGTAACTTATACCGCCTTTAACCTGGATTCCGGCTTTCGCCGGAATGACGGAAAAGAGTAACTGCCTGCTTTAACCGTCATCTCAGATCCCGGATTCAGAGTCCGGGACAAGCTCTGATCCGGGGTCCAGTTTTTTTGAAGTTACCTGTAAGCGCTCCACCCGGGCGGCCCGGGACCAAACCCGCGAGTAACTTGAAATGACCTGAACTTATAGATTGCTTTGCTTTGCTCGCAACCCTCTGTACCAGTGAGATTGCCGCGCTCGCCCCGGTTGAATGGCTGCGCCTGCACTTCGTGTATTTAACCCCGGTTGAATGGAAGAGATTCAACTGGGCAGGCAGGGCAGGAAGACTCACTCGCAATGACAGCCAGAATTCAGGAATTCAGAATTGAGGAATTCAGGAATTGAAGAGAGGAAGAAGAGACCAGGAAGCATCGCCTCACCTGTCATTGCGAGGGAGCGAAGCGACCGAAGCAATCTATATGACAAAAAGTAAATACGTTGAATGACTTGCGAATACGGTTCAAGATACTCTTAAGATGATCTTTGTTGCAAAACTGTCGTCCGGGCATTATGATATTTATGTTGTTTTTACATTTCCGGACTAAATAACAATGGAGAAGGCATGGAAGTTACTGAAGAATTTATCAAAAGTTCCGTGGAAGCGGTCCGCAGGGGAGGAGACCTGATCATCTCGGCGTGGGACAAGCCCAGAAACATACGGTTCAAGGGACGAATCGACCTGGTCACAGATACCGATGTCGCTGTGGAAGAAGCACTCAAGAAATCATTGGGATCAATTTTACCAGGGGCCGATTTCCTGGCCGAGGAATCCGCCAGTGATACATCCCTGGATCATGGTTTGGTCTGGATTGTGGATCCTCTGGACGGTACCACCAATTTTGCGCACAAAATACCCTTTGTCGCGGTATCAGCAGGGCTCTGGACAGGCCAGGACGTGGATCTGGGTATCATTTACCTGCCGGTTCTGAACGAAATGTTCTGGGCGGCCAAAGGCAGGGGGGCTTTCTGCAACGGAAAAAAAATTGAAGTCTCCAAAACAGCGACTATCGAACCGGCGCTTATCGCTACTGGTTTTCCCTATACAGTGCTCAAGGATATCGATATTATTATTAAGTATATGCGCAACGCGCTGGTCAACACCAGAGGAGTTCGCAGGTGCGGTTCCGCGGCTACGGATCTGGCTTATACCGCTGCCGGACGCTTTGACGCGTTTTATGAAGTCGGACTGAATCCGTGGGATACGGCGGCAGGCCTTTGCCTTGTACGGGAGGCTGGGGGGATGGTGACCACCTTTGATAAGGGTCCCTACAAGCCGGGAATGCGGGAGATCCTGGGTTCCAACGGCCTGATTCATGATCAGATGTCGGACCTGCTGACAGACGGTCTATAAGAAGATTCCTGTCAGCCGGATTTTTAATATTGTATTGACAGCAACTCCTGTTGAATATACAGACTTTATCTTTTACGGGAAGTGGCGCAGCTTGGTAGCGCACCTGCCTTGGGAGCAGGGGGCCGCTGGTTCGAATCCAGTCTTCCCGACCATAAAATTCAAGGGGTTACTGATATTTTGGTAATCCCTTTTCTTTTGGCTGCCAATTTGACTGTAATATTCGATTGCTCTTTCTGTTTATCGACCTCAATCAGAATAAATTATTTAGTTCAGCGATTCTTAATCGTAACCTGATTTTTTCACGATCAGGAATCAATCAAATAATCCAGCCGTGCGGGTTAAAGCCACTGCTTCAAAATCGTCAATGCCGGCTTTCCCGCCTTTCAGAGGGTCTTTGCAGTTTCATAACAGTTGTCTCCAGGTCGCTTTCCCGCCTAACCGCAACCAGATCTCCGCGCAGTATTTTCAATGCATAGCGCTCAGTTTCGATCTCTGCCGCAGTCCGAAAACCGAGACGGCGAAAAATCGGCAACGGCGGGCACCATCCCTGAATGGCATGCTGGAGCAGAAAAGAAGATACGCCTAAGGCAAGATAAAGAGGGCTGCGCTTTTCCCACAACAAGCTCAGCAGGACACTGCTCGAAATCAAAGCCGAGGCATTTGCCTCAAGGGTTCTTTCAATATCCCATTCCTGGTCGAGTTCCGACAGCCGGTCATTGATTCCTTCCGGATGTCGCTGGTAATGTTTCAATCGCTGAAGCATTTCACTATGGATGCGCGCGTTGATTCTATTGGCTGTATGCGCGGGAACACGTTCGGCAGTTGATGGAATCATTTTTGCCTCCTTCTGATAGAACGTTTTCGGGCTTTATCCGTTCGTCAAAAGCCTTTAATTTAATCTAATGTCATAAGGATGATAGTCAAATGAAAGTGCAGCTGGTAAAATCTTAATTATATTGATCTTTTAGTTGTTTGCGATTCCTGAGATTCAAAGTTATATAATGAATTTTTGGTTACTCGACGTTTAGTTTGAAAATTGTTTTTTTAGATTTAGTTGTCGTTTCAGTTAGCAGGTCTCAAAATCAGCAAACAGGAAGTTCTGCTTGTGTTTTCCGAAGATATCATGAACCTTGTTCGACCCGGCCTTAAAAACCATGGAAGATAATTGATCATAGCTTGATACTTACCCTTTTTTTATTGCCTGCCTAAAAAACCATATTCGAGTTGAATTTTTTCCGGGTAATCATTAGCCTGTAAATATGAAAAGAGTGCATCAGTTCGCTGACAAACCTATAATACGATAATAATGGGAGCTTATATGAGTGAAAAAAGAGATGCCTTTGCCCGGAAGGTAAAGGCCAGAATTGATGAGTGGAACGCTGAAATAGATCGTCTGGAAGCCAGAGCCAAGCAGGCTGAAGCTGATGCCAGGATTGATTATCATGATGAGATTCAGGAGCTTAAAAATCACCGCGATGAGGCCCGTAAAAAGCTGCGAAAATTTGAGCAGGCAGGAGAGGGTGCCTGGGAAGACCTGAAGGCAGGAGTTGAAATGGCCTATGAGGCCATGAATCAGGCAGTACACTCGGCCAGGAAAAGATTTAAATAAGACCGTACCGTTTAAGTTTCAAACGCCCAGGAGCGGCACTATTCCAGATCTCTCATGGAGTTCCACGGTCTGCCGGAGAGCTCTTTTGATCGCTTTCTCGCCGCTGACAGAGGCGCTGAATATGTTCTCCTGCTACTGTGACGCCGGAGCGTCCATGGACTGGATCTGAGCCAGGAATATCCACCAGTCCATGCGGGGTAATTTCCTGTAATGGGCATGCCGCAGGGCACCAAGTTCGTAGGATACAGAGCCGCTTTCATTCTGAAGAGCCTCTTTTACGGCATCCTGCAGTGAGGGACTTCCCTGGGTGAGCGCGTTCATAAAGATAAAATCCCTGTCCCTGTCGAGTATGGTAGTACCTCCGGAATCCAGGACGAACCAGGTATAATTTTCAGGAAGAGCAAAGTCGCGATTTAACTTTTGGTGCAGGTCATCCAGATGTATGGCCGCTCCGAGAGCTCCGTTCACCCCTCCGTCAACCATGATCGGCGCTGCCATCAAGGCCGATTTTCTTCCGGAAGAACGACCGTAAATCTGATAACCCCTGACAGGGTTGCCGGCGAAAAGAGACGCGAAGTAGGGCCTGTCCAAAAGATTGTGATCCGTGTAATCAAGCGCAAGGGAATAGTAATTCCCGTCGGGTTTGACGTAGAAATAGGTTCCCGGCAGCCGACTTTCCAGGCTCTCCAGGTACTGCCGTATGCCCTTCCAGTCTCCGCCTCTCGCTTCGGGAGTGAGCGCAACGAGCTCAAGAGAAGCCAGCGTCCCCTCAAAAACGCTGTCCAGATAGTGAGCTGCCGCATTGAGAGTGGTTGCAGATCCCACAACGGTTGCCTGCTCGGCAAAATTTTCTGCTCCCTCTTTTCCGAAAGCCGCCCCCACAGGAAATGATATTACCACCGAGAAAAGAGCTATGGCTTTGATTATCGACGCGAGATTCATTGTAACTTCTCCAATATTTAGCAAATTGTTAAAATATCCCAATTGCTGACCTTTCTAAGTAACTTTATAAAAAACTGGCCCCCGGATCAGGTCCGGGGTGACGGTTAAAGCAGGCTGTTACTCTTTTCCGTCATTCCGGCGAAAGCCGGAATCCAGGATTAAGGCGGTATAAGTTACTTGCAGGTTTGGTCCCGGGACGCCCGGGTGGAGCGCTTACAAGTAACTTAAAGCGTATAAGCAACAAATTCAGCATCTTAAAGGTTTGCCATACAGATTGCTTCGGTCGCTATGCTCCCTCGCAATGACAGGTGAGGCGTAACCAGAACCGTGACTATCAGGTGTCATTGCGAGCGAGTCTTCGAGCGCGGCAATCTCACTGGTACAGAGGGTTGCGAGCAAAGCGAAGCAATTTATAAGTTCAGATCATTTCAAGTTACTTATCGGTTAGGTCACGGGCCGTCCAGGTGGAGCGCTTCTAATTTTTTAAATATCTTTTTAAGTGCGTATTTTTCCAACATCATTAAAAGGCCCTCTGTCAAGAAACAATACTCACCTATTATAAGAAAATTAATCTTTATTTGCTGAGGGAGTAGTTACGATTTCCTTCTCCTGTCAAATAAAAATTCCTCATTTTCTAAAGAAAGACTTTGCGGATTGAAACTACTTAGTAAGCGGTTTAGCCATACGAGGCTTATTTTGAGTGCTCGAATATACACTCAGAGCAGTAACGGTGACCAAAATCAGTCCCATGCCGAAGATCTGCGGAGAGGCCAGGGTTTCATTTAAAATCACAACGCCGAATAGCGAAGCAGTGGCCGGCTCGACCATCGCCACAATAGACGCTACAGTCGGTGTGGTATGTTTCAGGCCGACGATATAGAGAATAAACGACAAGCCGGTGCCAAGCACCCCCAAGACCACGAACAGTGGCCAAATGGGCGCTTTCAGCACTGCCAGGGTTTGATCGGCATCGCTCAGCCCCATAAGTATGATTGTGAGTACAACCAGGGCTATCACAAGAATCGCTTGTGGGCTGCCGTGGGGTGCCGCATACTTAAATCCAAAGATGAATACCGCATAGAACAGGCCGGAAAGCAACCCGGCACCCGCTGCGATGGGTGTGACCTGACCCGCACCGCCCTCGTAGATGCCTGTGAGCAGCACCACTCCAAACATTACCATAGCGATAGCAGCCCACTTGGACAGAGCCTGTCTTTCGAGCTTGAGTGTGAAGGACACGAGATAGACGAAAACCGGTGCACAGTACATCAGGGTCACTGCAACCGCGACACTTCCCTCCGCGATGCTTACTAAATAAAATGCGAGGTTGCCGGCTACGCCCACTCCGGCAATCGCCGACCAGAACCATAGTCTGCTGCTTGTTAATCCGCTGCCGCGTGGACGCAACGCCAGCCAGACCAGAACGACCAAAAGCCCG
>SKKD01000130.1 GCA_007121655.1 Desulfonatronovibrio sp. | reverse complement strand
CACCGGCTATGTATATTTTGTCTTGTTTTTGCATAAGAATTTCTCGTAACCACAAAGGGATATTAAAAAAAGAGTTCTTTGACAGGATTTACAGGATTAAGAGTCTGATAAGAATGATCATTTTTGTCCCGGCCGGAAGCCAGGCCAAAGGTTATCACTTGCCTTTTTGATAGAAAATTCAGTCAGCGGCATCTGGCCGGTGACTGATTATCCTGCCCATCCTGTTAATCCTGTCAAAATTTTTCTTCCTACTCATGATAATTGCATATCTCAAAGCCATGATCGTTGCATAGCTTGTCTTTTCTGGCCTGCCGCAAATCATGTCCGACCATCTCCCTGACCATTTCCTCAAAGCTGATTTTCGGCTCCCAGCCAAGTTTCTCCTTTGCCTTTGCCGGGTCACCAAGCAGAGTTTCGACCTCGGTAGGGCGAAAATATCTCGAATCGATGCGGACGATGACGTCGCCGGGGGCGATGGGGCGTGAATCGTAATTCGTGAGTCGTGAGGGTTTTTTTTCTTCTTCACGTGTTACGTATTCCACGTCTAACGCCTTACGACTCACGTCTTTCACGATCCCTATCTCGTTGACTCCTGAACCCTGCCAGGAAATGCCGATCCCCAAACCGGCAGCAGCGATTTCCACAAAGTTCCGTACACTATGCTGCCTGCCCGTGGCGATGACAAAGTCTTCGGGCTGGTCCTGCTGGAGCATGAGCCACTGCATTTCCACGTAGTCTTTTGCATGGCCCCAGTCGCGTCTGGCGTCCAGGTTGCCCAGGTACAGGCAGTCCTGCAGGCCAAGGGCAATGCGGGCCAGAGCGCGGGTTATCTTGCGGGTGACGAAGGTTTCGCCGCGAACAGGGGATTCGTGGTTGAAGAGGATGCCGTTGCAGGCGTACATGCCGTATGCTTCACGGTAATTGACCGTGATCCAGTAGGCGTAAAGTTTGGCCACGCCGTATGGGGAGCGCGGATAAAAGGGGGTGGTCTCGGTCTGGGGGGTTTCCGCCACCTTGCCGTAAAGTTCAGAGGTGGATGCCTGGTAAAACCTGGTCTTTTTTTCCAGGCCAAGGATACGGATGGCTTCCAGGATGCGCAGGGTACCCAATGCGTCAGCATCCGCCGTATATTCGGGTGATTCAAAGGACACTGCCACATGGCTCTGAGCGGCCAGGTTATAGATTTCATCAGGCTGAACCTGCTGAATAATGCGCACCAGATTGGAGGTATCAGTCAGATCTCCGTAATGGAGAATAAAGTTTCTGTCTTTCTGATGCGGGTCCTGGTACAGATGATCTATGCGCCCGGTGTTGAACAGGGAAGCCCTGCGCTTGATGCCGTGAACCGCGTATCCTTTCCCCAGCAGCAATTTCGCGAGATATGCTCCGTCCTGGCCTGTAATGCCTGTGATTAGTGCTGTTTTGTGCATGTTGTCGTTATCCTGTTATCCGTTATTTGTTGTCCGGGCAACACTACCAGTCTGAACAACCAAGTCGGGCTATGCCCGCAACCCGGAAAAAATCATTTGTATCGGAAGAAGCTATACGGGGCAGGCAGAGTTATCAAGAGTAATCACCAGGAACAAAAACAGCCTTGCGGGGCAAGGCTGTTTTTGTTGTATTGCTGAAACCGCACAACGGGTTAAAGTTATTCAGTTTAAGGATTTACGGGACTGGCTGGTGCGTCATCCCGGAACGGCGGTGGAGGCGCTGGTGGGGCCTGAGGGGTCTGCACAAATGAAGGTATACGCGCGGGAGGTGTAACCGGAGGTCCCACTGGCTCAGCCGGAGGAGTAACAGCGGGAGGTGTCTGAGTCTCACCCGGAGTTTCCGCAGGTGTTTCGGTCGGAGTCTCGGCAGGTGTTTCAGCCGGAGTTTCGGCAGGTGTTTCAGCCGGAGTTTCGGCAGGTGTTTCAGCCGGAGTTTCGGCTACTTCCTCGGCAGGAGTCTCAACGGCTTCCTCAGTTGCTTCCTCGGTTGCTTCCTCGGCTGGAGTTTCGGCTACTTCCTCAGCTACTTCCTCTGCTGCTGCTTCTTCAGCTTCTTCCTCAGCAGTCACTTCTTCCACCGCGACTTCTTCAGCCTCTTCCGCTTCTTCTACTTCCTCTGCTTCTTCAGCGGCTTCTTCAGGATCTTCCTGGGCCGCTTCTTCCGCCTCTTCATTTTCTTCCTCAGGAGTCACGGGTCTGGGAGTACTCGGCGGCTGACCGGGCGCAGTGTCAACGGCTGTCCCCGGAGCGGTCAAATAACTGACCCATGACGGATCAGTCTGACTGGAGACACCTATTGAAAAGCCGGGGCTCAGGGACAGCGCAGTGATTGTTTCGGAGCCGGCAGAAGTCCGGATGCCGACTGTAGTCCCCCTGATGCCGATTAAGGACAGGGGAGTCTGAATTTTAAAATTTTCAGGATTCTGTTCAACGATTTTGCCAGTAACTACCCGGAAAGCGCCCTCACTCGTTTTAAAAAGCAACCCCTGAGCCTCATGGGTGAAAACATACTCGTCAAGAGTAATTCTGCTTGAAGGCCTGACCCTCAGTTCGGTGTCGTCGACAAATAAAATACGCACCCGGCTCTCTGGACCGGAAAGGAGGGTTTCACCGGTATAAACCGGGTCGCCGGTCTCCAGGGGGCGCGATGAACCCTCGGCGGACTCAACGGATACATTGCCTTCCAGAAGGGTTACCTTGCCGATGCCCTGGGAAGCGGTCCAGGCCAGACAGGGCAGGGACAGCAGAAAAAAGGCTGACAGCATAAGGATTAAGCGGAATCTTGAAATCATAAAGCATCATCCTTGTTATAGAGCCTGAATCCGTAATTAATTTTGCTTAGGCCCAATTTTCACCCTTTTTAGGGTAAGTTGACGCCCTTGCGGTGACTATTTGACGATCAATGAATGCAAATATGCCATTAACTTACATGATAGACCTCAATATTAGATGTTTTGCCCGTTTTTGGGCGTATTACTCCCTGGGCATCAACATTTTATGTCTTAGATTGGCCCTATGCCTGCTTAAGACGCATAAACAGCGATGCGAACCATTCGTACCAGGGTCTGGAACAACTCAGCTTCAACCTCAGGGTCCGTGCACCCTTGGCCAGCCGACAAGACAAAAAGATTACGCTGTTCATCACCGTCTTGATCCTGCGTCTGGAAGCCTTCTTAAGTCCCAGGGCTTTTTCCAAAACCATATCCTGGGAAATTACCTTGAGCATGTTATAGGTCAGCATGCCCATCAGCATAAAAAGGCTGTTTACCTTGAATTTGCCAGAAGGCAGACGTTCCATGTCCATCTCGGTCTTGAACTCAGAATGAAACTGTTCACTTGTACCCCGGACACGGTACAATTCAAGTATCTCACTGTCAGAAAAGCCCTCAAGACTGGTCCAGACACTGAATACCTTGACCAAAGGCGCAAGCAGAAGTTGCCCTTTTATCTTGGAGATTTCTTTGACCTCATAAACAAGACGGACCATCTTGCCGGTTCCTTCAAGCTCACGGTATGTGCTGCCATGGTAAACTTTGAGTTTCTTTTTCTGGTCATCTACCACAAGCTTACCTTCATTTCTGGCCAGAGTTTGCCAGTCTTCCAGGCTCTCCCGTCTGAGATTGTGCTTGATGATATAGTCTGTACAGGGCCGGACTTCAAGGATCTTGCGTATCTCCTTATTGTCAAAGCCACAATCCATAACCACAAGCGTTCCTGCTTCAGATATCCGGTCAGCCAGGTCAAGGCTCTCAAGGATGAAAGAGGTTGCCTCCTGTCCATGAAAAGAGGTGCTTCCTGGGTTAAGCTTGGCATTTATCATCCAGCCGCTGGCGAAATGAGCAAAAATGGGTGCAAATCCGAACTGATTATTATAGGTCCAGGCAGCTCCTTCCTTTTTGGTGTCTGCATTGTCATAAATAACAGGATCGATATCAACCCGAACCCACTTTCGACTATCCTTTTCAATATATTCATGCTCCATGCCGCTCTTTTTCCAGAGCTTTGTCGAAAGTTTCGGCAGTTTACTCTCCAGGTCCGTGTTCAGAGCCAGGTCCTGGAATTTTTGTCTGTAAGTCTCGGCCGAGGGCACTCGAGCTATGCCCATGGTGTTCATGAAGAATTCATCTCCAATAATAGCTTTGACATGATCAAAGTCGGACTTGCCTTGGGCCAGAAGGCCGATCATGGTCTTCAAGATATCTGCGATGGATATTTGAGGATTGCCCTTGCTTACGGAGCGGGCAATCCTGTCCAGTTCAATTACCCTGGCCATTTCTCCGAGTATAACCAGACCTGCTGGTCCAAGCTGCAATTTTTGATCATGTACTACTTTGGATATCTTCATGTTCGTTGTCTCCTTCACTTTTTAGGTGAACTTGCAAAAAAGTTGCATTGACAACAGAAAGTATTGAAATATAAGGATAATGTCAACAAAATTAATGCAGTAACAATGCATTATTACTGCAACAACTTCACGGACTCAGGATAGAGTGTTAAATCAGCAGCTGAAGTACTTCAAGACTTAAAAAAAGGTTTGGAAGGTTTAAATGTGAAGTCAGGCTTTATTGAACTGACTTCTTTTATGAAAATCAAAATTTAATGTCAATACAAAGTCTGTATGATCTATTATTTTTTCAATCATCTTTTAGTACGGCACATTTTCCTCAGCGGCATACATTGTAATATGCAATTATAGAGTGGGACAGTAAATAATTACAGAGCTCCTCCAAATTATAAAAAAATTAGTTTGACTTTGTCTGGTAATGTTTTTATTCGACCTTCTTAAATGTACCGGGACTTAAAAAGCCGGGGGCACGCGGATTGAAAAATTTAAACACGCTGCTCAGGCTGCCCGAAATGGACGCGCAACAGGCGGCCCGGCACTCTTAAGCGGGGATCATCGGCAAGCTGACATATGGGGATTGATTTTCCCCCCCGATCCCGGTTAATCAGTTGTCATCCTCAGCTTTTTTTTCCGAATCCGCCCATTCTTTGCAAAATCATATTCTTCTTTGGAACGAAGACCCTCGGTTTGAACATTTCAGACAATTTTTTTTCGGATGAGGCTCGAGAAATAAGGTTCTTTTGTTAATTCGCCAGCTTATTATGATTTAATGATACTTTAAGTATTTAGGAGGAGTCATGTACAGGAAGGGATTACTGTTGCTCTGCATCCTGTTTGTTTTAGGGTTTCTCCCGGGAACGTCCGCGGCTCAGAGAGGAGTGCCGGTCACCGAGAAGCCCCGGCCGGATTACGATGCCCTGGGCATACGCGCCGGCGGCTTTGTTGTTAAGCCGGAACTTACCCTGGGCATGGAATACAATGATAATATCTACGCCACCCGGAGCAGCACCAAGTCGGACTGGATTACCACCATCGCGCCGGAAGTCGACATAAGCTCCAACTGGAACAGGCACGCCCTTGGGTTAAACACCGGGATTACAGCCGGCCTTTATTCCTCAGAGAGCGATGAGAACTATGTGGACGGACGTGTGCTGCTTAACGGCAGACTGGATGTCTTGAGAGAATCCTTCCTGATGGGCAATTTTGCCTTTCAGCGGCTGCACGAGGAGCGGGGAGCTCCCGACGCGGTCGCGGCCTGGGATGAACCCGCGATTTTTTACAGTACGTCCGGAGACGTCGCCTATTACCACGGTATGGGAAAGGTATCGGTGACAGCGGGCGCGGGCTTTCTTAACCTTGATTACCAGAAAGTCGATCTGGCGGCCGGCGGTTCGGACAGGCTGAGAGACAGGGACAGAAACATTTACAACGTCAATGCCAGGATTGCCTATGAGCTGACTCCTGACGTGCAGCCCTTCCTCACCACCCGGTATAACTGGCGGCGATATGACAAGGCTGACCGGAATGTGAATGTCCGGCGGGATTCTGAAGGCTACGCAATCGGAGCGGGAACCGGTTTTGACTTGGGCGGCGTGACTTCAGGCGAGATCTGGGCAGGCTACATGCAGCAGAACTACGACAATCTTAAAAACGTCAGCGGATTCTGGTACGGCACGTCCCTGCTCTGGAATGTCACGGAGATGACCTCTGTCCAGGCCGGCATTGAAAGTTCAGTCAAGGAAACCGCCACCACGGGTGCTTCAGGTATTGACGGGGTTGACGCAAATCTCAGGATTGATCACGAACTGCTCAGAAATTTGCTGGTAGGCGCTTTTCTAAACTACACCCATGACACATACAAGGGAATAAACAGGACCGACCAATATTTCACCGTTGGTCCCAGAGTCACTTATCTCTGGAACAGAAACCTGAGCGCTGAAATGGCCTACAGTCACAGACAACGTGACAGCAACAGGGCGGATGATTTCGAACAGAACAGATTTTCCGTGGCCCTGACAGGAAAGTTCTAATAATTCTTAAAGGTTGACGTGTTTTTTTTTACACCTGTCCAGGCGCAAAGGGCGCTGGAATTCTCCCTGCGTTCTTTGCGTCTTTTGTTTTTAATAACCTAACCACCTAACTAATTTATGAATATCAAGGCTTGCTTTTTAAAAACAATCATATTGTTGTTTTTTCTCTTTTTTTATTTGTGTCCCTCCGGAGTGGCCCAGGATGAGGCGGAACCACAGGAAGTCCTGGAAACCATGTATACCCTGGGATCGGGAGACAGAATAAAGGTCACCGTGTTTGGAGAGGAGGATTTGTCCGGTGAGTTTCAGGTGGACGGATCCGGCTATATCTCTTTTCCCCTGATCGGAGAGCTCAGGGTGAGAGGCTTGAGCCTGCGGCATCTGGAAAGCCACCTGGTGGAAGAACTGGGTGACGGATACCTAATCGACCCCAGAGTCAGTCTGGAAGTTACTAATTACCGTCCTTTTTATATCCTGGGCGAAGTGAAGAGTCCGGGAAAATATGAATATGTCAGCGGAATCAACCTGCATAACGCAGTTGCCATGGCCGGCGGATATACCCACAGGGCCAGGAGAAACAGGGCGGAGATCACCCGTGCCCACCAGGAAGTCGTCCTTGAAAACGCCGATCACTCCACGGTTATACTGCCGGGTGACGTGATTAATATCCGGGAGAGGTTTTTCTAGAAAGATTGAAGAGCGAGGGATTGAAGAGCGAGGGGGAGACTGGGCGACTAAGCTAGGGAGCGATAAGCGGAGAAAAAGGTTTTGGAGAAATTTAGGGATCGGAACGTGTCAATGAAAGTGAGACACATATCCAATTTATTTAAGCAACATTCTCGCAAACATCGGGTTTGTTGATCCAGACCTCTTTTGGCAGCTGCGGATGTTGCGGTTTTCTATACT
>SKKD01000219.1 GCA_007121655.1 Desulfonatronovibrio sp. | reverse complement strand
TATCAGAACGGACAGGTTCGGCAGGACAAGTATCCCCAGAATTTACGCCGCCGGCGACATTACCCGGGGGCTTAAGCAGATCGTTATCGCGGTTGGACAGGGAGCTTCTGCAGCCATGATAGTTTTTGAGGACCTGAAGAAGATGTCATAATAACAGGCTCTTGGACGTTAGCCTTGGATTTTGTACAAATCCACTCATTGGTGTCCAGGATTTCAGAATTAATATCTCTTACATCGTAAATAAGCGTAAATCAGCGCAATCAGCGGCTAAAATCTCTTTATCTTTGCCCTGATGCTTAAAGAAAGAATGAAGCCGGAAGAATTTATATCTATTAAAATACCCCTTAATGAAAATCACCGTCAATAATATTTCCAAAAGCTACAGCGGAGAAGAGCTGTTCAAAGATCTGAGTTTTGAAATTAACCATGGCAATCGTCTGGCAGTGACAGGTCCGAATGGTTGCGGCAAAACCACCCTGCTCGAGATGCTGGCAGGATTGACCAGTCCGGACACCGGATTCATCAACAGGCCCGGAGGAATGAAAACAGGCTACGTGTCTCAGGATCTGGATGCCGGAGACCTTGAAACTCCTCTTCTTGAATATGTTCTGGCAGTTCTGCCGGACTGGGGAGTGTTCTGGCAAAAATGGAAAAGGGCCATTACAGAGGGGGATAACGACCAACTGACCAGACTTTCTCATATTCAGGCCGAAATGGAGCAAAACCATGGATACAATCCCGAATACAAAGCTGAAAAGATCCTGACCGGCCTTGGTTTTGAAAAAGAGAATTTTGATGCCCCTCTCAGACTTCTGTCCGGAGGATGGAGGGAGCGGGCAAAACTTTCCCGAGTGCTCCTCCAGGGAGCAGACTTCCTGATCCTGGATGAGCCCACCAACCACCTGGACATGGAGGCGGTTCTCTGGCTGGAGGATTATCTGCTGAATTTTACAGGTATCCTTGTGCTCGTTGTTCATGACCGTTTTTTCCTGGACAGGGTTGCCAGCCACATTCTGCATCTGGGAATGGATAAGCCGTATTTTCGCCAGGGTAATTACAGCTCTTTTACAAACTGGCATGAGCAAAGAGAACTTCTCAAAGATAAAGAAAGGGCAAAGGTTTCCGGTCAGATAAGCCATCTCAAAAGTTTTGTTGACCGTTTCAGGTACAAGGCCACCAAAGCCAGACAAGCTCAGGCCAGGATTGCTCAAATTGAAAAGCTTGCAGACAGGATGCGCGATTTTAAAAAGGATCAAAAAGGAAAATCACTAAATTTTTCCTGGCCGAAGCCCAGAAAAGCCAGCCGGGTAGCCATAACATGCGCTGATTTAAATTTTGCACATCAGGGCAGGGAAAACTTATTCAACGGCTTGAATTTTCAACTTTTTGACGGTCAGAAAGTCGCCCTTATGGGACCAAACGGTTGCGGCAAATCCACCCTGTTCAAGCTGATCATGGAACAATTATCTCCCGATGCCGGATATATAAAACTCGGGCAGAACACTTATCCGGCCTATTTTACCCAACATCAGACCGACACCCTGGTTTTGAAGAACACCGTGCTCACGGAAATAAGAAGACTTTCCAGGGACAACCCGACTGAAGAAGAAATTCGTTCTGTCCTTGGACTTTTCATGCTTGATGAAACCTTCTGGGACAGAAATGTCGAAAACCTGAGCGGCGGGGAAAAATCAAGGCTGATCCTGGCCTCCCTCTTTCTGACCAGGGCCAACCTGTTGCTTCTGGATGAGCCCACCAACCACCTGGACATGGAAAGCAGAGAAGCCCTCATTGCCGCTCTTAAGGATTTTTCAGGCGCGGTTTTCATAATCGCCCATGATCGATTTTTATTGTCAGAGGTCGCTGCTGAGGTCTGGTCTCTGACTGCTTGTGAGATTGAGCAACACGGAGTAAGGTTTGATCAGTATTATCAGGATTATTTAAAATCGGACGGCGAACCTTCAGGACAAGAAGTCCCCAGTTTCGATCAGGACAAAAGAAACGGAGGCCTGCAAAAACAGAAGCGGAGGCAGGAAGCTCAGCTCAGAAATAAAATTTACCAATTGCTTAAACCTTTGAAACAGGAATATGATCAAAAGGAAAGCAGGCTGGAAGAGACCTTGCGCAGACAGGAAGAGGTTGAGGCAGTAATGGCCCTGCCCGAGACTTATCAGACACCGGACAGGTTCAAACAACTTAACTTTGAGTATCAGAAACTTATTGATGAAAACGAGAATCTTATGCGCAGACTCGAAGAGCTGGAAAGGCAAATGGTAGAGCTTGAGTCAGGGAAGGATGGAAAAGATCCGGCAGAAGCTCTGAAGCAGTGAGCCGCCAGGTGATATGTCAGGGGGCGGAAGACGCCTTGCCCCAACAGGCAGTTAGCATGGTTTTAAGCTTTTACCGGCTAGGTACGCTTAAACCGGAAGAGCCAAAAATATTAATGACCACAACAGTAACCACAACGGACAACAAAAAAAGATAACAGACAACATGATCTGGACAAAAGTGGCCGCCGGAATTGTAATCAGAGATGGTTTGGTTCTGGCTGTCAAAAGGCCTGAGGGGAAAGCTCTGGCTGGATTCTGGGAGTTTCCGGGTGGAAAAGCCGAACCGGACGAACCAGTGGATAAAGCCCTTGTAAGGGAGCTTAATGAAGAGTTGGGAATAATCCCTGTAGATTTCAGGTTGTGGACATTGGTAAAGAAAAAGTATGGGCATATCAATGCGCATGTCCATTTTTATCTAATATACAGGTTTGAAGGAATAATCTCCCCCCTGGAAAACCAGGAAATCGCCTGGATTGACCCCGGAAAAGCTTCCGGGGCGGAGTTTTTAAAGGCTGATCGAGAAATTTTAAAAAAGGTTGACTTATCTCATGAATGAACATTCACCTGCCGGCAGGCTGGTTCAATGGGCAAATCTTGATGAAAGCCAGATTAAGGTTGTTAAGGAAGAACAATCCAGGCAAAGGGTTGATTTCGCCAGGGCAGCCTTATTTGCCAGGATAATCACGGATCAGCAATATCGAGATTTCATGGCCCTTACCCTTGGACTGCCCATTGTTGAACCCGACGCACTGACTATTCCTGAGCAGGTCATGGATATCCTGGAAAAGGCTAAGTGGAATAAATATCAGGCCGCACCTTTCTATATTCGAAACAAAAAACTTTTTCTGGCCTGTTTTGAGTCAGACAACATTACAGCTCTTGATGATATTCGTTTTATGACCGGACTTGAACCTGTAGTTCATCTTGCCACCAAATCTTCCATAACCAGAGCCATTGATAAATTTAAAGCCAAAACCGGCGACAACCTTGATGACCTCATAGCTGACATGGCAGCTCAGGACGTATCCGTATCCCAAACCAGCGCTGAACAGGATGACACTTCGACCCTCGAGGCGGCTTCACAGGTACCTGTGGTTAAAATGGTCAATTTAATTATCATGGAAGCCATAAACAAAAGTGCTTCGGATATTCATATTGAACCTTATGAACGGGATTTCAGGGTCAGGATGCGCCTTGACGGAATGCTAAAAGAAATAATGCGTCCACCCATGACCATGAAAAACTCCATCATTTCCAGGCTTAAAATAATGTCCCAGCTTAACATTGCCGAAAAACGCCTGCCACAGGACGGCAGGATAAAGGTACGGACCGCCGATGCCAGGGATATTGAATTTCGTGTATCCATATTGCCGACCTTGTTTGGTGAGAAAGTGGTCATGAGAATCCTGGATAAATCCGCCCTTCAGGTGGACATGGTCAAGCTGGGTCTGGAAGAGAACTCCTTCAGCGCTTTTGAGACTGCCATTAAAAAGCCTTACGGCATGGTCCTTGTGACCGGACCCACGGGATCCGGCAAGACAACTTCACTTTATTCCGCGATTATGGAATTGAATAAAGAGGGTGTAAACATATCCACTGCTGAAGATCCCGTGGAGTTCAGTCTTAAGGGAGTCAACCAGGTCCAGGTCATGGAAGAGCTCGGCCTCACCTTCGCAGCTGCTCTTCGCTCTTTTCTTCGCCAGGATCCGGATATCATACTTGTGGGCGAAATCAGAGACCTGGAAACAGCCGAGATAGGCGTCAAAGCTGCCCTGACCGGCCATCTTGTCCTGGCCACCCTGCATACCAATGACTCTGCGTCCACACTGACCAGACTTGTGAACATGGGAGTTGATGGTTTTCTGGTGGCATCAGCAGTTAATGTAATCATGTCACAAAGACTGGTTCGAAGGCTCTGCCCGTCATGTAAAATTCCTGATGACATAGCAAGGGAAGCGCTGCAGGAAATGGGCATGTCCGAAGAGGATATATCAAACGCGGAAATATATCAGTCCAATGGATGTGATGAATGCAATCAAACCGGTTTCCGGGGAAGAATCGGATTGTATGAAGTATTGACGGTAACCGAAAAAATTCAGGAACAGATACTTTCCGGAAAAAGCGAGCTGTCCATAAGAAAAACCGCCATTGAAGAAGGTATGATCACCATGCGCAAAAGCGGGTTGATTAAAATGGCCCAGGGTTTTACCTCTGCCAGGGAAGTTTTGAGAACAACCAATATTTAACGATTGAAATTTTTTAAAGAAAAGGACAGATATCAGCTGTCAGAGTCCTGAAGCCGGAAATGGAAACCTGTATAGATTGTCATGCTCGAATCTCTTCATGCACATAACATTATCATTCTAACCGATAACCGGTAAATAAATCATGCCCATATTCATCTTCAAAGCCAGGAGCAGAACCGGCAAAAGAATCAAGGGAGACCTTGATGCATCCAGTCTGGACATGGCCTTAAACGTCCTTAAAAGAAGAGGTCTTTCAGAAATAAAGGTTAAGCCCAAGCCCAGGGACATACTTGAAGGAACCTTTCTGGAAGGCAACGTTTCCTCGAGGGACATGGTCATATTCAGCAGGCAATTTTCCACCATGATAAACTCAGGCGTGCCTATTCTTCAGTCCCTTCAGGTTATGTGCGAGCAGACTGAAAACCAGATACTAAGGCGTAAACTTTATGAGATAAAAAACGATATCGAGGGCGGCGCATCCCTTTTCGACGGCTTGAGCAAACACAGGGATGTCTTTGACGATCTTTATACAAACATGGTGGATGCGGGAGAAACAGGAGGGATCCTGGACGTGGTACTTGACCGCCTGGCCCAGTACATTGAAAAGGCGGCCAAGCTCAAGGCCAAAGTCAAAAGCGCCATGATCTATCCCGGAGTTATTATTACCGTCGCAGTCGCTGTCATCGCCATAATCCTGATTTTTGTCATTCCCACCTTTGAACAGATGTTTTCCGATTTCGGGGGAGCCCTTCCCCTTCCGACTCAGATAGTCATAAATCTCAGCCGGTTCGCAACTGGAAACTTTCTGTACATCATTTTTGCTGTGGTGGCCGTTTTTATTGCTTTCAAATTGTTTTACCGTACGGAGCGGGGCAGAATTATTGTGGACAATTGGGTATTGTTTCTGCCGGTATTCGGCCCTTTGCTGCGCAAGGTGGCTGTGGCCAGATTCAGCCGTACATTGAGCACGATGATTACTTCCGGCGTTCCCATCTTAAGCGCCCTGGATATTGTTTCCAGGACATCGGGCAATAAGACAGTTGAAAGAGCCGTCCTTGACGCCAAGGTAAGCATCTCCGGAGGCCAGACTCTGGCCGAGCCCCTTGATGATACCGGGATATTTCCTCCAATGGTCATCCATATGATATCCATTGGAGAAGCCACAGGGTCCCTGGACAACATGCTTGGAAAAATCGCCGACTTTTATGATGATGAAGTTGATGTGGCGGTTGATACTTTGACCTCACTTATGGAACCAATTATGATTGTTGTTCTGGGAGTTGTTGTAGGAGGACTGGTCGTCAGCATGTATCTTCCCATTTTTCAGATAGGGGATGTGATGTAAGGATATGATCTTTCTCTTTCAGGCGCGTGATACATGACATGAAATAATCTTTAGGAGTGTGAATTTGAAAATCAGTGATCTCATATCAAGAAACAAACATTTCGTTTCTCTGGAGTTTTTTCCTCCCAGGGAGAAATCCGCCTGGCCGGGATTTTTTGACCAGGTGGAGAAACTTAAAGAAATAAATCCGCTTTTTGTTTCTGTCACCTATGGCGCCGGCGGAAGCACACAGGATTATACCCTGGAAATTGTGAGTAAAATGAAAAACGAAATGGACCTTGAGCCCATGGCCCATCTGACCTGTGTAGGGGCTTCCGCAGGTAAGATCAGGTCTTTTCTGAAAGAACTGGACGCCGCAGGGGTAAAGAATGTTCTGGCCCTGCGGGGAGATCCGCCAATGGGAGAAAAAAATTTTGTCCCGGATAGTGAAGAATTTCAGCATGCTTCAGACCTGGTGAGTTTTATCGGCATGGAATTTCCTGATTTGTGTGTGGGCGTCGCCGCCTATCCTGAAGGACATGTGGAGGCGGAAAGCCTGGAGCAGGACCTTGTTTTTTTAAAGAAGAAACTTGATCTCGGCAGCGATTTCGCGATGACACAGCTTTTTTTTGACAATGACCTTTACTTCAGCTTTCTGGAAAAGGCCAAGGCCATCGACATTGACAAACCTATAATTCCCGGAATTCTGCCTGTTACCAGCCTGAATATCATCAGAAAAAGCATAAGCCTCAGCGGAGCCACACTGCCTGATGGTTTCATGGAGTCTCTTGAAGCCGCTGAAAACAACGGCGGCCCGTCGGAGGTGAAGAGGATCGGCACACAACATGCCATTAAGCAGGTAAAAGGTCTTTTGCAGGGAGGGGCTCCCGGAGTGCATCTATATACTTTGAACAAGGCTGATACCTGTCTGGAAATCGTCAAAGCCTTGAACAGTTAACTTCCTTTGAAAACAATTTTTATCTGTAGAATCGAGCTTACAGGAGATATATTACCATGACAAAAAAACCGGTTGTAGCAGTCGCGGGCGCCACCGGCGCAGTGGGCAGGGAAATGCTAAAGACTCTGGAACAAAGAAATTTTCCGGCAAAAGAGGTAATCTGCCTGGCTTCCTCAAGATCAGCCGGGACCAGAATTTCATTTAAAGATCAGGAACTGATTGTTCGGGAACTAGGAGACAATTCATTTGATGGCGTGGATCTGGCCATTTTTTCAGCGGGGGGCGCAATTTCAGAAAAATACGCGCCCATCGCGGTAAAATCCGGATGCGTGGTGGTTGATAATTCAAATGCCTGGCGCATGGACAAAGACGTACCCCTGGTGGTTCCAGAGGTAAATCCCGAGGCCCTCGAAAAACAT
>SKKD01000039.1 GCA_007121655.1 Desulfonatronovibrio sp. | reverse complement strand
CTGTAGTTTAAACTTAATTTATAAGTTTTCACACATGCATCCGGATCCCCTCAGGGTCCGGATCAGGGAGGTATCTTATGAACAGACAGGAGATTCTAAGCCAGGCCAAAAAGAGTTTCGGTATGGAACCGGATTGGATGAACGACATGCCGGACAAGGTTCTTGAACAGTACTGGGCTACTTTAAGCTGGGTGCTGGCTGATACGGAAATGGCCGCGCGCGACAAGGCGCTGGTCGCTTTTGGAGCCGCTTCAGCAATCCACTGCAATTATTGAATTCCGTTTCATACGGCGCAGTTGGCGCTGAACGGGTTTACTGATGAACAGGTCAAGGAAGCGGGCTGGACCGTGCAGAGCGTGGCTGGTGCCAGCGCGTACCTTTACAGTACCGGTTACGATGAGCAGAAGTTCAAAAAGGAAATAGATTTGATAGTCGATCACATCAGGAAGACTGCAAAGTAATTATTTTTGGTCGGAAGATAAAACCCGCGTTTCATATTCATTGACGTGATCCGGAGGATGAATCTTTCGGATCACGTGAACCATTGACTTAAGAGGATAGGGAATTATTCGTATTTCCTGCATGACCGCGTACATGCGGTCATCATTATTCATCAACAATAGAACCCAATTCAGGGTGAGCAGAGAAGGAGGAAATGAAGAAATTAGACATCAACTGTTTCGCGACTCTAAAATTTGAAATTAAATGGAACAGCCCACGCGCGGCTCACCAGGAACTTTATCTTGCCCAAAAGGTCAATCTCTGGAGAGACATATTCCCGCCCGGCATGAAGGACGCCCTCATGGGCCTTGAGAAAGACCAAACCCTCAGCGATAGGTACAGTCCGGGCCAGGCGGTACCGGCCCGCTCAACTACGGACATCATCAAGACCGATCTCAATCATTTCACTTCCCGCAAATTCCTGGGCAGGCCCGTCATCCCGAGGCCAGGCCGGTTTTATCCCAGGGGCATGCTGGGCGGTGTGCGTTTCTTTCCCGAAGAGTCTCGCCCATGCCGGATTATATCCATTAACGACGGCGTCATCACTTCCGATCTGGCCCACCCCCTGGTGGATTATACGCTGGATGTCAGCGCCACCGTGCTGGACCTCGCGGAAAAGGACTGCGAAAAAGGAGGCAGGTTGACTCACTGGATGGAGGAAATACTGGGCTCGGGACCGGGAATGCAGGCATGGACCGGGGAAAATCCAAAGGCATACCTTTCCCCGGGTGCATTTGACAGAGCTGACGAGTCTGATGACAGTGCGTTTTATAAAGCTCCAAGATTTGTTGAGCATATTGATTCGCGTGCGTTAAGCTTCCTGGAAAGGGAATACGCGCGCAGGCTCAAGCCCGGGATGGAAATCCTGGATCTCATGAGCAGTGTCAACTCACATCTGCCATCCGACCTGGATGTCAGGGTAACGGGCCTGGGCCTTAACCAGGCCGAGATGGACGCCAACCCGAGGCTTCGGACTTCCATTGTCCACGACCTTAACCAAAGCCCGGACATGCTCCTTGACGACAACTCCTTTGACGCGGTGTTATGCAGCCTGTCGATTGAATATTCCGTCCACCCATACCAGCTGGCCCGGGAAGCTGCCAGAGTACTGCGCCCGGGAGGTCTGTTCATGGTGGCCTTTTCCAACAGATGGTTTCCTCCCAAGGTTACCAGTCTCTGGCAGGAACTGCACGAGTTTGAAAGAATGAGATTCGTGACGGATGTGATGTTGAAAACAGGGAACCTCGAGGAAATTGAAACAGTCAGTATCCGCAACTGGCGACGCCCCGGGGATGATCCTCATTTCGGCAGAACCCCGATCAGCGATCCGGTCTACCTGGTATCAGGCAGAAAGCGCTGATCAGTCATGGAGCTGTTCCCCGACACCGGTGGGAAGCAGGCCTTGATAAGCGAGGAGAAAGAAAAGAATATCTCACCACCCGGCCTGCCTCCGGCCCATAGGGCCTACGCCCCGGTGGGAAGCAGGCCTGGATAAGCGAGGAGAAAGAAAAGAATATCTCACACCCGGCCTGCCTCCGGCCCATAGGGCCTACGCCCCGGTGGGAAGCAGGCCTAGAGCGCACCCCGGAGCAATACGCTTCGCTGAGACTTCGTCTTTTGCACAGGGCAGGCAGAGTTCACAGAGAAAAGCTTTTTTTCATTGCCCTGAGCCGGGGGCAATGAAAAAGGTCTTCCGCCCCCGGCGGGAGCAACTTATCCATAGACCCCGGCAGATGTCTGGAATAACTTTGCAAATTGATCCCCGGGCCAGGCTGATCTTGAATGAAAGATTTTTTGGATGGAAACCAGATGAAAAACAGAGGTTATTGATGTTATGTTGAAAGATCTTGTAAAGGCCAACAGAAGTTATCGCCGTTTTCATGAAGATGTGCCAGTTGACTCAAATAAATTGCGGGAGTTGGTCGATCTGGCACGGTTATCAGCATCCGCCCGGAATGTTCAGCCTCTCAAGTACATCCTCTCTCATGATCCAGAGAAGAACGCGGCTATTTTTCCTCAGCTGGCATGGGCAGGTGACCTTCCGGACTGGCCCGGTCCCGCAGAAGGGGAGCGCCCCGCAGCCTACATTATTATCCTGCATGATACAGAGATTTCCCAAAGCCCGGGGTGCGATCACGGAATCGCCCTCCAAAGCATTAGGCTGGGAGCCATGGAACAAGGATTTGGTTCATGCCCCATTGGATCAATTAACCGAAAGGAGTTGCGCAAAGCACTTGCCATTCCAAAAAGATATGAGATTCTTCTGGTAATCGCCCTTGGCAGACCCGGGGAGACAGTTGTTATTGACCCGGTGACGGAAGGCAGCATCAAGTACTGGCGTGATGATCAGGACCGGCATCATGTGCCCAAGAGATCTCTGGACGAAATCATCCTCTAACACCGGTTTTTAAGCCTGAAATATCAACACACAGGGAGATTATTATGCGGAAACTCATGATTTTTTTTGCAGGCGGCCTGATTTTTGTTGTTTTAACCGTTTCATCGGCAGGGGCATCCCCATCCTGAGTATTAAAGCATTTTTTGTCTGTTCCGATGACTTCTGTATCTTTCCTGCCGCGTCCAAGGTCTGACCCAGCCAACCGATAAGCCGGTTGGCATAATGATTAAATCATGCGTTTTTTCCGGTCTAAGCTGCAAACCTCCTTACTTCCAGCTCAACTCCTGAATCCACTGAGTCTATCAAAGAATCAAGATTTTCCATTACCGGATCATGGATTAAGAACTCACCGCATGAATTGCACTGCTCAACTGGAATGTCTTTTACAACAACAATCCTGTGCTGGTCTAGCTTAAAGGGCAGGTCAGTGCAAACACTGTCCATACGTCCACCGCATAAATGGCATTTCATTTATTAATCCTTTGTTTCATATTTTTGATCCACTCATCTTGGTCTGGTCTGTAAGCAGTAATAATCCTCACATTGTTTTTTTGAGTATCAGCAGCAAAAAGTATATGGAAAATCTGGTCATTAAAATTTGACCATACCAGGTAGCTGGGCATGTATTTATCTTCTGGATAACTTTCAATTATTTCAAAATGTTCTACTGAAAGCAGAATCCATTTTCGTGGAATTGACCTTTGTTTAAGTCATATTTACATGGTAGGTCCAGAAAATTCGTCCGGCCTTGACACAGTCCTGAATAAATTTGAGATGATTACTGAGTTTTGTCTGTACAATTCAATAAATAGATTCAAACTCAGCTTATGGCAACAGATATTCTTTTTGGTTATGCCGGCCTTTTTATACCATAATGGTTCATCCGGTTAAAGCGTACTTTCTCGTAAGCGCTCCACCCGGGCGGCCCGGGACCAAACCTCTCTAAGCAACTTGAAATAGCCTTAGCGCGTTAGGGATTGCCGCGCTCGCCCCGGTTGAATGGCTGCGCCTAGACTTCGTGTATATCAACCCCGGTTGAATGGAAGAGATTCAACTGGGCAGGCAGGGCAAGAAGACTCGCTCGCAATGACACCTGATAATCACGGTTCTGGTTACGCCTCACCTGTCATTGCGAGGGAGCGGAGCGACCGAAGCAATCTGTGAGGCAAAAAATATAATAAGCTGAATTATTATCAATACGCTTTATGTTACTTAGAAGATGCTCGAAAACTCGCTTGAAGCATATTATTTCAGGACAGCAACAACTTTCTTGAAGATAGGTGCAGGGGGTGAGAGACAAAATGTCTTATGAGGCTTCCCGGCCTGCCTCCGGCCCATAGGGCCTACGGCCCGGAGGGAAGCAGGCCTAGAGCGCACCCCGGAGCAATACGCTTCGCTGAGACTTCGTCTATTGCACAGGGCAGGCAGAGCGCACAGAGAGGAATAAGAGTTGGGAAGAATCATTATTCACATCAGCCGGGTTAAACGTCTGATGAAAAGGCTTCACGCCTGGTTGCTTTTAATAAGTTCTTTATTTAAGTAGAAGTAAATTTAATCAGAAACACGCTTTCTTTGTTGTCTTTTTGTCCTTTATTGACTTCCTTCATGTCATTTTACTCTCCCCGGAGGCTTAAATGCCAAGACCTTCAAGTAAGAACAACCTGTCCCGCCAGTCCGGTTTTCCCGACCATGAAGGCATGTTCATGAATGCTCCCATGCCCTGTCAGTCCCTGGATGAACAGGGCGATTTCCTGGACGTCAACCAGAAATTTCTGGAGGTTCTCGGATATTCCCGGGAAGAGATTATCGGCAGAAATTTCAGTGAAATACTTCACCCGGACTGGGTTGATCACTTCAAGGAAAACTTTCCCAGGTTCAAGGCCGTGGGTGAAGTCATGGGCGTTGAGTTTGAAATGGTCAAAAAGGACGGATCAACCATCCTTGTATTTTTTAATGGAAAGGTCCAGCGTGATCATCAGGGCGGGTTTCTATGCACATACTGCATATTTCAGGACATCACAGAGCAAAAAAGGCTTGAGCGCAGGTTAAAGACAGCCTTGAAAGAAGCCGGGGAAGGCAAACAGACCCTGGAGGCCCTTATGGAGCATATTCCCATGGGCATCACTATCGCTGACAAGGATACGCGCTTAAGGAGGGTAAGCCGCCATGGACTTGAAATGATGGGCTGGGCCGAAGAGCGGCACCTGGGGTTGTCCGTGGAACAGATTATCAGTGAATGGGATGTTTATCTTGCCGACGGTGTGACAAGAGCCCGGGTAGAGCAACTTCCGCTGTCCCGGGCCATCATGAAGGGCGAAACCGTGTTCGGCCAGGAGATTGTCCAGCGTCACGCCGATGGCAGGGCCATTCCATTGTGCTGCGACGCGGGACCGATTCGTGATTCCCGGGGCAGGGTAGTCGGCGGAATCGTGGCCTGGCAGGATATCACCGAACGCAAACAGGCGCTTGAAGCCCTGCGGGAAAGTGAAGCCTTTATCAAGGCAACCCTGGACAATCTTCCTGTGGGGGTATCCATAAACTCGGTTGATCCAAAAGTGCAATTTACTTACATGAACAACAATTTTATTAAGTTTTACCGGACAACAGGTGAGCAATTGTCGCCTCCGAATGATTTCTGGGAAGTTGTTTATCAGGATCCAAAATTCAGGGAAAAGATTAAAAACAGGGTGCTTGATGATTGTGCAAGCGGTGATCCCGAGCGGATGTACTGGGAAGATATCCCGATAACACGTCCTGGACAGGAAACATTCTATGTCACGGCCAAGAATATTCCCCTCCCCGAAAGCAATCTGATGGTGTCAACCGTCTGGGATGTTACCGGGCGCAAAAAGACTGAACAGGAACGCGAAAAGCTCCAGGCCCAGCTCCTCCAGGCCCAGAAGATGGAGTCAGTGGGCTTGATGGCCGGCGGCATGGCCCATGACTTCAACAACCTGCTCCATGCCATGGGCGGCAATCTTGAACTTCTGCTCAAAGGCAAGCCCCATGACCATCCGGATGTCAGGCGTCTTGCAGCCATAGAGAAATCTCTGAACCGATCAGCCAGGCTTATCCGTCAGCTGCTGACCTTCAGCCGCAAGACCGTACCCAGCAGGCAGCTTTTGGATCTTGATCAAGAGATAGTCAGCGCGGCCAGGGTTCTGGAGAGAACAATTCCCAAGATGGTCCGGATTGAACTTTATCCAGGAAAAGATGTCCATAAAGTGAATGCTGATCCGGTGCAGCTTGAACAGATCCTTTTGAATCTCGGCCTGAACGCGGCTGACGCCATGCCCGAGGGAGGCAGACTGATCATTGAAACCAGGAACATTGACCTGGATGAAGAATTTTTAAGAACCCACCCCAGGATAAAAACCGGCCCATACGTGCTTTTGACTGTTTCAGATACGGGATCCGGGATGGACAGGGATACCCTTGAGCGTGTTTTTGAACCCTTCTTCACCACCAAGGAGGTGGGCAAGGGCACGGGCCTTGGCCTGGCCACGGCATACGGCATAGTCAAGGCCCATGACGGACACATCACCTGCTACAGCGAAATCGGCCAGGGTACCACCTTCAGAATTTACCTGCCTGCGGCACGCCGGGATCAGGCGGAACATGCTGAAAAAGAGCAGCATGGCTCCGTTCCCGGTGAAGGCACGGAGACTATCCTGGTGGTGGACGATGATGCCGAGATCAGGGACCTGACCGGCGAGTTCCTGGAAGATTCAGGCTACAAGGTGCTGAGCGCCGCAAGCGGTGAACTGGCTCTGGAGATATTTAAGGAAATGGTCGATGGTGTCGATCTGGTGCTCATGGACCTGAACATGCCCGGCATGGGGGGAAGAAAGTGCGCCCAGGAGATGATCTCCGCCGATCCATCGGTCAAGGTTCTGGTGGCCAGTGGATATTCAGCCAACGGTCACGGCGGGGAAGCGTCGGGATTCGGAGCGAAAGGCTTTTTGTCCAAGCCTTACCAGATGAAGGAACTTCTTGTCAGAATCAGGGAAGTGCTGGATGGTGATTAGCTGCCCTGGGTTTGTGAAGTTTGGCTCTTCGACGTGGGAAAGAAAAGAATATCTCACGCCCGGCCTGCCTCCGGCCCATAGGGCCTACGCCCCGGTGGGAAGCAGGCCTAGAGCGCACAGAGTTCACAGAGAAAAACATTTTTTCATCGCCCTGAGCAGGGCAATGAAAAAGGTCTTCCGCCCCCCGGCACCTATCTCATGATAAATTAGTAAGCGCTCCACCCGGGCGGCCCGGGACCAAACCGATAAGTAACTTGAAATGACATACTTATAGATTGCTTCACTTTGTTCGCAACAGGGATTGCCGCGCTCGAAGACTCGCTCGCAATGACACCTGATAATCACGGTTCTGGTTACGCCTCACCTGTCATT
>SKKD01000091.1 GCA_007121655.1 Desulfonatronovibrio sp. | reverse complement strand
TAGCAGAGATGAAAACAGGTGAAGGCAAGACCCTGGTGGCCACGCTTGCGGTTGTTCTCAACTCTCTGGCCGGGAAAGGGGTGCATATCATTACGGTCAATGATTACCTGGCCAGAAGGGACGCCCAGTGGATGGGCAGGCTGTACAACTTTCTGGGTCTGGAGGTGGGCGTGATCGTCCACGGACTGAACGACGAGGAACGGAAGCAGGCTTACGCGGCCGACGTCACCTACGGCACCAACAATGAATTCGGCTTTGATTACCTGCGCGACAACATGAAGTTTTATGCGCATCAACTGGTCCAGCGCCCCCTCACTTATGCCATAGTGGACGAAGTGGACTCCATTTTGATCGATGAAGCAAGGACTCCGCTCATTATTTCCGGTCCGGCCGAGGATTCCACATCCCTTTACAAGCGCATCAATGCTATAATTCCCAAGCTCATAAAGGATCAGGACTTTACCGTTGATGAAAAGGCCAAGACGGTTTCCCTGACCGATGATGGAGTCCAGAAAGTCGAGGAGATCCTCAACATCGACAATCTTTTTGATCCGGAAAACATCACTTTTCAGCACCATGTGCTCCAGGCCCTCAAGGCCCACAATATTTTTGCTCTTGATGTTGATTATATCGTCAATGAAGGTCAGGTGGTTATTGTGGATGAATTCACCGGACGTCTCATGCCTGGAAGGCGCTTCAGCGACGGCCTGCACCAGGCCCTTGAAGCCAAGGAGGGGGTCAAGGTCGAGGCGGAAAACCAGACTCTGGCTTCAATCACCTTTCAGAACTACTTTCGCATGTACGACAAACTGGCCGGAATGACAGGTACAGCCGACACAGAGGCAGTGGAATTCAAGGAAATATATGATCTGGACGTGACAGTCATTCCTTCGCACAAACCCCTGATCAGAAAAGATTTTTCCGACATGGTCTATAAGACTCAGGAAGAAAAATTCAGGGCCATTGCCCAGGAAATTCAAAATCTTTATGAAAAAGGCCAACCGGTCCTGGTAGGCACCACCTCCATTGAAAGATCCGAGCTGATCTCCAGAATGCTTAAAAAAGCAAAGGTTCCCCATGATGTATTAAACGCCAAACAGCATGAAAAAGAAGCTGAAATCATCGCCCATGCCGGTGAAAAAAAGAGAGTCACCCTGGCCACGAACATGGCCGGCCGGGGAACCGACATCGTGCTTGGAGACGGGGTCCGGGAGCTTGGGGGGCTGCACATTCTGGGCACCGAGAGACATGAAAGCAGACGCATAGACAATCAGCTTCGGGGCCGGGCGGGACGTCAGGGAGATCCTGGCTCATCACGTTTTTACCTGGCTCTGGATGACACCCTGCTCAGACTTTTCGGTTCGGAGCGGATTTCCGGGATAATGGACAAGCTGGGCATGGAAGAAGGTCAGGCCATTGAAAACAAAATGATCTCCAGGGCCATTGAAAACGCCCAGACCAGGGTTGAATCCCATAACTTTGAAATCCGCAAGCAGCTCCTTGATTTTGACAATGTCATGAATCAGCAGAGGGAGGTCATTTATGCCCAGCGAAGAGAAATAATGACCTCGGAGGATATGCGGGATCTGGTGGATCAGATAATGGCCGAGGTCATGGAAGACATCTATTCCCAGGTGGGCGACGCCGAACCCGAAAGCCTCGATGATGAAGCCGCGGCCCTGCTCAGGGGCAAGCTTGAGGAAGTTTTCAATCTTTTCCGGATCATAAAAGACGACCATATTCCTTCCAGGCAGGAAAGCCTGAAAGCGGTCAATGAGCATCTGGACCAGCTGCAGGAAGACGCCGGCGACCATTTCCAGGAAGTTTTGCGTTTCTTTTTGCTGGAAAGCCTGGATCGCAACTGGAAAGAACATCTGCTGAACATGGATCATCTCAAACAGGGCATAGGTCTTCGGGGATACGGCCAGAGAGATCCCAAGCGCGAATACAAGAGAGAAGGCTTTGAAATGTTTGAAGATCTCCTTTACAGAATCAAGGAAAACGCTCTCAGAGCCCTGACCAGACTGCGGATTCAAAAGGCGGTCAAGGAAGACGAATTCAAGCATAAAGAGCAACAGAACCTTCAATTTGCCGGCCCCGCCGAGCAGTCAAAAGCGGCCAGAAAAGAACCGGTCAAAAGGACCGAGCCCAAGGTGGGGAGAAACGACCCCTGCCCCTGCGGCAGCGGCATAAAACATAAAAAATGCTGCGGATAATCCATTCAGACATAATGTACCCTTGTCCGGAACAGTGACTTAAAATGACAGCATCCACACAGCTTCCCAAAGGCTTCAAACTGGCCACGGCCCAGGCCGGATTTAAATACATGGACAGAGCTGATCTGGCCCTTATTTTCAGTGAGAAGCCCGCGGTATGCGCGGCCCTTTTCACCACCAACCTTTTTCAGGCAGCGCCCATCAAAGTCGCCAGGGCCAACCTGGAAAAAACATCGGGTATCAGGGCGCTCCTCATTAATGCCGGTCAGGCCAATGCCTGTACCGGGGATACGGGCATTTCCAATTGTCTTGAAACTCTTCGGATTCTGGCGGACCTTCTGGGAATTAATCCCGAGGATATTCTTCCGGCATCCACGGGAGTTATCGGCGATCATCTGAAAATGGACCTGTTTGAAAATAACCTGCCCCGCCTGGTGGAAAAACTCGGCCTGTCAACAGGCCTCGAGGCGGCCCGGGCCATAATGACCACGGATACTTTTCCCAAGACTTCATCCGCTGAAGCCAACCTTGGTTCCGGCAGGGTCGGATTCTGGGGCATGGCCAAGGGAGCGGGCATGATCTGTCCCAACATGGCCACCATGCTCGGGTTTATTCTCACCGACCTCAGGATTGACAAAGAGCTGTGGCAGACGATCGTGAGCGATTCAGTTGAAGGGACTTTCAATGCTCTGACAATCGACGGTGACACCAGCACCAACGATTGTGTTCTTGCCCTGGCGGGCGGGGAGAGCGGGATTGAAATATCCGGCGATGAGGATCTGGAAAAGGCAGTCTCAGCCCTGGACAAGGTATGTTCCGAGCTGGCCTATGAAATTGTCCGTGATGCTGAAGGCGGGACCAGGGTTTTACACATCGAGGTCACCGGGGCAAGGGATAAAGCCGAGGCCAGGCTTGCGGCCGGGGCGGTCGGCAATTCTCCTCTGGTCAAGACTGCCATGTACGGGGCGGACCCCAACTGGGGCAGGATTGTGGCGGCCCTGGGCCGAAGCGGGGCATTGTTCAACCCGGAAAAAGTCAGGGTCAGGCTGGCCGGCGTGGAGATATTCAGCTCCGGGCGTCCCGTGGAGATGGACCGGGATGCCGTCTTCAAACCGTTATTAAAGGCCCGGGATATTAATATTCAAATCGACCTCGGCGCGGGGGAAGGCAAATTCACCCTTCTTGCTTCGGATCTGACTGAAAAATATATTGAAATCAATGCCCGTTACCGAACTTAATTTTTAATCACCAAGAAAAGAGCAACATGAACAACCTTGACCTTGAGCGAATAAGCCATTTTTTACACGAAGTGGGGATGCTCAAAAGGACTCCCAGAACAGGATATCAATTTCTGGGCACCGGCTCGGAAAACGTGGCCGAACACTCGTTCCGCACCGCTGTAATAGGATACATTCTAGCCGGGATGGCCGGTGCGGACCGTTCCAGAACAGTCTTGATGTGCCTCTTTCATGACCTGCCGGAAACCAGGGTCGGTGACATGAACTATGTCAACCGGATTTACAACCAGACAGATGACCGCAAAGCCCTGTCCGACGCCCTGGAAGGAACCGGTCTTGAAGATGATATCCTGGATCTGTTCGATGACCTGGAGGATGTGGAAAGCACGGAAGCATCACTGGCTCATGACGCGGATCAGCTGGATCTTATTCTGAATCTGAGGGAGCAGCAGGATCTGGGCAACAAATACGCCGTCAAGTGGCTGGGCTACGCCACGCAGCGCCTTCGCACACCTGAAGGCCGGGCTCTTGGCAAGCGGATTCTGGATACCGATCATACTGACTGGTGGTTCAACGGCCCGGACAGTTCCTGGTGGGTCAGAAAAAACCGGAAGAAATAACATAAACATGGCCAAAGACAATATCTCGGGCATTAAAATAATTGCCGTCAACAAAAAGGTCCGCCGCTATTTTGAAATCATGGAAACCATTGAAGCGGGCATAGCTCTGACCGGATCAGAAGTGAAATCCCTCCGGGCCGGTCAGATAAGCTTTAAGGACGGATATGTTAAATTTCAACAGGGCGAAGCTTTTCTGGCTGATGTGCATATCGCTCCTTATGCCAATGCGGGTTATGCCCAGCATGAACCTGAAAGAAGACGCAAACTTTTACTGCACAAAAACGAAATCGACCGGCTTCTGGGAAAGGTGGAACAAAAGGGACTTACCGTCGTACCTCTGAAAATCTATTTCAAAAAAGGGAAGATCAAGGTTGAACTGGCCCTGGCCAAGGGTCTTAAGCTTTTTGACCAGCGCGAAGAGTTAAAGCAGAGAGCTGTCAAGAGGGACATGGACCGGGAAATGGCCGGTCACAAGTAGGTTTCAGCCCGGCAGAATTTTTTGAAGCAGGCCCGGGACGGGTGGCCGGCCTTTGTCATTCCGGCATGACTGCACTTTTTGATTTTCAGGATCGGATAAAGAGCAATGAAAAATGAATATCTTCATGTGGGTGATCGTCATTCTGACCTCTATCCTGATTCCTTCAGAGGTCTTGCACGCAGGGGTTGCAGGGGTTGAAGAGCCCACGACCCAGGGCGTCTACTACAGCCTGAGCCTGGAAAACGACATGTTTGCCGACAGGGACCAGCGTTATACAAACGGAGTCAGATTTTCAACCCTCAGAGCCGAGGAAAGGCTTCCAGAGATATTTCGCCGCAATCTGGATAAGATCCCATTCTTCCCGGAACACGGGAAAAAACGTTTCGGCTTTCAGCTGGGCCAGAGCATGTTCACCTCTGACGATACCTCGGACGAAGACCCGCCCGAAGATGAGCGTCCTTATGCGGGCTGGCTTTACACGACAATGGAGGTCAGTTCTGATACAGGGGTGACCCTGGATCAGTTTCAGATTACCCTCGGCATTGTCGGCAAGTATTCCATGGCGGAGCAAACACAGAGAATCGTTCATCAACTCACCGGCTCTTCAGATCCCAGAGGATGGCATACTCAGCTCAAGACCGAGCCCGGAATCATTATTTCCTATCAGCGCAAATGGAAAGCCGAAAAAAAATTTGCAGACATTGCCGGTCTGGGCTTTGACTTTTCGCCCCACATCGGCGGATCGATCGGTAATATATTCACCCATCTGTCCGCCGGAGGAATGGCTCGCGCCGGGTTCGATCTGCCCCGGGATTACGGGCCTCCCCTCATCAGTCCCAGTCTGACCGGCAGCAATTTTTTTATCCCCACCAATACCTTCGGCTGGTATGTGTTCGCCGGATTTGAAGGCCGGGCCATGGCCAGAAACATCTTTCTGGACGGCAATACCTTCAGGAAAAGCCGCAGCGTTGATAAAAAATATTTTGTAGGCGATATTATGACCGGAGCTGTCCTTACCTTCAGACACTTCCGACTGGCCTATACCCATGTGCTCAGGACCAGGGAGTACCGGGGACAGGATGGAAAGGACAGTTACGGCGCTGTTACTTTAACGGCCAGGTTCTGAAAAATGACAAACAGCCGGACCAGCCTCAGTAAATCCCAGCTCAAATCCCTGGAAAGCATCTTTCCCGGGGACTCCATGACCGTGGCTCCGGCAGAAATGCTTATCTACGGAACAGACGCGGGCCGCCGTTTCTCCCTGCCCTGGGCGGTGGTCCGCCCTGAAAGCGTTGAGCAGGTTCAGGAGCTTATGCGTCTGGCTGACAGGGAACGCATCCCGATAATCCCCAGGGCAAGAGGGACCAATGTGGTTTCGGCCTGCGTGCCGGACCAGGGAGGAGTTGTTCTTTCCTGCCTGAAGATGAACAGAATAATCTCCATTGATCCGGATGATTTTACCGCCCTGGTTCAACCGGGTGTAGTCACGGCAGACCTGCGGCAGAAAGCCATGGACATGGGTCTGTTCTATCCGCCTGATCCGGCCAGCATGAGCGTGTCCACCATCGGCGGCAACATCTCCACCAATGCCGGAGGCATGCATGCGGTAAAATACGGGGTCACCGGCGATTATGTCCTGGGACTGGAGGTGGTTTTGCCCGGAGGAGAAACTGTCACAACCGGTGGCAGAGTTCATAAAAATGTTGTGGGACTGGATTTAACCGGTCTTTTGGTCGGATCGGAAGGCACTCTCGGGATAATCGTAAAGGCCTGGCTGAAGCTCTTGCCCGGGCCGGAGTACTCAGCCACTATTCTGGCCTGTTTTGAAAATGAACAAAAAGCCCTGCGGGCGGTTCAGAATATTTTCAGGTCGGGCATCCTGCCCTGCGCTCTGGAATTCCTGCCGGCGGAAGTCATGGACTGCCTGGCGGGTTATGGACCCGTTCCCTGGCCTGGCACGGCCGGAAGCGCCCTGATTATTCAGATTGACGGTACCAGGCCCTCTGTGACGCACGAGCTCAGAACGGTCAGGTCCGCCGTTAAGGGTTGCCTGCATCTGGATCAGACCGGTCAGGATGAAGAAGACCGGATATGGGCGATAAGGCGGCTGATCAATCCTGCTTCCTTCAGCCTCGGCCCGGACAAGATCAGCGACGATGTGGTCGTGCCCAGAGGGAAAATTCTTGACGCGGTACAAGGCATACGCGGTATTTCCCGGAAGCACGGGCTTAAAATCCTGGCTTTCGGGCATGTGGGAGACGGCAACATCCACGTGAATTATATGTACGACGATTCAGACCCAAACCGGAAACAGAAGGTTGAGGCGGCCAGGCAGGAAACTTTGCGGCTGGTTCTTGATCTCGGGGGAAGCATGTCCGGAGAACACGGGATAGGACTCAGCAAAAAACCTTTTATCTCCTGGCAGTTGGGTTCTGCCGAACTTGAGCTGATGCGCGGGATCAAAAAGGTCTTTGATCCCCATGGCATCCTCAATCCGGGTAAGGGATGGTGAAGCTTTTCTGTCCCGGCGATCGATCTGGCGACTATGCGACTCGGCGACAAATCCAGATGTGAATATTCTTCCCTCTCTCCCTCTCCCCTTCGCCAAATCTCCCCCTCGCTCTCTCGCCCAGTCTCCCCCTCGCTCTTTTCTCTAATCCCTCAATCCCTAAATTCCTCAATTCCCCAATCCCTAATTTTCTAAAATAAAAAAGCCCATCTTTTCCACTCTGCCCTGCAATGACTGTTTGCCGGCATATT
>SKKD01000044.1 GCA_007121655.1 Desulfonatronovibrio sp. | reverse complement strand
GGATTTGTTGTGGTTGATCCGGATACCATGGAGCACGAATATGTAGACAATGGTTCTTCCCAGGCAATGGCCCATGGGGCCGGAATCCAGGCTGCCCAGGTAATTGCCGATTCCGGGGCAAAGGTTGTCCTGACCGGATTTGTCGGCCCCAAGGCCTTTGAGGCCCTTAAAGCCGTGGGGATAAAAGTCGTTCAGAACCTGGACAAAATGACTGTCGGGGAAGCAGTGGGAAAATACAAGTCCGGTGATGTGGGCTACGCTAACCAGGCCAATAAGTAATTTTCACCCGGAAAGTTTTTCTTTCCGGGTGAAAACCAGGTTTATGGAATATACAGGTAATAATAATATGATAATATCAGTCGCAAGCGGTAAAGGCGGCACAGGTAAAACGACTGTTACGGCCTCACTTGCTGCCGTATGGAAAAAACCGATTGTAGCTGTTGACCTGGACGTGGAAGAGCCCAATCTGCATCTGTTTTTAAAACCGGAAATCACCAACGAGGAAAAGACTTATCTGGAAATTCCGGTAGTGGATAAATCCAGGTGTACTTTGTGCCGGATATGTTCGGATCTTTGTCAGTTTCAGGCCATCAAGGTCATGGGAGAAACCCTGCTTACCTTTCCTGAAATGTGTCATGGCTGCGGAGGTTGTCTGGCTGTCTGTCCCGAAAAAGCCTTAACTCCGGGTAAACGTGAACTGGGTACCCTTAGCCAGGGATCATTCGCAGACAATAAGTTATTCCTCATGGGTCTTTTACGTGTGGGAGAAGCCATGACCCCCCCCTTGATGGAGCAGGTAAAGAAAAGGCTTTTAAAAATTATGGAAAACAACAGGAAAGACGTGATAATCGACGCTCCTCCCGGAGTAAGCTGCCCCGCTGTATGCGCGGTAATGGACAGCGACATGATCCTTCTGGTCACAGAACCGACTCCTTTTGGTTTTCATGATTTCAAGCTGGCCTGGGAATCTTTTTCACCCATTGGCAAACCAATGGGAGTGGTCGTAAACAGGTCCGGTCTGGGCGATGAAAGCGTTTACGCCTTTTGCGAGGAAAAAGGACTACCAATTCTCGCCTCTATTCCTTATGACCGAGCTATTGCCCAAGGTTATTCAAAGGGACATGTGGTGGCAAGGCTGAGTTCTGAACTGGAAAACAGGTTTTCCGACCTGGCCCTGGCAATACAGGCCTGTGACTGTGAGGCCGGGCATGCGTGAGATAATAGTTATCAGTGGTAAGGGCGGCACGGGTAAGACTTCGTTATCCGGGGCCTTTGCCCATTTAAACAGGGATAAAATAATATGCGACCTGGATGTGGACGCTCCGGATCTGCATATTCTTCTGGCTCCCAAAGTCATTTTTGAAGAAAAGTTCATCTCCGGCAATGAAGCGGTAATAATTCAGGATAAATGCCAGGCTTGCGGCGTGTGCGCTGAAATGTGCCGCTACAATGCCGTCAGTATCAGAGACGAAAGATACATGATCGAGCCCCTTCGTTGTGAAGGATGCAAAGTATGCGTAACCTTCTGCCCTGAAGAGGCCATTGACTTTCCTTCCAGATACTGCGGCAATTGGTATGTCAGCTCAACAAGGTTCGGGACAATGGTTCATGCTCAGCTTTTCCCGGGAGCTGAGAATTCCGGGCGGCTGGTCTCCATCCTGAGACAGAAGGCCAGAGAAAAGGCAAAAGAGGAAGGTTCGGACCTGATCCTTTGCGATGGAGCACCCGGCATAGGCTGCCCCGTTATCAGTTCGCTTTCGGGCACCGACCTGGCGGTTGTGGTTACCGAGCCCACTCCTTCCGGCCTTCATGATCTGCAAAGAGTTGCTGACCTGTGTTCGTATTTCAAGGTTAGAGTTGCGGTCATTGTCAACAAGTTTGATCTTAACCCTGAACAGACATCATTGATTGAAGACTACTGCCGGAAAAACAACCATGAGCTCGTGGGAAATCTTCCACATGACGATATGGTAACAAAAGCCATGGTTGAAAGAAAAGTTATTACAGAAATGAAGGACAGCAACATGGCCAAAATGACCGGTAATATATGGGCGAATGTTTTAGCTTTGCTAAATTAAATCTATTTTTCATAAAATAAGCAAAAAGGAGAATGATCAGATGGAAAAGACAAGAATCGCGGTTCCTTCAGCCACTCCAGGCGGACTGGATTCAGAACTGGGACAGCATTTCGGACATTGCGACCTCTACACAATAATCGAAGTGGAAAACGGAGCTGTGTCACTGGTCAATACTTTGCCCAACGTACCCCATGTTCAGGGTGGATGCATGGCTCCTGTCAATCACCTGGCCGGAAATGGAGTCAACATTCTCATTGCCGGAGGCATGGGCATGAGACCTTTAATGGGCTTCAACCAGGTGGGAATAGACGTATTCTTTGGCGGCAACGCTCAAAGTGTCGGAGACGCGGTCAGCTCGTTTCTTGAAGGAAGGCTGACCAGGTTTACCGCTGAATATACCTGTGGAGGTGGAGGCGGTCATCCTTAACAGAATTCAGAACCGGAGGGTTTAATGAAGTTTTTGCTGGTTACCACAAGACCTGATGAACTAAAAGATTTTATATCCGGTCTTGTTCTGAAAAACAATGAACCTGTGCTGGCTGAAAACGGACAGGATGCACTGGATTTGGTAGGATCCATCAAACCCGATTTGGTTGTAGTGGATGACAACCTTCCGGATTGTAAGTCTATTGCACTCATCAGAGAGATTGTGACCCGGGATGCCATGGTCAATACCGTGGTGATTACCAGCATGGACAGGGGTGATTTTCATGAAAAAAGCGAGGGGTTGGGAGTCCTCCAGGCTTTGCCTGAAAATCCAGTATCCGAAGACGCCCGAAAACTTATCCTGAAGGTGGAGAAGATAATAAAGATGAACACCCCGACTTGAGCTTTTATCAGCCTGTTTTAATTGGCTTTCAATCCGGAAACGGTCCTTTTTCCTTTCTGTATAACGATCAGTGGGGTCATGTTTAAATTATAAAACTACATCCTTATAATTGTGCCTTTTCCCCTGAGGAAAATCTTTCGTTCCCGGATTGAAAACAGATAGTTTCAACGGGCTGATAAAACTCTATAAATTGTTCATATGGACAAATATTTATCAAATTCCCTCTGGGTAACGTGAGTGCGGTGTCCCTCCCATTCAGCGGTTTTAATTGCCAATAGATTGTCGTACATTCTTTCTCCCAGAATTTCTTTCAGGAATGCGCTTTTTTCAGCTTCAACAAGGGCCTCGAACATGGATTTGGGAAGAAAGCGCTCATCCCAGATTCTTTTATCCAGGGACTGGAAATAAGCCTTGCCTGCGTCAGGGCTATTGCAATTCAGGTCTTCACGAATGCCCTGGAGCCCCATCTTGATAAAGGCAGCCATCTGCAGATAAATATTTCCGGCCGGATCAGGACTTCTGATTTCAAGCCTGGTTCCCTCAGGATTGGCTGCGTAAGGGATTCTGACCATTGAGGTCCTGTTTCTTGGACCCCACCCAACAACGACAGGGGCTTCGCGCTCAATAACATACGCCTTGTATGAATTAAAGGTCGAAGCCATCAGTATTGAAGTCTGCCGGGCGTATTTGAGGATACCCCCGATAAACTTCCGGGCCAGCAGGCTGATGCCATGTTCATTGTCTTTATCGTAAAAAACATTGTTGCCCCTTTTGTCCTGCATGGACAGATGTATGTGCAGTGCATTTCTGTTCTGATCATCAAAGGGTTTGGGCATGAAACTGGCGTGAAAGCCATGTTCAGATGCAACCATATGGGTTACATAACTAAAGAGGAGTGTACGGTCCGAAGCTACGACTGGAGGCGAGCATTCAAAATTGATTTCATGCTGGGAAGGACTGACCTCGTGATGGGCCTTTTCAAAGGGTACATCGCATTGCCCAAGGATATCAATTATACGATTGCGTACATTTTCCCCCTTATCCTTGGGGTCGGCATCGCAATATCCTGCTTTGTCGGTATATAGATCCTTGGCATATTCATCTCCTCTGAAAAGAAAAAACTCGTATTCAGGGCTGGCCAGAAATTTAAAGCCGAATTCATCATGTGCTTCTGCAACAGCCTTTTCAAGAACATAACGGGGATCTGTTCTGGCCCTCTGGCCCTGCTCATTATGGATGGTGCCCACGAATAATGAGGTTCTTTTATCCCTGAACCTGATTTGTTTAAGACTTTCCAGTACCGGCATGAGTATGCGGTCGCTTTTATCCACGGTTGCTATGCCGGCCACAGAGCTGCCGTCAAAACCTATCCCGTCATTGACGATATCTCTGATATTTTTGGGATTGACAGGAAGGCGTCTGATACGTCCGTTGAGATCGGTAAAGGCTATTTCAGTAGAATCCGACTCTTTAATCAACTTCTCAATTTTTTCCAGTCGCACTTGTTTTCTCCTTTTATTTAAACAATTTGAAATAGATAGTTATCATGAGTAAACCTGTTCTGTCCGGGAAACAAAAAGAAGGAAACTGATTCACAGGAATACTTTAGCATTTCGGATCTGTCCCGGTAAATACAATGGGGTTTTTTTCTTATGTGTTCAAGCCCGTGTTCAGGGAAAAAATCCCGGGAGAAACAAAAATGTATTGCTGGAAACGAGAGTCTATGAATTGAAAAGAAATCAATAGATCTGAATAATTGAAAATGGGAGGGAGGGGGTTCGTTATCTTTGTTTTCGCTGATAATCATGGTGTTAAACTGGAGGCGGTTTGTCCGGATCAGGCCCGGTCGAATGTCTTTATGACCGGGCCTGGCTTGGTCACTCCGATATCAGGGGCAATGTGGTGGTCTGCCCTTTATAGTTTTTCAGGATATATTCCTTGTCCGTCTTCTCCTGGAAATAATAATCAGGCATAAGAGGAATCTTGCCGATATTCGTGGCTATGACGTACATGGGCTGTGCCAGTCCGGTGGTATGGCCCCGCAAAGCGTCTCGTATAAGCTCCGATCCTTTTTCTACGGTAGTTCTGAAATGGTCGATGCCCGGTGCAGCTTCGCAATAAAACAGATAATAAGGCCTGATCCTAACGGAAAGCAATTTTTGATGCAACAGCCTGAATGTATCGACATCGTCGTTGATGCCCTTCAGGAGCACTGCCTGGTTGCCGACATTCACACCGCATTTTAGCAGATTGAAAACGGCTTCCGCGGTTTGCTGAGTGATTTCCACTGGATGGTTACACTGGGTATTGATCCAGATGGGAATTCTGTGAAAGTCTCCCAGGATTTCCATGAGTTCAGGCGTTATCCTTTGGGGCAAAACAATGGGAGTCCTTGTCCCGAAACGGATCATCTCAACATGGGGAATGCGGCGAAGTTCAGTAATTATGCGGTCCAGTTTGTCATCAGAAAGGATAAATGGATCACCGCCTGTGATGAGGACGTCCCTGACTTCGGTATGTTCTCTGATCCAGTCCAGACCTTCATTCAAATCAAAGCGCAGACTCAATTCCTGATCCACCACGAGTTCCTTTCGAAAGCAGTGCCTGCAATAATTGGCGCAAATATCCGTGACAGTAAAAGCGATCCGATCCTGGTACTGTCTGGCTATGCAGTCTGGTCTCTTCTCGCCGACCGCCCTGTTTTCCTTAAAAATCAGGTAATCCTGCAGACCATAACAATTTACCTGTTCCTTTCTGGATGGAATAACCTGCATCCGGATGGGACAGGCCGGATCATCCGGGTCCATAAGAGAGGCAAAGTAGGGAGTGGTTCCCCACTTGGTCTTCATGGATGTTATGGCTTCTTTTTCCTCCGGGGAGACATTTATGAATTCTTCAAGCTTGTCCAGAGAATTGACAATATTTTGAAGTTGTTTGATCCACTCTTGCATTTGTTCACCTCAAATAAGAATAAATATGATAAAACTGGAAATTGGAATCAGGCATTAAGAGGTGATTCTTTTTTGAGGTGGCTTTTTTCTTTCCTTGGAATGAGTATTTTTTTGCATTTCGCACCCCTGTACTTAATTTGTATGGCCGGGCTTTAGTACGGGTTTGAAAAAGGGTCAAGCAGAATCTTAAAAATAATAAGTTCGATATTCCACACCAACTATTTTTATCTAAACACTCTGCACAGATAATTCTATCTAAACACTCTGCACAGAAGTGCAAGTCGATGCACGCCAAATAGCTTAAGCTTATTACAGATTAACCTA
Source organism: Desulfonatronovibrio sp. (assembly GCA_007121655.1). Classification (GTDB taxonomy): domain Bacteria; phylum Desulfobacterota; class Desulfovibrionia; order Desulfovibrionales; family Desulfonatronovibrionaceae; genus Desulfonatronovibrio. The sequence continues at coordinate 1,272 of SKKD01000044.1, read as the reverse complement.
ACAACCTGATTATATTAGAATAAACTAATGGCACGCAGGTTGCTAAAGAGAAGGCAGGAACAAAAACATTTTTATGGAGGTTTATTATGAAGAAGACACTTATTTTCGGCATTGGACTCGCGTTAACGGCTACTTTGATAATTACTTCCCTGGCCATGGCCAGGAGTGTCGGCATTACAGAAAGGGGTCAGCTGCGAAATCCGGATTGCCCTGTAGTTTCCAACCTTACGGAAGAACAGCAACAGGAACTGTCACGGATAACCCGGGATTACAGGGACTGGATATATCCCAAAAAGCAGCAGATGATCGCCAGGCAGGCCGAACTTAACGCTCTCCTGGCTACCGAGGGAGCCGATCCCGCAGAAATTGAACAGGCCAGAAAAGATTTAGCCGGCCTTAACCAGGAAATTTTTGAGGGCAAGCTTGATCACAGGATTAAGATGAGCCAGGAGTATAACATTAACACCGGAATACAGGGACGCGTCAGGGGTGGTAAGAGTTTTTCCGAATTCGGAAGATCGGCCCGGCAGCATTCTCCCAGGTACTCACGGTAGGAATCAATTAATTAATTTCCTGTATTTTTCGGAATCTTAAAGAGGGCCTGTTATTAACAGGCCCTTTTATGATTTACTGCCAAACTTAATAGGACCTGATCAATCCATGTTTCTTTAATTTATATTGCAGGGAACGTCTGCTTATCCCAAGGGTTTCGGCTGTTTTTTCCCGGTGTCCCTTATTGTCCTTCAGGGCTCTGACAAGGGCTTCCTTTTCTCCTTCCATTAAATAACCGTCTTTTGATATATTATCCGGCTTGTTCTCCTTGTCTCCGGACGAGGACCCGATAATCGTTGCCGGCAGGTCTGAAACGTTCAATATATCTGAACGCGACAGGATGATTGCCCTCTCCACAACATTTTCCAATTCCCGGACATTTCCGGGCCAGTCATAACAGCCAAGGGCTTCCAAAAAGTTTCTGTCCACTCCCCTGACCTGTTTTCGGTTTTTTTCACCAAGGACGCGGATAAAATGATTGACCAGAAGAGGCAGATCTTCCAGATGCTCCCTCAGAGGAGGTATCCTTATCTCCAGCACATTCAAACGAAAATACAAGTCTTGTCTGAATGCTCCCGATTTCACCTCGGATTTGAGATCCTTGTTGGTGGCGGCCAGAAGGCGGACATCAACTTTTTCTTCCCTGACTGAACCCAGAGGCTCAACCACCCTTTCCTGCAAGGCACGCAGAATCTTGGCCTGAAGGTGCAGGGGGAGTTC
>SKKD01000026.1 GCA_007121655.1 Desulfonatronovibrio sp. | reverse complement strand
CTCTCAATGGCTCGCCAGGAAAAATAAGGTGGTCCGCCACGGCGGACGTTGACAAGCCTTCTGGAAACTCACAGAGAAAAGCATTTGTTCATTGCCCTGAGCCGGGGCAATGAAAAAGGTCTTCCGCCCCGGGAGGGGAACAACTTATCCATAAACCCGGTCATGATTTTGTCCTGTCCGGATCATATTTGGGACCGATGAGAGGCAGTTCCCTGTCTATCTTAAAGTATACCAGAAACCTGGGTTCCGGGTTTAATCCCTGCTCACTGTGCCGGAAACGTCTGCTCAGGGACTGAATCTTTTCCTGGTCCTGTTCTTCTCTGATTTTGCTCAGAAAAAAGCGTTTGCCTTTGTACCCGTCTCCATCCTGGATAAAAAGATAGGCGGCCCTTGGATTGGACTGCAGATTGTGGTGCGACAGGCGGTCCCGCATAATCAGGGCCATGCTGTCGTCTTCCATGATATGCGGCCTGGCGTATACAGCACTGTCCACATTGCCCTCTGCGTCGGCCGTGGAAAGTACCCCGATTCCACTATGCGTTTCAAAATATTCCTTAAGGCTCATGATTGTCTCCTGCATAAGTTTAAAATATTATTTATATGAATAAATATGATTATTTTCAGGTCAAGGAAGGACATTACGAAACTTCCATGGTTTTATTTTTGCTGTCCATATTCTGTCCGCATCAGCAACAGCTTACCAGAGATTTCCCGTGCCTCCTTGCCAAGGCATCCGGCACTCACTTTTTGCTTATATACTTCGGCCGGTCCATGACGATCTGCAGGTCCCTGATATGGCGCTGGTTAAAGCCGGCTTCGCATATGCTGAAGTAGTATTCCCAGGTCCTCCTGAAATCTTCGTCAAAGCCCATGGTTTTTATTTCCTTCCAGTTCTCCTGAAAACGTCTTTTCCAGGCCGCCAGGGTGGGCCCGTAATGAGGGCCGATATCCCTGATTCCGGCGATTGCCAGGGTAGTATGCCCGGCCAAAACCCGGGTAATCCTGTCAAGGGACGGCAGCAGACCGCCGGGGAAGATATAGGTGCTGATCCAGTCCCGGGTTTTGCAGTAGGTTTCGTACCGCTGGTCAACAATGGTGATGGTCTGGATGCAGGCCAGGCCTCCGGGCCTTAAAAGCCTGTCCACAGCCGAGAAAAAATCAGGATGATACTTATGTCCCACAGCCTCCAGCATCTCTATGGACACCAGGGCGTCGAACTGCCCCCTGAGATTGCGGTAGTCATCAAGAATCACGCTGATCCTGTCTTCAAGGCCTCTCTCTTTTATCAACTCATGAACATACTGGTGCTGTCCCTTTGATATGGTAACGGCATGGACCCGGCACCCAAGGTTTTTAGCGGCAAAAAATGCAAATCCTCCCCAACCGCATCCTATTTCAAGAACCTGATCCCCCGGCTTAATGTCCGCTGCCCTTGCCACCAGGCTGTATTTTCGCTCCTGGGCCATTTCAAGTGCCGTGGCTGAAATACTTTTTCCAGATGATTTTAATTCTTCCAGGTCTTCAAATACCGCACAGGAATAAGTCATGGTCGGGTCAAGGAACTTTGAAAAAAAATTATTGGACAAGTCATAATGGGCTCTGATGTTTTCCCGGCTGCCTGCAGGGTCATTGTCCGGAATTATCTTTCTGCCCATGACCAGTGCCTTGTGCAGGCTTCTGCCAGCAAAGCCCCAGTTCTCCATGTATGACATGCGGTCCATGTTCATGATCAGAAGTTCCATGAGCCCCGTCAGATCATCAGTGGTCCACATGCCCCGGGTATAGGCTTCACCCAGACCCACATCCTCTTTCTTGATTATCTTTCGGAAAAAAAGATTGTCCCTGATTCGCATCCGGCAGGAAGGCCCGGGTTCCTGGCCTGCGAATACATGGACTGTTCCGTCAGGCATCTCCATTTCCAGACTTCCCCTGCAGATTTTCTTCAGATTGCCAAACACCAGGCTTCGGGCTGCCCGGTCCATGAGTTTTGTTTTCCCCTTCATTGTCCTTATGGTCATGGGGTTTTCGGGTTCAGGTCTGGTAAAGACAGGCAGTTTTTTGCCAAGATACAGGGTTGCGGCCTGGCGAAGGATGCGGATATAGGTCAGATTCGGAGCCATGGGGTGAGATATCCATGTTCTGAAGAGGTTTTGGTCATTTAGATTTCTGGCCGGTCCGTTTTGCCGGAGCCTTGCTTCAAGGGCAGTCCGGCCATCCCTGACAAGGGAGATGGAGATGTCCAGCTCTTTTCGCACGTCGCTGAAACTGAAGGCATACTGGCCGTTCATGTCAAAGAACGGTGAAACGTGAAATGCCTTATCCACCTTGTACCTGGCCGGAAAAAGACCTGGATTTTCAGGATGCTCAAGCACATAGACATGCTTGTCTCCAAAGGTATTGTTCACCTCGGCCACACTGTGGACAAGTTCGTTTTCAGGGCTGAAGACAAAATAAAAATTTACCGGATTGAAGGCATTGCCCATTATCCTGCCTGAAGTCAAAAGCAGGACTGTTGAGTCTGCAGGAAGCACTGCGGATGTTTTTGATTTAAGAATGTCCTGAAGCTTTTTTCTTATTCCGAGGTTGCCTGGACTGAGAAAATCCCGGTCATGAATGGAGACCGGTCTGAAACGGTTAAGCCCGAACAGCCTGGAGGAGGCGTCAATATGATCCAGTTCGTCCAGGTCCAGAACCAGGAGCATGAACCTGTACTGAAATCGATGTGTTGTCTGCAGGTGCCGCTCATGAGAAACACTGACCGGGACAACCCTGGAATTCATATATCCGCTCCCAGCTGCCGGGCCACTCGCACCCCTGAGGCTGCCGCGTCTTCATGAAAACCGTTGCCGTGATAGCTTCCGCAGAAATATGTGTTTCTTTTGCCCTGCAAAGAGTCCAGACCGGCCTGGGCCTTGAGGGCCGAGGAGTTGAACCGGGGATGAAACATTTCCAGGCGGCAGGATATGGCTTTTTCCGGAACCTGGCGGCGGGGATTAAGGCTGACTACGTGATTTTTCCGGGCGGAAAAACGCTGCAGGGTATTCATCCAGTAATGGACATGGACCCTTTTTTCCGTGTCCCCGGCATGGGCGACGACGTTCCAGCAGGCCCAGGCCCTGGGATTTGAGGGCAGAAAGGACGGATCAGTGTGCATGATTACGTCGTTGGCAACATATTGCCATGGGCTCAGGATCTCGGTTTCAGCCCGGTCAGGGTCCCTGAGCAGATCCAGGGCGGTGTCTGCGTGGCAGGCAAGGACAACGGAGTCATACTCAAGGTCCTGGCCATTCAGGTGGATTAGCGCTCTGTTTTTAATCCGGGAAATTCCCTTTACAGGACAGCCGGTCCTGATGTTTCCGGTAAAATTTTGTTCAAAGGCCCGGACATAAGTATGGCTGCCCCCGGGTATATAGAGCCAGGTAGGCCCGCCCCGGATGCTCAGCAGGCCGTGATTGGAAAAAAACCTGGCAAAACGCTTCAGGGGAAAATTCTCAGGTTCGTGATCCTCTGCAGACCAGATGGCCCTGACCATGGGCTCCAGGTAGCGTGTCATCAGAACCGGGGGATACCTGTGTTCACGGAGATATTCTCCCAGGCTCCCTTTCAGGCGGTCATGTTCCAGGTCTCTGGAGATGTTTTTGCAGAATTTCAATACCGCGAAAATCATCCTCCAGAAACCAGGGTCAATCAGGTTAGCCCGGCGGGCGAAAAGGCCGGAAAGCCCTGAACCGGCATAAGCAAACCCGGTATGGGGCTCGCTGTATGAAAAGGACATATCTGTTGTGGCTGATTTAACCTTGAGATCTTCCAGGAAACGGCAGAAACAGGGATAGGTCCTGTTGTTGAACACGATGAATCCCATGTCCACAGGAATTTTGAGGCCGTATCCATCATCAGCCAGGACGGTCCGGACGTGCCCTCCCAGCTTGGGTGCGGCCTCGAAAAGGTCAACATTATGCTTGCGGCCCAGATAATAAGAGGCTGTCATTCCGGCCGCGCCCCCGCCCACGACTGCGATCTTTAAGGCACCCACAGGGTTGATTGCTTTCTTTTTATCCATCATGACGGGTTGTCTTCCGCGGACAACAGGTAATGAGATACAAACCAGGAATTGCCGCGATTCCAGGCAAATAATTCCGAGCAGGCCATCAGGAAAATCCGCCAGCGCTGAAGAAACATCTCCGGAGATTCTCCTTCGACCGGAGGCATTGCATCCTTCAGAACATCCAGAGCCATCCGGCGGTTGTCGTCCAGGCGCTTCAGCCAGGCCTCAAGGGTGAGAGAGTAGTGGAGCCCGTTGGTCCGCCAATGCCCGCGCAGCCTCAGCTGGTCCTGAAAATACAGCATGAGATCGTCCGAAGGCATCATGCCTCCGGAAAAAAAATGTCTGCCCATCCAGTCGCTCGGGTTCTGCTCGAAAAAATAAGCGTACTTTTCATGCGCAAAAATATGCACAAAGAGTGCTCCATTGGGCTTTAGCCAGCCGGAAACCCGCTTAAGCAGGCTCCGCCAGTTGCGCATATGTTCAAACATTTCCACGCTTAGAATTCGATCAAACAATGCCTGAGGATGAAAGTCATTCATGTCGGCGCGTTCAGCCCGAAGATTTTTCAAGTTCCCAGCCACAGCCTTGCGGTTTATGTAATCTACCTGGTTTTGAGCATTGGAAACAGCTATAATCCTTGAATTTGGGTGTTTTCCTGCCAGCCATAAGCAAAGCGAGCCCCATCCGCAACCCAGATCCAGGACATCCATGCCATCCTCAAGCCCGGCGCGCCTGGCCGTCAGGGACAGCATGGCCTCCTCGGCAACGGCCAGATCAATCCCGGGGCCGCCGTGCTCGAAAAGGCAGCAGCTGTACTTCATGGCCGGACCCAGCATTAACTGAAAAAAACCTGGTGGAACCTCGTAGTGTTGAAGATTGGCCAGTTCGGGCACCAAAGCGATGGGGCCGGAGTTCATTTTCCGGGTGAAAATTTTTTTCCTCTCCAGTTCCTGGCTGACGTCACGAATTTGCTGACTTTGCAGAACTTTTTTGTGCCGCTGGCGGATGCCGAAACGAATCATGGCGTCAGGAATCCGGCCTTGTTCAGCCAGCTTGATGATCAGCTGCATAAGTGTCCCACTCATTGAAAACCTTGACAGCAGTAAACTGAAAGCCGGCCATTATCCATCACGGGCACGGAACCATGGAACAAAGACGCTGACTTCACGCCTGTATTTCTCGTAGTCAGGACGACGCTGACTGATATCCTTTTCCATCATGGCCACTCCGGATACCTTGAGCAGCAGAACGGTAATCAGCACGGGACTGATTAATCCCCACCAGCCGTAAGGGGTGGCCAGGGCGATAATGAATATGCCCCACCAGACGAGGCTTTCTCCGAAATAGTTGGGATGCCGGGTGTAGCCCCATAAGCCCTTGTCCATGACCTTGCCGGCATTGGCTGGATTGCTGCGGAAGCGATTCATCTGGTAATCGCCCACTGCCTCGAACGTGAAGCCCACGGCCCAGATAAACAGGCCCAGACCATCAATCCAGGTCAGCCTGGCCGGGACCGGAGACATCTGGGCCAGTTGAGGGGCCAGGGAGATAATCCAGATCAGGATACCCTGGAGAAGAAAAACCGAAAAAAGGCTGAACCACCAGAATCTCCTGCCGTGATGCTCCCGCATGGCCATGTAGCGCCTGTCTTCGGGTTGCCCCCAGTTCCGCATGGTAACGTGAGAAAAAAGACGCAGTCCCCAGATACTTATCAGAACCGCCACCAGGAGGCTCCTGGAAGTACCCGGGCCCATTGACCATGCAAGCCAGGCAATGAGTACGAAGCCTATACCCCAGAACGAATCGGCTACACATGCTTTTTCCCGGATCAATGACAAAATCCAGGCCCCGATCATGAGGACAAGGACTGCTCCAAGAGAGGTCAGAAGCACACTTGTTAACGACATGGTATTTTTTTTTTAAAAAACGATATATTTTTTGCGATCATATAAATACGTATACAAACCGGGATGGTTGTCAATAGATATGGCCTGCAGGGCAAAAGGAGGCAGTGAAACCGGGATCCTGGTCAGCGGGCTAACCTATCCATTTAGCCGCCTTGAAGGTCAGGGCTGCTACCGTGGCGCAGAGGAAAAAACCCCAGGCCACATCAACAATCACAACCTTCAGTGGCCATCCCTTTATCAGGGCCATGTTTGTCAGATCATAGGTGGCATAGGTAAAAAAACCGAAAAGTCCGCCCCAGACAATGGCCCTGGCCAGAGACTCCTTTTCCAGGGCCGGAAGCACGGCAAAGAAAATGATGCCCACTATATAAATAAGATAAAAGGTGATGGCTGCAGTCCAGTTGACCTCCGGACTCAGGATAAAATCCAGGTGTTTCTGGTAAAAATTTCTGGCCACCAGTCCAAGCCAGAGCATGTCCACAATGAAAAAGATCGGCACGGCTATCAGGTAGAGTTTGATATAAAATATCAGGTTCATGGCTTCTCTCTGGTTTAGAATTGTTTTCAAAACCCTCTGTAATCCCTGGCCGTCTCCAGCATGCCAGGGCTCAAATTCACTCCGGTCATAGTCAAATGCATTTTGAAGAACCGGTCATGCCCGCCCGCGCCGCTGCCTAGCTGCCGCTGTCCCTGGGAAAACATTCCCTGAAAATATTGGCAACAAGACGCATATGACCTTTTTCCTGCTCCGAAAGCCTGAAAAAACATTCAACCGTATCTTTGGGATAGTTACTTTCAGCCAGGTTCCGGTACATGTCATAGGCCATACTTTCCATTTCCAGCGCCAGTTCAAAGAAATACATGCAAAGTTCATTCTGATCATCCCAATGGATTCTTTTCATCCATTTCCGGGCATCCAGACCTCCCTCAAGTTCGCTGCCCTCAGACTCTGTAAACAGAGTATCAAAATCCTGGTCAAAAAAAATCTCCCTGCCCAGCTTGTAGATCACCCTGGCATGGGCCACCTCCAGATCAGCCAGTTTGCCTACCTGCTTCTTGATTTTACTATCCTTTATTCTGTCCAGAAAACCCAGGTAAAATAAGTGCGCTCCTCTTTCAAGAGCAATGGCCTTCTTCAGTACGTCCTCAACGCTTCCGGAAGCATAAAAAATTGTGAGTTTGGGATAATTCGGCAAAGTCTTGCCTGTATAAGCGCTTATTCCTCCCTCCAGGTTGAATATTTCACCTGTTAAAAGGCCGCTGTCCCTGGCCAGGATCGCCCCCGCCATGGATCTTTTGCCGCTTCTGCAGTAGAATACGGTTTTCCTGTCAGCGTCAAGCTCCCCCAGGCGACCCTCAAGCTCGTGCAGAGGAATGTGTCTGGCACCGGGAATATGTTCATCAACATACTCCTGGGGAAGACGCACATCCAGCAGGACATATTCATTTTCCCTGTGACCTGATATGAAAGATCTCAGGCTCTCCGGAAAAATATTTTTGATTTCTCTGGTT
>SKKD01000003.1 GCA_007121655.1 Desulfonatronovibrio sp. | reverse complement strand
GAGGTTGGCATAGCGGTAGAGATGATCAAAATCTTCCAGAAGGGCGAAATCCAGTGCTGCCTTTACATAGGGATCCGGTTCATTGCGGGCGAGAAAGGCGGTCAGATCCACCGCAACCTGCTCAAAACCTATGGTAACCTCCAGAACTGTTTCATTGCCGGGTACAAGCCAGTTGACAGCCTTCTGCTGCTGCTGTTCAACACGGCGGGCCATGGCCAGTTTCTTTTTCAGTTCCATGTCGTCACTGTGTCTGGCAAACTGATGGGTGAAGATGGCGCCTTCCACTTCGATTCCATTCATAAGAATAACCCGGGTACGGGTGTAGGGATGTACCTCCTTTTTGTTATAGGGTTTAACATTCAGGTCCGACCAGTTTCTCAGCTGCTTTTCGATGGGCATGCCTTTTTCTTTTAATGGGTTGATGCTCATTGTATCCTCCTGTATTTCCTGGCATTTAAGAATTAAGTTTTTTGCCATTGTTTTCAGAATTAATAAGCAGGTGACAACTGTCAAATGAAAATGAGGGGTAAATATTTATGGCTCATTGATTTGGCCTGAAGGCGTATTATTATTAAACTGATAGATTCTTCTCTGTCATTGCGAGCAAAGCTACGTAATCCCGGTTGGTTATCTATAAGATTGCCACGCACCCTTCGGATGCTCGCAATGGCTGTTGGGAGGCGCCTTTTAAAAGGTTATCACGCTGTCAGGTATTTGATATACTTCAGCGGACAAAATTTTCGGATAAAGAATTTTTACATGGATGCCTGATTCGGGAGAAAGCAGAGAAAATTATGATCCACGAGCACAATCATGAGACAGTAAATTACAACCGCGCGTTTGCTGTCGGGATTGCCCTCAACATCCTGCTCGTAATTATCGGAGTCAGCTTCGGTTTGATTGCCGGCTCTCTCGCCCTGATAGCGGATGCCGGTCATACCCTGAGTGACGTCATCAGTCTGCTGCTTGCCTGGGGAGCAAGTTTCCTTGCTGCAACAGCGGCAACCACGAGACGGACTTACGGTCTGCGAAAAGCTACGGTCATGGCTTCTCTGGCCAGTGCTATTCTTCTTCTTGTCGCCCTTGGAATCATCACCTGGGAAGCAATCGGACGTTTTTTTGATCCGCAGCCCGTTGAAGGCTTGATAGTCATTGTAGTGGCTGCAATAGGGGTGATCATCAATACATTGGCTGCATCGCTTTTTTTCAGGGGTCAGAAATACGATCTGAATATCCGGGGGGCCTTCCTACACATGGCCGCAGATGCCGGGGTATCTCTGGGGGTGGTGTTCGCGGGCATAATCATCATGACCACAGGCTGGATGCTGATTGATCCGTTAATCAGTATTTTTATCGTTATTGTCGTCTTTATCGCCACATGGAGATTGCTTCGGGATTCCATGAATTACGCTCTGGATGCAGTACCGGCAGACATTGATATTTCCGGTGTACGTTCCTACCTGTTAAGCCATGACCGCGTCAGCTGTATCCATGATCTGCATGTATGGCCCCTCAGCACCACCGAAGTCGCTCTGACAGTTCATCTGGTGGTAAATGACGAATTTGTGGACAATAAGTTTCTGCGCAGCCTCCAGCAGCATCTGCATGATCATTACAGAATCAAACACACAACGGTACAGATTGAGACTTCCATGAATGAAAATGTGTGCATGCTGGACAGCGCCGGGTGCATAGGCAAGTCCGGTCACAAAGTATGCTGAACAAATCCTGGGATCATCCTTCTCTATTACTGTCATCTGATTCCAGCCCTTCATTCCGTAGAGTCCGGCTGCCGGTTCTCCATTTTTCTCAGTCGAAACGAAATCAGGCCGGATATATTCTTTGACCATTATTCCGTTTCATGCCCATTATCCGCCACAGGGAATAAATGATACAATTGACTGCATATCCTTGAAAAGGTATTGCATGGAACCTCTAATGATTGTACGTCAACAAATCTTAATCCGGAGATCTTATGCTGCAGAAAATTATGATACAGCGCGTCCGAGAAATTTGTCTGGAAGATCCCGCCATTGAAGCCGCTATGATGTACGGTTCGTTTGCAACAGGAGAAGATGACCGTTTTTCTGATATTGAGTTTGCGCTGTTTTTTTCCGATGAGTGCTTTTCGCATGTCGATCAGTTGGCCTGGATCGCACGAATTGATACGCCTGTGCTTTATTTTCCTGAAGATTACGGTCATCACACTGCAATTTTCTCAAATCTGGTTCGCGGCGAATTTCATTTTCAGCCGGCATCCAAAATATCCATGGTGGAAATGTGGCAAGGACATGGCAGGTTCCCCTCCGTTGAATCAACAATTATTGTCGACCGAACTGGAGAACTTGAAAAGCACCTTCGACCCCTGATCGGTCTTCCTCCCCAAAGCAACACAAATGCCACGCTTTTGCCGGTTGCGTCCAACTTCATTAACCTGGTACTTTTGGGTACAAATATACTGGCCCGGGGGGAATTTGCACGAGCCTGGGCTCTGCTGAGTGAAGTTCACCGCAATCTGCTCAGACTGGTGCGGCTGTCAGAGAATAACAATGAGCATCGGCCTACCCCGGCAAGGCTGCTTGAAAAAGATATCCCCGTGCAATTATATGAACGGTACAGGGGATGTACGGCGGATCTTGACAAATTCAGTCTCTGGATTGCCTATTACGAGACCTGGAAATGGGGCCGCGAGTTAATGTCAATCGCGGAAAATCGCGGGGACACTGCTTTGCCGATAACCATAATCGAGGCATTAACCAGGCGCATTGAAACTGAAATCACTGAATTATAGGAAAAGTCAGGTTGTACAGAACCGCAGCAGATATTGCTTTACTTCGCAGGAACATACGACTCACAGGGAAGAACAAAAAGTTTGAAGCGGCCTTGCAGGGTTGATCCCGGCTTAAAGCCCCCGAGCTTCTTCAGCCTGATACCCTAGGGCTGACGGGGAAAATACAGGAGCAGGATGGCCTGGATGACAGTAGAGCTTACCTTTGATCAATTTATCAAAACAGTCTGTCCCCAAAGAAATCTGGACTGGCGAAAATACAGGCGGGCCAGCCGTCGAAAGGTTCTGGCCCGCATCCATGAACTGGGGCTGTCAGGCTTTTCAGATTATGCGGAGTACCTGAACCGGAATCCCGGAGAAGCATCAGCACTGCCTAATCTGCTGCGGGTGACAGTAAGCCGCTTCTTCAGGGAAAAGGAAACCTGGCAGGATCTGGCGACGACTGTTCTGCCCCTGCTGTTTTTTCGCAGGGCAACCTCGGGAAAAATCTTACGTGTTTTGAGCATTGGCTGCTGCAACGGTGAAGAACCCTATTCCCTGGCTTTGCTCTGGAAGGCCGGGCTGGAGGCGCAGTTTCCAGAGAACCGCATTAGCATCACCGCTTTGGACGTTGACCCGGACTGTCTCAGGCGAGCCCGGAAAGCTGTGTATGCCCGGAAGACCCTGCGCGAAGTTCCACCGGAGTTGCGGGAATCCTGGTTCGAACCGCTTAGGGAAGGCTACAGGCTTAATCCCGTGGTGAGCAGACTGGTTGACTTCAAACTACTGGATCTCTTGAGCGATCCCATCCCGGGAGGGCAGGATTTGATTTTGTGCAGATACCTGGTATTTACTTATTATCACGGTGAGCTTCAAAGGAAGACTGTCAACAAAATTACCCAGGCTCTCAACCCGGGGGGGATCTTGATCCTGGGGGATAAAGAAAAACCCGGGCCGGAGACTCGTTCTGTCATTGTCCCTGTTTCCGGAGCAAAAAACTCATATATTGCAGTTAATTAATGTGCCTGTCAGTCTTCTTATGAGGCAGCCGGGTGATTCCTCGATGAGCGCTCCTGGTAGCGCGCATCAGAGACCGGCAAGCCCGGGGTATAACAGCCGTGCTCAGGCTTAAACCAGGTCTTTGCAGGAAAGGTTTGCCGCAATATTGACAGATGGCATATTCCGCTTAAAGTATTGAGTGCATTACAGAATTTTACAGGCAATCCAACTACTTCAGAAGTTCTCATTTTTTCTGTATTTTCCGTTCCGGTGTATTTTCTGAAAAAAGGTTCAATTTTGCCAGGGAGGTCTCATGGCTACGATCCAAAGTATTTTATGCGCAGTTGATTTTTCGGAAATGAGTCCCAAGGTCGCTTCTTACGCCCGGCTTTTAGCTAAGTCTTTGAACGCTTCCGTTACTGTGTTTCATGTAGCTCCCACTGTTGCTCCTTTAGTAGGTTATCATGGATCCCAGTCTTCCTTTGAAGAATTTTTGAAAGAGAACATGAATAAGGCTGAAAATACCATGAAATCTTTTATCGGCGAAAATTTCAGCGATGTAGCCGTGGACGGCAAAATTTCAAGCGGGTACGCTGAGGAAGAAATCCTCAGGATAGTCAAGGATGAAAAAATAGACATGATCATTATGGGTACGCACGGACGAAGAGGTATTGACAAAATTATATTCGGTTCCGTCGCTGAAAGGGTTGTTAAGTCTTCACCCATCCCGGTATTGACAATCAGGCCATAAGGATTTTATTTTAAAGAAACTGGCAACGGGCCGGTCGCGGACTATCATGTTTTTAACTAACTTCCTTGAATTAACCCTCATGGCTTGAAATTTTAAACGAAACACCTATCCCCCAAGCATAAAAAAAGCCCCGGGATCCTGATCAGGATTCCGGGGCTTTTTTTATGGGGATGTTGACAATGTCAGGTTATCCTCCTTCCGCTTTTTTCCACTTTCAATATCTTCAAGCAGAGCAACTCTTGTCTGAATTTATTTTACAATATTGTAATGCCAATAGGCAGCTGCATATATAAGTACAATAAATTCGGAGGTATAGTTTGTGGCACCATCATTGCTTTATCCATTATGCAGGGATTGAGAAAAATTAAACCAAGGAGGATGTTCATCAAAAAATGCAGGGCTATGCAACGTAAAGAATGCGTGGTGTATGTGTTATCGGGTTTAAAGAGTTTTTTGGCCGGGAAGACATGCAGAGTTCCCGGCTTGATCTGATTTTAATAATTTTACAAAAATGGATAATTGAGGAGGAATGAAGGATGGAACAGTTGCTTGAGCTTAGTTATGCCCTGGACACTTTTTATTTTCTGCTTTCGGGCATGCTGGTCATGTGGATGGCGGCAGGGTTCACCATGCTTGAGGCGGGCATGGTCAGGTCAAAAAATACCGTGGAAATTCTGACCAAGAATATCGCCCTCTACTCCATTGCCTGCATTATGTACATGATAGTCGGATACAATATAATGTACGGAGAAGGAGGATCGGTAATTCCCGGAATAAGCTTTTTTGTGGGCGGAGACAATTCCGTGGCCGATGTAGTGGCGGGAGGAGATGGAGCTCCATATTACTCCGACATATCCGACTTTTTCTTTCAGGTGGTGTTTGTGGCCACGGCCATGTCCATTATTTCCGGCGCGGTGGCGGAAAGGATGAAGCTGTGGGCCTTTCTGCTGTTTGCCGTGATTCTCACCGGCGTGCTTTATCCGGTGCACGGTTACTGGACATGGGGCGGAGGCTTCCTGGATGAACTGGGTTACGCCGATTACGCGGGCTCGGGGATTGTTCACATGGCAGGCGCCGCGGCTGCCCTGGCCGGTGTCATCATCCTGGCACCCAGGAAGGGCAAGTACGGACCTGACGGCAAAATTAACGCTATCCCCGGGGCCAACATGCCTCTGGCAACACTGGGCACATTTATCCTGTGGATGGGCTGGTTCGGCTTCAACGGAGGATCAGAGCTTAAGATATCCGATGTGGAGTCAGCCAACGCGGTGGCCATGGTCTTTGCCAACACCAATCTGGCTGCTGCATCGGGAATGGTTTTCGCCCTGATCACTTCCCAGATCATGTTCGGCAAGGCTGATCTGAGCATGGGCCTCAACGGGGCCCTGGCCGGGCTTGTGGCCATTACCGCTGAGCCAAGCCTTCCCTCCATGCCCCTGGCCTGCATCATAGGAGCCCTGGGCGGAATAATCGTTATCTTCTCCATCATCGGACTTGATAAACTAAAGATAGACGACCCTGTCGGCGCCATCTCCGTTCACGGCGTAGTGGGTGTCTGGGGGCTTATGGCAGTTCTCTTCTCCAACCCGGACGCGACCCTTTTCGGCCAGCTGGCGGGAATAGGAGTCATTTTCGCATGGATGTTCGGAACCGGAATGGCAGTCTGGCTGATAATCAAGGCCATCATGGGCATCAGGATCGATGAGGAAAAGGAATACCAGGGCATGGACATGTCCGAGTGCGGAATGGAGGCTTATCCTGAGTTTGTCGGTACCAAGGGCTCAAGATAAGTTCAATCCTGCGGCACCAGAATGAACAAAAATGTAAAATTCACGGAGGAATAGAATGAAAAAGCTTGAGATAATCACAAGGCCGTTTAAAGTGGATGAAATCAAGGAAGCCCTGACTTCTCTGGGCGTAAGGGGTATGACTCTGACCGAAGTCAGAGGGTTCGGCCGGCAGCATGGGCATAAGGAGGTATACCGGGGAGCCGAGTATCAGGTTGATTTTCTGTCCAAGGTAAAAATCGAGATTGTCATTGACGACGACATGCTGGAAAAGGTCATTGATGCCGCGGTCGTGGCCGCCAAAACCGGCAAAGTCGGTGACGGCAAGATATTCGTCTACCCTGTTGAAAACGCGGTGCGCATCAGGACCGGGGAAACAGGGGACAAGGCCATATAAAGAGGTCCTGTAGCTCCACGAAGCGCTAATTTATGAATGGTCATTAATTTGTCGCTGATTAACCATAAATTATACCAAAATGACCCACATAGCGTCGCTGACCTTCCTTGCCTGCAGAAATGATCCTGACTTTCTGGTTCCAGGGCAGGGAAGGCTTGCGGCGAATAGGCTTTCTGACATTACCGATAAATATTTCCTCAGCCGCCTTGTTGAGACCGGCTTTTCAGAAACTGAAAAACTGGCTCTGCTGGCGGTGGGTGGTTACGGCAGGCGGGAATTGTCCTTCAAATCAGATATTGACGTGCTGATTGCAGCCGACAGCCTTTCAGAACAGGACCGGCAGGAACTGGCCTCAGGCGTTTTTCACCCCCTGTGGGATGCCGGACTTGATGTGGGGCACGGCATAAGGACTTCAAAAGAATGCCTAGATCTGGCCAGTGATGATTTCAAAGTTCTCAACTCCCTTCTTGACGTCAGGTTCATCTGCGGTGACCAGGATTATTATTCCTCGCTTCATGAAGATATCCTCAGAATGCTGGTCACAGAGGCAGCCAGGCTCACCGAGTTTCTTGTAAAATCAGTTTCCCGCAGAACCCTGCACAGACCGGCACAAAATTACATGGAGCCGGACATCAAGTATGATCCGGGAGGCTTTCGTGATTATCACCTGGTGATCTGGCTTGAAAAGCTGGCCGGTCTATCAGGGGCTGTCTCGTCAACTCTGCCGGGGTCCGGCCGCGGTAAATTCCTTAGGGATACTATGGATTTTTTATTTGACCTGCGAAATGTTCTTCACTCCCTGTCCAGGAGAAAGAACGACAGGCTGTAT
>SKKD01000079.1 GCA_007121655.1 Desulfonatronovibrio sp. | reverse complement strand
CTCCTGTAGAGCTAGATTTTGTTCAGGTTTCTAAAAGCTGAAATTCAGAGGAAGTATAAATGGCCAAAAAAGAAATGGCAAAAATCAAACTGCAGATTCCGGCGGGAGCTGCCAATCCATCGCCTCCTGTTGGTCCGGCCCTGGGGCAGCATGGAGTGAATATTATGGAGTTCTGCAAGTCTTTCAATGCCAGAACGCAGAACGAAAAAGGCATGGTTATTCCTGTTGTGATCACCGTCTATCAGGACAGATCATTCAGTTTCATTACCAAGACGCCCCCGGCTCCTGTTCTTTTACTTAAGGCCGCCAAGTTGGACAAGGGTTCAGGCGAGCCCAACAAGAACAAAGTCGGCAGAGTGACCAAGGACCAGGTTCAGGAAATAGCTCAACTGAAGATGCCCGACCTTAACGCAGCTGATATAAAATCTGCCGTAAAAACTATAATGGGAACTGCCAAAAGCATGGGTATTGAGATAGAAAAATAGTTCCAATGAGGTAAGCGCCAATGCCGAAACATGGTAAAAAATATATAAATTCCAAATTGAAGATAGATTCCAATCAGAGGATGCTTGTGACAGACGGAGTTCGTCTGGCCCTGGAGACTGCATATGCCAACTTTGACGAAACCGTGGATGTTTCGGTCAGACTTGGAGTCAATCCCAAGTACGCGGATCAGATGGTCAGGGGGGCTGTAAGCTTGCCCCACGGCCTTGGCAAGGAAGTCAGGGTCATAGCCTTCTGCAAAGGAGAAAAGGAGGCCGAAGCCATAGAAGCCGGTGCTGATGCTGCGGGTGCCGAAGAACTTGTGGAAAAAATCAAGGAAGGCTGGCTGGAGTTTGACAAAGCAGTTGCCACGCCGGACATGATGGCCCATGTCGGCAAGATAGGCCGGGTCCTGGGACCCAGAGGTCTTATGCCAAATGCCAAGACCGGCACTGTAACCTTTGATCTTGCCAAAGCCATTCAGGAATTAAAGGCCGGCAAGGTTGAGTTCAGGGTCGATAAGGCTGGAATCATTCACGCACCCCTGGGTAAAGTGTCCTTTGGTCCTGAGAAAATCCTGGACAACCTGAAAGCTTTGATTGACACACTGCAAAAAATTAAGCCTTCGTCAGCCAAAGGGACTTATTTTAAGGGCGTTGCCGTATCAACCACCATGGGGCCAGGGGTGAAAATCGACTCCACCAGCCTCAGGGGACTGCTGGAGTAAAGTGCGGTAGAAAGTCCCCAGATTGCAGCGTAGCCTCTCAGACATTTACTTCAGATGTCGTTTAGAGCCGGCGTTTCAATTTTCTTAACTCAAGCGGGCGCCGCGTCATGCCCTGCTCTTGGATTTAGAACGCCCTATTCAATAAGGATTTTTCAACGGGCTGGTAAGGCTATATTTTTACCTGCCAAGATAATACAATCAAATTTAGAGTCAGAGACAACAGGTGGGATTTTCCCTTAATTTCCTGTCGAGACGGCTTTGGCTCAATACTTGAGATAAAGTGAGGTGATCCAGTGAACAGAGATGAGAAGGCAGTAATTATTCAAAGCATACGGGAAAAGGCCCAGCGAGCCTGTATCGCGGTTGTAACTGATTTCAAGGGCCTGTCGGTGGAGGAAATGACCCGGCTTCGTTCCACCCTGCGGGAAAGTAACGTCGAGTACCAGGTGGTCAAGAACACCCTGGCCAGAATTGCCTTTGATGACTCTTCGCATGATGTCATTAAAGATAAATTCAAAGATTGCTGCGCCATTGCTTTTGGTTATGATGATCCCGTGCTCGCGGCTAAAGTCCTGGTTGACTTCGAGAAAAAAAGCAAGAAATTCCAGACCAGGTTTGCCAGTCTGGACGGAAAATATCTTGAAGCAGCTTCTTTAAAGGACCTTTCAGAGTTACCGGGACGGGAAGAATTACTGGCCAGAACCCTTGGCACAATGAATGCCGTGCCGACCAATTTTGTCCGTTTGTTCGCCAATATGCTAAGGGGTATGCTCTACGCCCTGAACGGCATTAAAGAACAGAAAGAACAACAATAACGAGCCAAAGAATTAAATTTAGGAGGGATTGATAATGTCTGAGATTTCAAAAGAACAGGTGATAGATTTTATTTCCAATATGACCGTATTGGAACTTTCCGAGTTCATCAAGGAGCTTGAAGGAAAGTTCGGTGTTTCCGCTGCCGCTCCTATGGCTGCCATGGCCGCCATGCCTGCCGGTGCCGAAGCTGCGGCTGAGGAAGAAGAGCAAACCGAATTCGACGTGATTCTCAAGGAAGTAGGTGGAAACAAGATCGCGGTGATCAAGGCGGTTCGCGCTCTGACCAGCCTGGGACTCAAAGAGGCCAAGGCTAAGGTTGACGAACTTCCTTCAGCCATTAAGGAAGCAGTAACAAAGGAAGAGGCCGAAGAAGCCAAAAAGCAGCTTGAAGAAGCCGGAGCTGTGGCTGAACTCAAGTAAACCGAGAGCAACCCTGGTTGCATCCTTTTTTTAGTTTGGAGAGCACATATTCATCAATGGATACTTGTGCTCTCTGAACTATTTGTTTTGGAAGGTTGTATTGCTTATTACTTTACTTATCTTATTTAAAAAGAAAAAAAACACAACAGAAAATTATCAGATTTGTCGGAGATCAGAGGATCAGAGGCAAGACAAATGACTGATAAAAAAATAAATTATTATTCTTCAAATGAGTTTAGCAAACTATTTCTCATCAGTCCGCATTGTTCACGTCATCATAATAAATGCTTTAGCTTTGCATGCCCATTTCTCTGGTAAACATCAAAACAGTTGTATTAATAGTTTTTTTTTGTTTTGCCGGCCTCATATTTAAATTCAAGTTCCTTGTAGGAATTTATAACCAACTTTTCTCTTAACGCGAGGATAACATGGCACTTTTCACCAAAAAATTCAGCCAGATTAAATATACTTTGGGGGTTCCCCATCTCCTTAACCTTCAGCTCAATTCTTATCAGGATCTTCTGCAGGAAGATACCGATCCCATGAGCCGGGCTGAAAAGGGACTGGAAGGAGTGTTCCGGTCTGTCTTTCCCATAGAGGATTTCAACAAGACCGCCACTCTGGAATTTGTCAGCTATGAGATAACCCAGCCCAAGTATGATGTAAGCGAATGCCTGAATAAAGGCCTGAGCCTCGAAGCTCCCATCCGCATCAAAGTCAAGCTTATTGTCTGGGATGTTGATGAAGAAACGGGGAACAGGACCGTCAGGGACATAAAAGAGCAGGATATATACTTCGGGACCATCCCTTTAATGACCACAAAGGGCACATTTGTGGTCAACGGTACTGAGCGGGTTATCGTGAACCAGCTGCAAAGATCTCCCGGAATCATATTCGAACACGATTCCGGCAGAACCCATTCCAGCCGCAAGGTGTTGTACAGCTCGAGAATTATTCCAATGCGCGGTTCATGGCTGGACTTTGAGTTTGATCACAAGGATATTTTTTATGTGCGCATTGATCGCCGGCGCAAAATGTTCGCGACTGTCCTTCTTAAGGCCATGGGCATGACCAGTGAAGAGATACTCAATTATTTTTATGAAAAAGAAACCCTGCGTTTTGAGGGAGGAAAAGTCTTTCGTAAAATAATGCCTGAACATTACCGCAAGGAAGACGCGGCTACAGACATTGAAGCCAAAGATGGAGAAATACTTGTCAAAAGCGGCAGGCCTATCACCAAGCGGGCCTGGAAAAGACTTGTTGCGGAAGAAATTGAATATATCGAGATCGATCCTTCCCTGCTTCTAAATCAGTTCATCGCCCATGACATCGTTCATCCTGAAACAGGAGAGGTGGTTGCCGAGACAGGAGATTCACTGAGCCCGGATCTGATGCAAAGCATTATTGACCTCGATATCCAGGATGTCCAGATACTTTATACTTCAGGTCAGGATGTCTCATCTTCCATCAGAGATACTCTCAAGCTAGACAAAACCAAGGATATGCTTGAAGCCCAGGTGGAAATTTATAAAAGGCTCAGACCCAGTTCCCCCCCAACACCGGAAATAGCTTCCAGTTTTTTTGACAATCTGTTCAGGAATCCGGATTATTATGATCTATCTCCCGTGGGAAGATATAAGCTTAATTCCAGGCTGGGTCTGGAGCTTCCCATGGACTACAGGACGCTGTCCAATGAGGATGTTTTCCGGGTAATCAAGCATCTTTCCAAGCTCAAGGATTCTCACGGACCGGCAGATGATATTGATTATCTAGGAAACAGGAGAGTCAGACCTGTCGGTGAACTTGTTGAAAACCAGTACCGTATCGGTCTGGTGCGCATGGAAAGGGCGGTCAAGGAGCGCATGAGCCTGCAGGAAGTAGCTACCCTTATGCCTCACGATCTTATCAATCCCAAGCCGGTTACAGCGGTCCTTAAGGAGTTCTTCGGCACTTCCCAGCTCTCCCAGTTCATGGACCAGACTAATCCCCTTTCTGAAGTAACCCACAAGCGGAGATTATCCGCCCTGGGACCTGGAGGTCTGACCCGGGAAAGAGCCGGTTTTGAAGTCAGGGATGTTCATCCCAGCCATTATGGAAGGATTTGCCCCATTGAAACCCCCGAGGGTCCCAATATCGGGCTCATAGTATCCCTTACCACCCACGCCAGGGTTAACGATTTTGGTTTTATTGAAACTCCTTACAGGCTGGTCAAGGATAACAGGGTTACAGATGATATCATGTACCTTGACGCCTCCAGGGAACAGGGCGAGGTTATCGCCCAGGCAAATGCTCCCATTGATGACAGCGGCAAGTTTACTACAGATCTTGTTTCAGCCAGAATTCACGGGGAGTTCAATCTGGTTCCCAGGGAAGAAGTGACCATGATGGATGTTTCCCCCAGCCAGATTGTATCCATCTCTTCGTCCCTTATTCCCTTTCTGGAACATGATGACGCCAACCGCGCTCTGATGGGATCCAACATGCAGCGTCAGGCAGTGCCTCTTCTGCAGGCGGACCAACCCCTGGTCGGCACCGGAATGGAAGGGATAGTGGCCAGGGATTCGGGAAGCTGTGTAACTGCTGAAGAGGATGGCGTTATCAGATATGTAGACGCTGAGAAGATAGTTGTAAGCTATGAGCGGGAACTTTCTGAGGCCAAAGGGGATACTGTCTGTTATGAATTGCAGAAGTTTCACAAGTCCAACCAGAACAGCTGCTTTGGTCAGAAACCCAGGGTCCTTCCCAATGCCGTTGTAAAGAAAGGCGATATTCTGGCTGATGGTCCCGGCATTCTCGACGGAGAACTTGCCCTTGGCAAAAATCTCCTGGTGGCGTTTATGCCCTGGTGCGGATATAATTTCGAAGATTCCATCCTGATTTCCGAACGTATGGTCAAGGATGACGTGTTTACTTCGGTCCATATTGAGGAGTTTGACGTTATAGCCAGGGATACCAAGCTCGGACCGGAAGAAATTACCAGGGACATTCCCAATGTCAGCGAAGATCTGCTTAAGGACCTTGATGACAGCGGGATAATCATGGTAGGGGCCAAGATAAAGCAGGATGATATTCTGGTGGGTAAAATCACACCCAAGGGCGAATCCCAGCTTACACCTGAAGAGAGACTTTTGCGGGCAATTTTCGGGGACAAGGCCAGAGACGTAAAAAACACCTCCCTTAAAGTGCCCCCGGGCATAGAGGGCACGGTGATCAACGTTAAGGTCTTTAATCGCCGGTCCAGTGAAAAGGACGAAAGAACCAAGGTTATTGAAGACGCCGAACTGGAAAGCCTCATTCAGAAAGAGAAAATTCATATGGCCTCGGTCGCTTCCCAGACTAAGGATAAAATCTGGAAAGTAGTTTCAGGAAAAAGGCTGGGAACCACTATCATGGGCAGAAAAAAGGGACTGGTCCTGGCAGAGGCCAACCAGACCCTGAAAAAAGAGGAGCTTGATGAGATCCCGATCAAAAAGCTGGCCGGCGCATTCGCAGGCAAGGAAGTCAATGAAGCCGTAGGCGATATAACTAAATCTTATGATAACCAGGTCAGACTGGTTAAGAATATGTACACCCAAAAGCGGGACAAGACTATGGAGGGAGATGATCTTCCCCCCGGCGTGACCAAAATGGTCAAGGTGTTCATCGCTGTAAAAAGAAAGCTTAACGTGGGCGATAAAATGGCCGGCAGACACGGAAACAAGGGTGTTGTTTCCTCTATTCTTCCTGAAGCGGACATGCCCTTTTTCGCCGACGGTACTCCGGTGGATATAGTTCTTAATCCTCTGGGCGTACCTTCCCGCATGAACATCGGTCAGATTATGGAAACTCATCTTGGATGGGCAGCCAAGGAGCTTGGTAAACAACTGGCAGCACTCCTGGATTCCGGAATGGCCGTCGATGAACTTCGAAAGGAGATAAGCAGTGTCTTTAATTCACCAGAAATTGACGAACTGGCGCAGAGCCTGGATGATGAATCCTTTGTAGCCGCCGTGCGTGAACTGGAGCCCGGAATTATCGCCAAGACTCCGGTATTTGACGGCGCCAAGGAAGAGGAAATCTGGTCATGGCTGGAACGTGCAGGACTGAGCAATGACGGCAAGTCTGTTCTCTACGATGGAAGGACCGGGGCGCAGTTCAAAAACAGGGTCACTGTGGGCTACATGTATATGCTTAAACTTCACCACCTTGTGGATGAAAAGATTCACGCCCGCTCCACCGGTCCCTATTCTCTGGTCACTCAGCAGCCTCTTGGCGGGAAAGCCCAGTTCGGCGGACAAAGACTCGGGGAAATGGAAGTCTGGGCCATTGAAGCTTACGGTGCAGCCTATCTGCTTCAGGAGTTTCTTACCGTCAAATCCGATGATGTGACGGGAAGAGTGAACATGTACGAAAAGATTGTTAAGGGAAATAATTTTCTTGAATCTGCCATGCCTGAGTCCTTCAACGTTTTGATCAAGGAGCTTATGGCTCTGGGTCTTAATGTTGAGCTCCTTCAGGACGAAAAAAGAAAAGCCAGGAAGTAAGAGACTTCAGGGTAATTCAACTTACAATACTTAAAACTTTTTACATATATTTATGAGGACGGAGATATGAGTTTAGACGATCTTTTCTCCCAGAGGTCATCAAGTACCACGACAATTTCGGGCAAAGAACTCAAAGGGATCAAAATAAGGATCGCCTCGCCCGAAAAAATTCGAGAGTGGTCCTTCGGTGAGGTTAAAAAACCTGAGACTATAAACTACAGGACATTCAAGCCTGAGCGCGATGGACTTTTCTGCGCCAAGATATTCGGACCTGTGAAGGATTATGAGTGCAACTGCGGAAAATACAAGCGCATGAAGCACAGAGGAATTGTCTGTGAAAAGTGTGGGGTTGAAGTAATCGCTTCGAAAGTCAGACGCGATCGCATGGGTCATATTGAGCTGGCCGCGCCGGTTTCCCATATCTGGTTTCTCAAAAGTCTTCCTTCCAAGATCGGCACACTTCTGGATATGACCATGGCTGACCTGGAAAAAGTTTTATATTTTGACGCCTACATGGTTATTGACCCCGGACAGACCACACTGACAAAGAAACAGGTGGTCTCGGAGGATCAATATCTTCAGATAATCGATACCTATGG
>SKKD01000119.1 GCA_007121655.1 Desulfonatronovibrio sp. | reverse complement strand
TTTTCCCCCTGCCTGTGCTGGACATCTCTCCAAAACAGAAAGATATCATCATGGAGGGGAGCAGAAAAACCTGCGATGCCGAACCTCCGGCTGTAGGAATACTTTCGGAAAACCCCGAGGAAAACAAAAACTTTTCTCCGATGCTATCCTCCCTGGGGTTCAAAATCTGTTATTTCAACTTCAGGGACAATATCAAGGAAAAGCTGCGTCCCTACAATGTGCAGATAATCCTGCTCATCCTCAAAGAGGTCAATGAAAAGAACCTGGCCATGCTGATCAAGATCCAGTCTTTATTCCGGGACAAGTACCCAACGGTTGTGGCCGCTCCCTTGTGGACCCGCTCCCAGGTGATTCAGGCGGTGCAGTACGGTGCGCATGAGATCCTGCTCACCCCGCCTGAACCGGAAACCACTCAGTACAAGTTCGAGGCCTATTTGACGAACCGTGCGGCAACTGCCCGATAGTCAGTCTCGACCTTTGCAGACCGTCCCTGATCTCCTCCGCACCCATACAAGCAGTTGTTTCTTTGGCGCTCACCGAGGCTTACAGTTAATCGACAAGGAATTTTTCAACAGGCAGTTTGGTTACTCATCAAGCCGCATACTCCGATAGGCAGCGGCAAATCCCAGGAGGCTGAACTCCTGATCAAGGACTTTTCGGCCTTTATCCGGCAGCTCGACGCGCAATCCCAGGAAATAGGCGGACATGAAAAATGGCAAAACATCATCGGAAAAGGTGATGCAGTTGGAGATATTTTCCTGCTGAAGACCGTATATTTTTTTTTGATCGTCAAACCAATAAGTCACTTCCGCCCTGCCTGCCATGTTTTTGTAAAATGAGCCGCAGACCAGAATCGGGCCATCCAGGATCACTGTAAGCTCCATTTTATCCGGATCTACATAGGACTGCTTCATATAGCTGGAAGATCCGCCCGGAGGATCAATAACCAGCCAGTCATTATGCCTGGCCCTGGCCTGGGAAAGCTCGCTCTGGGGCCATTCAGGTTCAAAGCCCTGTGCCCGGGAAGCGATGGGAATAAGACAGCAGCAGACAAACAGAAGAAATAAATTATTAATACTCATACGAATTAACCGTCCTTTACCCGGGATCCCCTAAAAAACCCTGGACACCCTGTTAAACTCCTCGTCTGAGCGGAGGCTGATGATTGCCAGCTCATCCAGGCTCATTCTGAAAAAGTTCTGAAAACCGTTATCAAGGCTATACTGGAGGAATTCATCTTCCCTGCCGTTTTCGGAGAATCTGGCTAGAAAATCCCCCACATGCACGATGTGCACCAGAGGCTGATATGCCTTGGGAGCATCTAAAGGTTCATGGTGGTGGCGGATGCACATCTCCAGGGAACCGGGCAGGCCCCAGGATTGAGCTACAATATGTCCCACCCTGGAATGATCAGTCCCCAAAAGTTCTCTCTCTTTTTCCAGAGAGCGGACAAAAAAACAATCCTGAATTCGCTCCTGCAAATCAGGGGACTTGTCCAGCAGGTATTCTGAAATCACCGCCTTGCCGAAATCATGAAGCAACCCGGCAGTAAAGGCCATGTCAGTGTTTATTTCCAGTTCCGAAGCCCGGGCCACCTCCCTGGATGCAATGGCTGTGCGCAGATCATGAGCCCACAATTCTTCCAGTCTGGGCGTGCAGCACCCCTGTTTTTTTCCCTGAAAATGAGGAGCTGCCTCCTTAAGGGCTATGGCTACCACGATTCTTGAGCCCAGGTACAGGACAGCCCTGTCAATCGAGCTGATTTGAATAATCCCGGACATGGCAACTGAATTGGCCATCATGAGTACCCGGAAAGTGAGGGTGGAATCGTGTCTGACAAGATCGATTACCTCCTGGATGTCATAGTCGCTGCGGGATATGAGCTCTAAAAGATGAGTTGTATTACCTGAAAGCCGCGGCATTTTCCTGGCTGACTCCAAGATTTCCCTGCGCATGATTTCCTGGGCCATATCATCTCCTTTACAAATATATCTTATCGGTTACTGCAATAAGTGCATGATCCTATTCATCACCGGCTGTCTGCCTGCTCTTATTCAGCCTGTAAACAAAAGCCAAAATCTCCGCCACTGCCTGGAAAAGTTCAGGGGGTATCTCCTGGTCCAGAGGGACCTGAGCCAGAACCTCAAGGAGATCAGGGTCCTGTTGAATAGGGATGTTGTGTTTTCCGGCCTCCGCCAGAATCCTCTCAGCGATCTTCCCCCGGCCGCTGGCAGTGACCTTGGGCGCATTATCCCTGTCTTTCAGATATTTAAGGGCCACAGCGCCCTTGTTGCTCCTGCCCGGGGAATTCATTTTCCGTTGCCTGCTTTCTGTTTGTTTATGCCTGTCTCCTCTTCCGACATCCGGCTGCCTATGCTTCGTCTGAAGATCACGCTTTGCTGTCCACAAACCTCTCGCACTCCGGCAGAACCCTTTCTATCAGGGCCTTATCCGGTTCCGATGCTCCTGTACCGACGCTAACTCCTCCCACAGGCAAGGCTCCCACGGCATTGCGCAGTTCCCTTGTCAATCCGGAGATGTATTCAGCTGTGGATGTATCCTGACACAAAAACCGGACGTGCATGCCGATTCCTTCGTAGAGAAGATGCACCTCCAGGTTGCCCAGACGCTGCAGCTGGAGAAACAGATTTATTCTGTAAACTTTCTGTTCATCCTCCCGGTCAGGTTCACCACCGGGACTTTTCCGCCTTTCCAGCAAAGCGAACCCCTGTTTTAAAAAAGAAAATGGCAGAGGAAGGAAAAGAATCCCATCCTGATGCAACTTAACCCTGCATAGCTGCAAAAGTTCCAGGTAATTGAAAAGATGCTTTCCCTGGTTCTGCCGCGCTGCATTCAAACCGGGCCTGTGCAGCAGATGATAGAGAAACATCTTCAGGCTGTCCAGTTGTGCATCTTTACTCAACAGAGACAGCCGCGCCTCGACGTCCAGCCCGAGCAGTCGGTCCAAACCGGACAGCAGGTTTCCGTCCAGAATGCCCCGGCCCTGGATCAATCCCTGAAGCAGGGTCACAAGAGCCCTGGAATGCTCAGCCTGTCCTTCTTTCCCCTGAACCATATCCTGAACAAGGGAGACCAGGTCTGTCCTGCTTCCGAAAAGGTGCAGTCTTTGAATAAGATTATGCGTCAGATCCTGGTTGATGATCCTTAATTCGACATTGGAAGCGACGTTCTGAACCTGCAAGAGCAGGGACTGACCGGTGCGCAACGGAACCCGGGTCCAGGCTCGAAAGAAAAACTTGCCCAGCTCCAGTTCCACCCTGTCCAGCCCGCCTTTGGCTACTGTAGCGTGTACCACCTGATTGGGCTTAAGATTGAGGCGCTGCCGATCCTGACCTCCCGACTGAGCAGACGGGAGGTGCGGCGCGAAATTCATGGTGATTGCCGGGGGAGTCGCGGGTATTGCAAACATATTTATTTAATTATCCGTTAACATGAATTGAAGATAATGGAGGCACTAAGCAATATTTCAAGTGGGTGTCGGATCGCTCCTTGCACCTGCATTCTGGAACACCCTGCTGAGCAAGAAGATTTTCAACCCATTGTTAACCATCTGTTGATCATGCAACCTCGACTCTCTGAATTTCTCGCTTTCCCCGCCTGTACTCCAGGGCCGCATCCACGAACCCGCGGTGCAGGGTATCAAGTATTTCCTCAACCCCGGCCAGTCTTTCAAAATCCTTATCCCTGACTGATTGATTGATTTCCCGACTCATGAAGTTGTACAGGGCGTCAAGATCATAGGCGATATTGCCGCCGGCCTTAAAGTCCAGGGTCTCATCCAGGTAATCGATGATCTTCCGGGCCTGGGAACGCAGTTCACTGGCCCGGGCATATTGCCCCTGGCGCCATTTATCCCGCGCGCCCCTTATTCTGATTCTGGCGCCTTCCAGAAGCTGCGGTGTCAGATCCTCGGCAGGCGCGTTTTTTACCTGGCTGCTCCTGTATGATGTATATGGATTCATATTTCCAGATCTCCCGCGCTTAACGACGTTTTTTGCGATAATCAAGATCCATCCAGTTTTCCAGTTGTTCCTGCATGCTCTTGTATTTGGTTATGGCCATTTCCAGCTGGCTGAACTTTTTTGCAGTGTAAATCTCGTATTTTTCCACTCTCTCCTCCTGTCTCTCGATACGCTGCTCTATCCTGTCCATGCGGCTGCCGATAATCCTCATCTGGGAGGCTATGGTTCCTTCATCCTTGTCAGTAAAACCCTGCCTTAGAGAATTCTCAATCTTTCCGGCCAGGCCGTGTTCGCCCACAAAGAGTTTCTCTACTGCTCGCGGGTTTATTTCAAACTCCTCCAGGAATTTTTCTTCATCAAAGATCAGTTTTCCGTCGCGGTCCAGTTCCAGACCTACCTGATGCAGATACTGGTAAGGCTCTTCCAGGGTTCCGCTTATGGGCTCGTATATTAATCTGCTAAGCAGTGAATCCGCGGAACGGGCCACCATGCTCCGTGCAAGGGGTGCTTTATATTCCATGCTCTTGCTCATAAATTCATTGGTCTGGTTGTAAGCATTGACCAGGGAACTAACTGCCCTCACAGCCGAATTCAGCTCAAAGGCCACATTGATATTTACACTGGATCCGGCTTGATGCAGTTCCAGGCTCAGACCGTTAACCACGTCAGTGACCTGGTTGTCCCCGCGCTCAAACTGCACGCCATCAACTGAAAACAGGGCGTTCTCGCCGCTCTGGGCCACTTCCTGCCCGGCCGCGCCGACAGTGAACAATTCCCTGCCCTGATCGAGTGCATCAGTGATGCTGAGCCCTGGAACGCCGTCGTCATCAGTGATCAGATTCTCCCCTGCTCCGGTGCTGGAGCTCTTGATGGTCAGCACATACCGCGGATCTTCTCCGGTACCGATATTGACCACGTTTGCAGTTACCCCGTTGTCATCGTTGGAAATCTTCCCGGCCAGGGAGCTCAGGGTGGTCTCCCCGTCAGTAAAGTAATTGAATTCTTTGCCTTTATGGCTGAAGGAGATCTTCATGTCCGCTTTAATGAGGCCTGCATCGTCCGGATCATCAAGCCCCAGGGTCACACCCGAATCCGGATCTCCGTCGTCCACTCCCAGAACATGGTTGTGGGACCGGGCCAGGCTTTGTACCTCCACCCTGTAGCTGCCCTCTGTTGCATTCCTGTCAACGCTTGCCGAAACCGCTCCCAAATCACTGGAGGCGACCGACTGTTTCCGAAAAACTTCACTTTCGTTCAGCCTGTCCGCGGCCTGTTTCAAGGCCACTAGCTGGGAGTTCAGCTGAGAGTAAACATCTCTTTCCAGCTTGGCCGCATCCAGGCTGCGGGTCAGAGGGTCCACTATCTGCTTCCTCTTGACATCCACCAGCTGCTGCACGATATCTTCAGGCAGCCCGCTGGGCCTGCCCCCGGGATAAAATAGGCTGACACTGCCCAATGACATGTTCATCACCTTATTCCTTTGGCTCTGCAAAAGCTTCCGCCAGGTTTCTCAAATCCAGGCCACAGCCCTTGACCAGCCATTCGATGTTTGCTGCTGATGACCGTTAACAATCTGAGAACTGATCACCAGTTACCGGCTGCCTAACAATAGATTCATCCCCAGTCATCAACAAAAACCCCGGCCATTTCCTGCATCCTCATGGCTACCTGCAGCATGGTGTCCGGGGGTATCTTGCGGATGATCTCCTCTGTCTCCAGGTTCATCACTTCGACCACAAGTTTTTGGGATTCTTTGTCGGTTTTGAAGTCCAGGCCGATGTTCATATTTTTCAAAACGCCGTTAATCGCTTCGCGGATCCTTTCCAGCTCCTGCCCGGTCATAGCGGCCGCCATTTCTCCCTTGCCCGTCACTTCCTTGAAGACTTCGTCCTTGCGTGAACATACTTTGCCGTCCTGGATTTTTTTTCGGGCTATATTCACGGATTCAGCAGGCTGAAGAGGAGAATAAGTTGCAAGGTCAGTATCAATGGGACTTACCATAAGATACCTCCTGATGTAGTCCGCAGATATCTACCGGGAGCCTGACAGCCCCCGGCAGATAAATCCGGTAAGGTTAGCCGCCCAGCAGCTGAAGGACAAGCTGGGGGTCCTGGTTGGCCTGGGTCAGTACTGCCGCCGCAGCCTGCCTGCGCACGTCGTTCTGGGTCTGCTCGGCAGCCTCCTTGGCAATATCGGAATCCAGGATGCGTTCGCGGGCCTCGGTCAGATTCTGAGCCGCGTTCATCAGGTTGGCAATGGTGGAATCAAGCCGGTTCTGCACCGCGCCGAGCTCGCTGCGGAAGGAATCCACACTCTCGATTGCTCTGTCGATCTGTTCGATGGCCAAACCTGCTCCAGCAAAAGTATCTATGCTCAAACCTATAATTCCCAAACCATAATTAGCGTCCACACTCTGATCAATACCGTCATAATCAACGCCCTGCAGGCTGGAATAAGTGAATGGATCCGCACCAGCGTCTGCTGCTATTTTCAGGCCACCATCAACAGTGAAAGTGACATCAAGTTTACCATCAAGGTCAGTGGTTAATCCGGCAACTAAATCTTCTAAAGCAAGAGCATCAGCTACAAATGTATGCTCGACTGTTTCAGTAACCCCGCCTTGTGTTATATCTATGCTGACTGTGTCTCCTACAGCCCAGGCACCACCATCTTCACCACCAACAGCACCTTCAAAAACAACATCCTCAAACGCGCCCGCAGTCATATTCTGCAGGTCCATGCTGATTTGGTCATTAACCGTTGTATCCGGGCCTATGTGGAAGGCCACGCTCCCTCCGAATGCTTGGCCGCCATCCAGTATGTTCTTTTCGTTGAAGCCCGTCCCCTTGGCGATTCTGTCGATTTCCTGAACCAACTGCAAAAACTCCGCGTTCAAACTGGCCAGGTCATCGTCGGTAAGGGTCTCGTTCGAGGCCTGAACCGATAGTTCCCTGCCCCGGTGCAGCAGATCGGTTATCTCCTGAAGACCGCCTTCCGCGGTCTGCGCCAGGGAAATGCCGTCGCCTGCATTGCGCATGGCCTGGTTCATGCCCATTATCTGGGAGGTCATCTTATTGGAAATGGCCAGCCCCGCTGCATCGTCCGCAGCGGAATTGATGCGCAGGCCCGATGACAGCCTCTCCTGGTTCACCCGCAGATTCTTGGTGACCTGGTTCAGGCTGTTCTGGGCGATCAAAGACGCGATGTTGGTGTTAACTGTAAGCATGATTCATTCCTCCTTGAATGTTTTAATTTACGGGCTTCCATGCCCTGACTCAAAAATGCCTTGTTCGAATTTTGCTTAATTACTACACTTCATATAAATCTTTTTCATCACCTCCTCTTTATATTGTCCTGTCTTTCTTGTCGGTTCGAATCTCCAGGCACTTTAGATAATTTTATCAAAAATCTTCAGGCCGCAGGAAACTGATTCTATAATCATCTCCTAACAGAACTCGAAAACCTTCTCTTCCCTGCTCAAGGTTCCATTGTCCAGGTCAAGCAGAATTTTATTTTTCAGGGCCCCGGGGCTGAAGGGCAACTTACGTGCAAGATCTATAAGCAATAACCTGGAAATCCAGTGCGCCCATATCATTTCCAATGCCCCCTGCCTCCGCAGCTCCATGAAGGATTCATC
>SKKD01000210.1 GCA_007121655.1 Desulfonatronovibrio sp. | reverse complement strand
GTCTGCTCGTAGGCGTCGAGCAGGTGCTGACTGATGGGTTCGGTATACCCCTGCAGGGCATTATGCATAGCCTTGGTGCATTGATAAAATTCATCCCCGCCGGTGATTACTTCCCAACTGGTGTCAAGGCCCAGTTCATTGCTCAGGGGGACCAGCTTTTCCAGGATTTCCGCCACTCCGCCTCCAACACGGGTAGAGTTGACATGAACGACTTTCATGCCTTTCAGAAGGTTTGCCAGCTGCTGCAGCTGATCAATGACATCCTGACCGGTTATCTGTGCGTATTTTTCAAGCATTCCGTTCATTATATTGCCTCCCGGCCCAGGTATTCCTGGCATACTTCGGCTAATTCGTCCCGTATCTGACGCAAGCTGGAGAAAAATGGATCGATTCCCGCAAGGCGGCTCCGCAGCTGTTCATAATCATCGCCAAAGCAGCCAAGCCAGAACCGAAAATCGTCTGAACCGTCCTCCAGCCGGCGGCGGGCATCAATAAAGTGATAAAATATGCTGCCTGTGGTAAGCTCCGGCATGACCAGAGCCAGGTCTTCAGGCCGGACAAGTTTGTTGCCGGTATCAAAAATCACCAGCAGGGAGCGGAGGAACTCAAAAGGACGCGTGGCCCGCAAAAAATGAGATATGTCGCTCTGGTCAAGTCGTTCATCGATGACATCGAGTATTTCAAGGCGAAGATCTTCCAGATTTTTGTGTCCCACCGGATCGATTACTGAAAGTTGTTCACCCAGAGCCGGTTCACTGAGGTGTTTGCGGCACCAGGTTGCAAAATCGTTGTTAAACTCGGATTCCTCGAATCCGACACCCAGCTGTCCCCCCCAAAAATGATGGTATATACTGTCTGCTGTCACATCGCGGATATGGTTTCGGAGCTCAGTTAGGGTGTAAGCCTTGCGGCCGGTGGCTATGGCGATGAGCGCGCAGTCTTTCAGGGCAAAGGTTTTATCGGAAGAATTATTAGGAGACATGATTTACCTCGTAGTGGGAAGGTGTTTAAAAAACATCAAAGTTTTCAGGCTTGTGGGTACGTCGTATTACCCTTCTGCAAGCAATAAAATATATGAATAGTCACAAAATATTAGGCTGTGAAAATCTCTTGTCAAACAAAAAACTCCAGAGAAAAAGCCTTTGTTTCCGGATTAATCCAGTATGGCTACAGCATATGCCGGCATTCTAATATTGTCGCCTTCAAGGACGATTTCTTCATGAGACTTCAAAAGGATTCTTCCGGTTTCCAATGTTTCATGCAGGGGTATGGCCTGTGGATGATCAGCCATATTACATACTATTACAACAGGTTTGCGCTGAATTATCAGCTGGTTCTGTTCCTGATTGAAACTAACCTCCACTTTGTCCGGGCGACTGTTGTTCAGGGCTGAAAGCATCCGGCGCAGTCTGACAAGCTCCTTGTGCCAGGACAGAAGCTCGGCGTGCGGCTCACTGTGCAGTTCTTCCCATTTAAGCTTTGAACGCTCAAAAGTATCCGGATCCTGGGGATCGGGTATATCTTCCAACGGCCAGTCAAATGCTGAAAATTCCCTGCGTCGTCCCTGCCGGACTGCTTCAGCCAGATCAGGTTCCTCATGCGCGGTAAAATAGAGAAAAGGCGTGGCTGCACCCCACTCCTCGCCCTGGAAAAGCATGGGCACGAACGGCGAGGTCAGCATCAGTGCCGCGCCGATTTTGAGCTGATCTCTGGAAAGCAGATGACTTGTGCGTTCCCCAAAGGCCCGGTTGCCCACCTGATCATGATTCTGCAGACATCCTATCATCTGATGGCCGCTAAGGTCGGTGGCGGGGCGTCCATGAAGACTGCGGCGATAAACCGAGTAACAGCCATCATAGACAAGGCTTTGCTTAAATACTTTGGCCAATGGAGCAAGACCGCCGAAATCCGCGTAATATCCCTGTTTCTCCCCGGTCAGTGCCGCATGAAGAGCATGATGAAAATCCTCGTTCCACTGGGCGTCGAGCCCGTAACCTCCCATCTGTGACGGCCTGACTATGCGCGGGTCATTGAGATCGCTTTCTGCAATAA
The DNA here is from genome assembly GCA_007121655.1 of Desulfonatronovibrio sp. Taxonomy (GTDB): domain Bacteria; phylum Desulfobacterota; class Desulfovibrionia; order Desulfovibrionales; family Desulfonatronovibrionaceae; genus Desulfonatronovibrio. Next base: position 5,833 of record SKKD01000210.1, on the reverse strand, counting down.
GCACCAGGTGCCGGCCAAGCTGTGCCTCCAGTTGTTTTACTTCGTCGGCAAGCTGCTCCAGAAAGTGTATTGCGGACTTGTCGAAAATTGCATGGACAGCATCGATTCGCAGTCCGTCAAAATGATAATCACGCAGCCACATAAGGGCGTTGTCAATAAAAAACCGGCGCACCTGGTCGCTGTCAGGGCCGTCAAAATTGACCGCGTCACCCCACGGAGTAAGGTAGCGGTTGGTAAAGTAGGGTCCAAAGCGCGACAGATAATTTCCAAGCGGACCCAGATGATTGTAAACAACGTCCAGAATCACGGCTATGCCGCGGTCATGGCAGATATTTATCAGTCCCTTGAGTTCTTCAGGATGACCGTAGGAGTGATGCGGGGCGAAGAGATCCACCCCGTCGTAGCCCCAGCCACGTTTTCCTGAAAACTCGGCTACAGGCATAAGCTCAATATGGGTCACCCCCAGTTCCAGGAGGTGGTCCAGCCGTCCGGTCACTGCAGGGAAAGTGCCCTGGGGTGTAAAGGTGCCCACGTGCAGCTCATATATAAGTGATGAAGACAGGGGGCCGGGCTGCCAGTTCTGATCGCTCCAGGAGAACCGGTTATGGTCCAGCCAGCGGGAAGGACCGTTTATTCCCATCGGCTGCCAGGGTGAGCGCGGATCAGGAAAAGGACCCTCCCCGTCAAGCATGAAAGAGTAGTCCATGCCGTGCCCGGGCGGCTCCTCCGCCTTCCACCAGCCATGCTTGTCGGGAATCATGGCGCGGGCTTGTTCTTCCATCAGCAGGTCCACTTTATCGGCATTGGGCGCCCAGACGCGAAAAGGGGGCATGTTCAGACCCTTTTGAGTATAATTATCAGACATATGGGAGTCTCCTTGATATCCATCATTCATTTTCCTTTGACAGAAGGGCCACAGGGAAGTGAGCCAGCAGCCGGGACATGAGGACTGATCCTCCGGATAACCTTTCCCCGGTCAGTACGTTCAGCCATGAGCCCGGAGGCAGCTCCAGGCTGGTCCTTTGCCATTGGTTTTTCAGGCGGAGCACCAGACGGGGAACTACGGTGATGACATCTTCCGCCCGTTGAAAGGCAAATACGTGGGGGGCCTTGCTGCCGGAGGCATAGAGAGGCCCATAGGAGCTTTCAGGGCCGAAAGAGGAAGGCCTGTTGCCCCGGAAATGCAGGGTCTGGCAGACCAGCCACAGCTTGGGAAGTCCCTCTTCCATGCGGGCCATAATTTCATCCACCCCGAGTCCCGGAAGCTCTGCCATAAGTTTTTTGCGCAGAACAAAGTCAACCGGACGGCGGTTGTCCGGGTCCACCAGGCTCATATCCCACAATTCGCAGCCCTGATAGATATCCGGCACCCCGGGAAAGGTCAGCTTCAGCAGGGTCTGGGACAGGCTGTTAATGCGGCCTGCCGGAATCAGAGGTTCTATGAAATCCTGGAGCTGGGCACAAAATACTGTGTCTTCCAGCAAATCCTGGACAAAATCCTGGACCTTTTCTTCGTAAGCCTGGTTCTGCCTGGTCCAGGATGTATTAAGCTTGGCCTCTCTCATGGCTTTTTCCAGATAACCCCGCAATCGCTCACCGCTTATAGGCCATGCTCCGACCAGAGTCTGATAAATGAAATACTCCATGTTGGGTTCGGGCAGACCATTCTCCCGGTATTTTTTGTTTTGTCTGAACCAGCGTTTTACCGTCCTGATCCAGGCGGCGGGGATTTCAGAAAGCAGGGCCAGCCTGGTCCGTACATCTTCTCCGCGCTTGGTGTCATGAGTGGTTCCGGCCAGAAGGCTCAACGGGCGACTGGATTGAGCCTGCACGCCCTGGCGGTGAAACTCTTCCGGCAATACACCGAAACTGCCCGGATCCCCTCCTACCTCGTTTTGACAAAGCAGGCGGTTGAACCGGTAAAAAGCAGTATCTTCAACACCTTTGGCCATGGCCGCGCCTGTGAATTGCTGGAAGCGCATGGCCAACTCCAATTCCAGGTCGCCGGCAAATTCCAGAAGAAGTATTTTTTCTAGGAAGTTCAGGAGTTCATGGTCTGTCCCGGAATTTTGAGCCCGGACTTCCTCTATAGCCTGTCTTACATAGAGCTTGTCAGTCGAAGAAACTTTTGTGGAATCTTTCTGATTTTGCTGCTTACTCTCAACTGTGCGCACGTAAGTCCGGTAAACCGGAAAAGCCATGCACACCTGCAGCAGGGCATTGTGTAAATCATCGCGGGTGTAGTCACGGTGTCTGGGATGCCTTTCGCAGACCGCAACGAACAGGGCGGCCAGGCGGTTGAGTTCGCTGCCCAGTGATTCATGAATCACATGCTGTTTGGATTTTTTTACCAGATCGGTGTAAACCACGCTCTCCCCAATGAACCCGGTGTAGAATTCCGTAAGAGGCTTTTCTCCATCGGGATCGACTAACAGGCCTCCGGCCAGATTGATAAAATCGTATCCTGTTGTGCCCTGGATGGGCCAGTCAAGGGGGATTTCCTCATCCTTCTCCAGGATTTTTTCAGCCAGTATCCAGGCCCGGGGGCAATGTTTTCGCAGACGCTTAAAGTAACCCGTGGGGTCACGCAGACCGTCGGGATGATCCACTCTGAGTCCCTGAACCTTTCCTTCGCGGAACCATTCGATCGGCAGGGCGTGGGTGGCCATAAAAACTTCTTCATCCTCCACCCTCAGTCCGGCCAGTTCGTTGATATCGAAAAAACGGCGATATCCAAGATCGCGCCCTGCAGTGCGCCATAGGGCCAGGCGATAGTTCTGCTTATCCAGCAGGGCGTCCAGGGCTTCCAGGTCCTGATTGATTCGTTCAACTTCAGCAATTATGGCTTCCTGAATAGCATTTTCCCGGCTAAGTCTGGTCAGCAATTGTTGAATTACCGCCTTGTCCCTGTGGCGAAGAGTAACGGCACGGCGGCTTGTTACTGTAGGGCGGGGCAACCGGTTGCAGGAATCAGCGATAAACCCCAGCAGGTCGGAATTCACCGCCCGTGCGGCGGAGGCAAGTAAACCGCCAAGGCTGGAGGGATCCACCGGGAAGACATGTTCATAATAATGAAAGGTGAAAACATTTTTTTCATGAGACAGTTTCAGTTCTCCGGACTCCAGAATGCGGCCGTAATGATCTCCCAGTACAGGCAGGAGCACCTTGTTGGGCCAGCGGTCCTCTGATGATTCCCAGTCTACGTCAAAATAGGATGCATAAGTACTGGACGGGCCATTTTCAAGCACGTCCCACCACCAGGGATTCTGACTTCCCAGGATGGCCATGTGGTTCGGCACAATGTCCAATACATGACCCAGGCCGGTCTTCTTCAAGGTCCTGCAGAAACGGGCATGGCCGCTTTTGCCGCCAAGTTCCGTGTTGACCCGGGTGGGATCGACGACATCATAGCCGTGAGTGCTGCCGGATGCCGCCTGCAGATAGGGGGAAGTGTAAATGTGACTTACTCCCAAACGGGCCAGGTAGGGCATGATTTCAGTAGCCTCGGAAAAACCGAAGCCGGAATGCAGCTGCAGCCTGTATGTGGCAATTGGTTCAGGAAACATGTCGCAGCACCACCAGGGAGCGGGCAACTACCGGTAATTCATTTCCGGCCCGCAGAGTTTTTTTGTCATTCACCCAACCCACATCGGTATCCAGTTCTTTGACCCAGGACTTGCCCCATTTTTTGGGCGGCAGGGTAAAGATCAATTCTTCAAAATGGGCGTTAAAGATCAGATAAAAACTGTCATCAGTGACCGGGTCTCCCTTGGGATTAGGATTAGGAATTGTTTTGCCGTTTAGATAGACTCCCAGAGATTTGGCGAAATCCTGACCCCAGTTCTCCTCGGCCATTTGTTCCCCGGTATGGGTGAACCAGGCTATGTCTGTAATTTCAGCGCCGTGGATCGCGCGTCCCTGGAACCAGCGTCTCCTTCTGAAGACGGGATGCTGGTGATAATAACCTATGAGCCGCTGGGTAAAGGCGAATAATTCCTGATCAATATTATCCCAGTCATACCAGGATATTTCATTGTCCTGGCAATAGGCGTTGTTGTTGCCTTGCTGGGTACGTCCTATCTCATCTCCGCCGAGAAGCATGGGAACTCCCTGGGACAAAATCAAGGTGGCCAGGAAGTTACGCTTCTGACGAGTGCGGAGTTTCAGAACTTCTGGGTCGTCCGTAGGCCCTTCGACCCCGCAGTTCCACGAACCCTCGTGATCTGAACCGTCTTTGTTTTCTTCCCCGTTGGCTTCATTATGTTTCTGGTCGTAGGAAACCAGATCATTAAGGGTGAAGCCGTCATGAGCAGTAATGAAATTTATGCTGGAAAAGGGCAGTCTGGAGTCGTCTGCGTAGAGATCGGAACTTCCTGTCAGGCGGTAGGCAAATTCGCCTAAAGTCTGTTCCCGTCCAGCCCAGAAATCACGCGCGCAATCACGGTACTTGCCGTTCCACTCGGACCAGACAGCCGGGAAATTTCCAACCTGGTAGCCTCCTTCGCCCACGTCCCAGGGTTCGGCGATAAGCTTGACCTGACTGATGACCGGGTCCTGCTGGATCAGGTCGAAAAAGGCCGAAAGCTTGTCCACGTCGTGCAGCTCGCGGGCCAGAGTGGATGCCAGGTCAAATCGGAAACCGTCAATGTGCATTTCCAGAACCCAGTAGCGCAATGAGTCCATGAGCAGCTGCAGGACGTGTGGATTTCGCATGTGCAGACTGTTGCCGGTACCGGTGAAGTCCATGTAATAACGGGGATCATCCTCCATGGTCCGGTAGTAATAGGCGTTGTCTATGCCTTTGAAGGACAGGGTCGGGCCCAGGTGATTGCCTTCGCCTGTGTGGTTGTAAACGACGTCCAGAATTACCTCGATGTCAGCCTGGTGCAGTGTTTTGACCATATGCTTGAATTCGGCCACGATGGATCCTGGACGCTTGTTGGATGCATACTCGTTGTGGGGAGCGAAAAAGCCGATGCTGTTATAACCCCAGTAATTGCGCAGGCCCTTGTCTATGAGATGCTTGTCATGGATAAACTGGTGAACCGGCATCAGTTCCACGGCAGTGATTCCAAGCTTCTTAAGATAGTCGATGGCAGCCGGATGGGCCAGCCCGGCGTAAGTGCCCCGAAGCTCTTCAGGAATTTCCGGATGGCGGATTGTAAAGCCCCGGACATGGGTTTCATAAATGATTGTTTCGTGCCAGGGTCGTTTAAGCAGTTTGTCGTCTTTCCAGTCGAACTGAGGCTGGTGCACCACGCTGCGCGGTACGAAAGGAGCACTGTCGATGTCGTTGCGGCTTTCCGGACCTTCCTTGAAGTTGTAGCCGAAAACAGCTTCATCCCATAAAACCTGTCCATCAATGGCCTTGGCGTAAGGGTCAAGCAGGAGCTTGGCAGGGTTGCAGCGGTGTCCATTTTCAGGTTCCCACGGTCCATGGACCCGGAAACCGTAACGTTGACAGGGTTCCACTTCCGGAAGGTACCCATGCCAGCAGTAACCGGTCACCTCGGGCAGTTCGATCCGGGTTTCCCTGCCGCTTTCGGAATTAAACAGACAGAGTTCAACCTTTTCGGCAATATTGGAGTAAATGGAAAAATTGGTGCCGGAGCCGTCAAATGTCGCTCCCAGAGGGTAGGGGTTTCCAGGCCATAACTTCATATTTTTTCCTTTAAAAGTTTAAGTTCCGATTTCATTTCGCAGACACCTGCATCGGGCTGCCCGTTACTTTTCGCCAAGAGCCGCGACTTTGGAACGGATGAACCCGGATATCTCCATTTCGTCATCCGGGAAATCCTCCGGATTTATGGGTTCGCCTATGATAAGATCCACT
>SKKD01000116.1 GCA_007121655.1 Desulfonatronovibrio sp. | reverse complement strand
TGATCTGGCTGATTTCTTCTGCTTTTATTTGCATAGCCCTACTCACCCCTCTTTATGTTTTCTTTGAGAATTTGAAGTTGCGCCCTGATGCTGGCATCCAAAACTTTATCTCCAACCTTTAGCATTAGTCCTCCCAGAATGTCCTGATCAACATTGTAGTCAAGAACAACCTTAAGGCCGGACTGTTTTTCCAGTTTTTCAACAATTTCCTGCCTGGTATTATCGGCAAGCTTTATGGCTGTAATGATTTCCCCCCTGACAATCCCTTCAAACTCATCCAGAAGTTTTGAATAATAGACCTGGATTTCAGAAAGAGAGTCCAGCCTGCCCTTATCGGCCAGCAGGAAGCAAAAATTGCTCACAACCGTGCCGGGCTTTATTTTAGAAAAAAGCTGCTTCAGGATTTTTTTCTTTTCATCCACATTAAATGTTGGATTTTTAAAAACCCTGACCAACTCGGGAGCGCCCTCCAAGACACCGGCTATTTTTGCCAGGTCTTCTCCATAGGCCTTCAGCTCCTTTTCCCCCTGTTTCTGAGCAAGGGCAAAGAGGGCTCGAGCGTATCTTCTGGCAACAATGTTTCCTATCAATTTAGCACCACCCTTGTTAGACTATCGTTAATAAGAGCTTTATGGTCCTCGGCCTTTAATTTTTTTCGGATCATGGCTTCGGCCGCCTCAGTTACCTTTTCAGCAAATTCAGCCTTGATCTCCTCAAGAGCGAGCTTGGCTTCCTGTTCGGCGCTGATTTTTGCCTGTTGCTTAATGAGTTCCGCTGCGGACTCTGCCTTTGCAACGATATCAGCCTTCAAGGCCTCACCCTGAATCTTGGCCTGAACCAGTATACGCTCTTTTTCATCTTCTAGATTGGCAATGCTTTGCTCAACCTCCGACAGCCTTTTTTCCGCATCAACGCGCCGGGCATCCAGATCATTCAATTCTGTCTCGATTTCCTTGCTCCGGCCCGGAAAAAAGGTGAACAGCTTTTTGCCTCCGGCATAGTAGAGGATAGCCAGGAATAATACAAAGTTGATCACCCTCCAGATCTGGTTTTTGAGATCAGGATGAAGATTCATGGGATCAGCAATATTGAAAATCCCGGCGGCAACCAGCAGGAGCGCCAAAATAAGCGGCACAGTCTTGTTTCCTTTCAACACACAGCCCTCCTTAAATGAGAATATATTAATTAAAGTTATGCTTTACTAAGAATTTTTTCAGTCGCTTTTGCCGCAAATTTTTCAACTTCTTTTATGAGACTGGCAATGGCAGTCTCTTTTTCTTTTGATACCTTTTCCCTGGCAGCTTTCATTATGCTCGCCGCCTCACCCGAGGCGACATCCACTATCTCATTTTCTATGGAAAAACCTTCCCCCTTGAGTTCGGACCTAATCTCTCCGGCCTTGGTTCTAGCCTTATCCAGCTCTTTTTCGTAAGACTTTATCTTTTCTTCAGCTGAACTGGAGAATCTTTCCGTTTCAGAAACCCTCTCGGACATTATTTCAGCCCTTTTTCTGAGCATGCCCCGGATCGGCTTGTACAAAATCAGGTTTAGAAGCAAAAGAACAATCAGAAAGTTTACCAATTGAATAAAAAAAGTGACATTAAGTTCAATCATGGTGCCTCCCCGGAGAATGTGAAATTTCGTTCAAAGTTTAAATTTAATGTTTAAAGACATAGTGCATTTAGCCAATTTAAAAGTCTGTGTCAAAACCTTTTTACAGTAATTTTGCTTTTTTATCACAGTTACTAAACAATCTTTGTTAATATTTTCACATTGTTTTGTAATATAAAAGTTATTTATTAAAAAATATTTTATTTTGTTTCAAAAAATTTAATTTTTTATTAACTCTCTTGATCATGCTTGTGAACTTCCATCCTAGCCGTGTCGCTCATCTTCAACTCACAAGCCCGGATTGGTAATTCCCCGAAGAAGTTCATTGTTCTTTGTGAATTTATCCAGGATATTCCATCAGGGTTAACTCTTGAACATAAATCTGCGCATGGATACATTAAGAACTAAACCGACCATGATAAAATTAACCAGGAGAGAAGTTCCTCCGTAGCTGACAAAGGGAAGCGGAACACCCACCACCGGCATTAGCCCTAAAACCATTCCGATATTAATTAAAATCTGCCAGAAAAAATAAAAAAACACTCCAACGCATAACATGGTTCCGAATTTATCTTTGGCTTCTGCGGAGCAAAGAAAGATTTGGTACAAAAAAACACAAAATAGAAACAAAAGAATTATCGAACCTATGAAACCCCATTCCTCACCTAAAACCGAAAATGCAAAATCAGTATGTTTCTCAGGCAAAAAACGGAGCTGACTCTGAGTACCCTCCATAAATCCCTTTCCCCAGAATCTTCCGGAACCAATTGCGATCTGGGACTGAATTACATGATATCCGGAACCTAGAGGGTCCTGTCCTGGATTTAGAAAAGTCAAAAGCCTTGTTTTCTGATAATCCTTCAGAAAAAACCATCCCAGAGGAACCAACATGGGTAACGTTAATAACAGTATTTTAAGAGTATTTTTTTTGATGCCTTGATAAATAACCATTCCGGCCATCAGAAAAACGAGGAGAAGGGCAGAACCAAGATCGGGCTGACTGGCTATAAAGTAAGCCGGAACAATCACAATAAGCAAAGCCTTGAGCATATCCTTAAAGCCCAGGGAATGCTTAATCCGGGATAAAAAGGCTGCAGCAACAAGCACCAGTCCGATCTTGGCCACTTCACTGGGCTGAAAATGGAATAAACCCAGATCAAGCCATCTTTGGGCGCCATAGATCGTCCTGCCCCAGAAAAGTACGGCGATAAGAAGAACGATGCCCACCAAATACAGGAACCACGCACTGTTTTTTAAATGGCGATAATCTAACAGCATGGTCGTTATCATGGCCAAAAGACTGATGCCTCCCCATATAAGCTGCCTTTTATAAAAGGGAGTAAGGGCTGTTCCGTCTCCGATTCTGAAGGCGCTGGCTGAATAAAGGTTGAGCACTCCAGCAACGAACAGCAAGAAGACAATGGCCAGTATGGGCCAGTTTATATGTAGAAAGAGTTGTCGGTCTACCATTTGTAAGTGTCTGTAATTAGCTTGTTCATCCTGCGTTTTGAATCCAGACGTGGGGAAATTAGAGACATCCCTCGTCTTCGGTTCCCTGCGCTCTGTTGCCATTAAAACGACTGTAACTCTGATGAATCAGCCTGTTTCAGATAACAGTAAAAAGATACCGGTCAAATTAAATAAACCGCCGGCCAATCGCACTTCCCCGTCACATTGCCGGCCTTTTTCCCTCTGACTATTGAGTGCTGCTCTCTGATTTATGGATGCTGTCTTCCAATGGTTCATCAAAAATATAATCAAGCAGGCTCCTGACCAACGGACCAGCGGCTCTGCTGCCAGATCCACCGTGCTCCACCAGTGCAACAATGGAGTAACTCCGGTCATCCTTTCTGGCAAAGGAAGCCATCCAGCCGTGATGTCTGAGCCAGTATTCAACAGCTTCCAGATCATCCTCCATATGTTCGGGAAGCAGTCGGGTAACCTGAGAGGTACCAGTTTTTGCTCCCACTCTTACTCCCTTTGTTGCAAGTCTCCTGGCGGTTCCCCTTTCTCCCTCCACGGTTTCAATCATTGCCCGGTAAACAAAATTCCTGGAAGACTCGCTCCAGGGCAGAGGCTCAGACTCTTCCTTTTTTTCATCAAGCAGGAGGGAAGGCTTGTAAAGATTGCCCCCATTGGCGATGGCTGCAACAAATCTGGCCACCTGTAAGGGAGTTGTCAGGGTAAAACCCTGACCGATAGCCATATTGAAGTTGTCTCCACCGCGCCAGCCGTCGCCGAATCTTTGTAATTTCCACTGTCTGGTGGGAATCAGCCCTGATCTTTCATGGGGCAGGTCTATTCCCGTGAGCCTGCCAAAACCGCTCCCCACAGCAAACTCACTGATCTTGTCAACTCCGAGCCTGTCACCGAGCTGATAATAATATGAATCGCAGGATTCAACCAGGGATTTTGTCATATCCACCCACCCATGAGCCTTCCAGCACCTGAAGACCCGGTTGCCCAGACGAAGAGATCCTGAACAGAATATCCTGTCAGTGGTCCTTATATCAGGCTCCATATAAGCCAGGCCTGCCATTACCAGCTTGAACAATGACCCGGGAGGATAGGCACTCTGAATGCTTCTGTTTTGCAGGGGGTGATGCGGATTGTTCAGAAGATCCTGCCATTTTTGGTGGGATATCCCGAAAACAAACTCGTTATTGTCATACCCCGGCGCGCTTACCAAAGCCAGAATCTGTCCGGTTTCTGCGTCAAGAACCACTATAGATCCGGATTTGCCCTCCATAAGCTCAAAGGCCTTCTGCTGTATCCCCAAATCGATACTAAGCTGAAAATTCTGTCCCGGTATCGGGGAGAGAAGCATTTCCTGGTGCAAAATCCTTCCTGAAGCATCAACTTCCATCTGTCTGAGACCCTTTCGTCCGCGAAGGATCTTCTCCATGGAGAACTCCAGGCCCTGCTTGCCTACATTGTCACCCAGCCGAAGCTCCGGATCGTTGCGGAGTTCCTCTTCATTGGCTATTGAAACATATCCAAGGACATGCGAAAGAACCTCTCCCTGGAAATATTTTCTTCTGGGCTGAACCACAATTTTCACCCCGGGCCAGTAGGGAGATTCCGTCTCTACCCTGGTCAAAACATCAAAAGAAAGATTAGAGGCAATAATTTGATTTTCAAAAGACCTTACCATATTCCGCCCTCTGGAGAATTCATTCATAACCTGGTCTATCGGGATGCCGGTCCAATTGCTGACCTGCACAAGAGTCGCCTCTAAATCCGGACAGTCTTCTCTTATGATGGCGAGACTGTAAGAAGGTTCATTAACAGCCAGAAGCACTCCGTTCCTGTCCAGAAAAAGCCCTCTGGGAGCATAGATTTGCTGTCTTCGCTGAAGATTGTCCTGTGCCTTCTGAAAGAAAAAGTCCCCTTTATAAATCTGAAGATACCAAAGCCTTATGGAAAAAACACAAAAAAGGGAGATTATCAAAAACAGCAAAAGGTAGGAGCCGAATTTTTCATTAAATACACTGTTATCCTTAAACAGGCTCATGGATATAATGCTTTTTGAATAAATTATAAGTTACGAACCAGACTATAAAATATATTCCCGCCTGAATCAAAAATCCTTTAAGACTGTACTGACCTGACAGCACAAGTCCCTGGAGAAATGCCATAACCGAAATGATCAGGGCCTGAAAAACAGTCAGATAAAAGAACAGCAACATAGTGAAAAGAATGTTGCTTACCTCCAGAAAAATCCCGCCAAAGTAAAAAAAAGCGATAAGCCCAAGATAAAACAGAATCATAGAACCAAAGGCCAGCCCTCCGGTTCCCTCCTGGATAAGCATCCAAAACAGCCCCGCCCACAAGGCAGACTTGAAAAGGCCGAACTGAAGCATTACCACCAGACCAGGAGAAAAAAAATCCTTGGCTGGAAAAATATACTGCGCCCAGACAGCCAGAGCAGTGAATAAAATCCAAAAAAATGTCAGCTTCAAATTTAATAATCCCCAAAATTGCTTTGGGTTTTGATGTTTGCGTTTTTTTGCAGAACCAGCACTTCTTAAATATTTCCGGAGTTCACCAGAGGCATAGCTTCAATAATTAAAAACAGAGATATTTCCGAACGAAAAATGTTTTCCACCCTGGCGACAGGCAATCCTTTCGGATAAATTCCTGCCAGACCGGAAGTAACCAGAAGCTCTCCATGCTCAAGAGGTGAATTAAGATGAACATACTCAAGGGAAAGGGGTTCCTGATATCCCCTGCCTGAAAGGATGCCCCTGACTCTGGTCTTTGAACTTATAACCGGGATGCGGCTGTTGGGGTCTGAAAGAAGCAAAACTGAAGAAAAATTCAGCCCTGTTTTGAAAGTTCTTCCCATCACTCCTTTAGGAGTGATGACCGGCAGGTTGGGTAAAGCCCCCTGGAATTTACCGGCATCTATTATTACGGAGTTTACAGCTCCCAAAGGTCCAAAATCATGAGCAATGATCCTGGACCCGAACCTTGACCAGTCAGGCGGTGGGGCAAAGTCCAGCAGCTTTTCCAGACGCTTCGCAGACGCTGCCTCTTCCGCCAGTCCCGCAAGTTCTGTTCTGAGAGAATCAATTTCTTTCTTCAAATTCTGATTTTCAGAATGAACATCAACCAGATGCAAATAGTTATTCCAGAAATCCGACGCTCTGGTCTGGGCCTGTTTCCCGGGTTTTATTATCCAGCCGGCAACCTCAAGGCCGGAGTAAGATGCCAGACGATCCAGAAACTGGGTCCGGGAATTCCAGGTATAGAGGCTCAAATAGAAGACAATAAAAACAAAAAACAGTCCTAAAATTTTTTTGGGGGTCAACATGAAGTTAATCTATGGTTACTTCCTTAAGGACGTCCAGGCTGTCCAGAACCTTGCCTGAACCAAGTACAACCGTTGACAACGGATCATCCACAACTGTTATGGGCAGGGAAGTTTCGTCCCTGAGCAATTGATCCAACCCTGTTAACAGCGCACCTCCACCGGTAAGCACAATGCCGCTGTCTACAATATCCGCGGCCAGTTCAGGGGGAGTCTGTTCCAGTGCAACCCGCACGGCCTGGACAATACTGTCTACCTGCTCGGAAATGGCTTTACGGATTTCCTGGGAGGTTATGGTAATAATCTGAGGTATGCCGGAGACCAGGTCCCGGCCCTTGACTATCATCTCCTGCTCCTCCTCAAGGGGGTAGGCTGAGGCGATGCTTGTTTTAATATTCTCCGCGCTGCCAAGTCCGATAAGCATATTGTACTTCCGCTTTACATGATGCATTATGGCTTCATCCATCTTGTCTCCGCCCACCCTGACCGAACGGCTGTAAACAATGCCTGAAAGGGAGATGACCGCTACTTCAGTAGTTCCTCCGCCAATATCCACCACCATGTTGGATGTTGGTTCGGTAATAGGCAGGTTGGCTCCAATGGCCGCCGCCATGGGCTCTTCAATAAGATAAACTTCCCTTGCCCCGGCACTTTGGGCTGATTCCTTGACCGCCCTTTTTTCAACCTGGGTTATTCCGGTGGGGACGCAGATGATTATCCTTGGCCTGACCAGACGGCGACTATTGTGAACCTTGCTTATGAAATGTCTGAGCATGGCCTCGGTAACTTCGAAATCAGCTATGACACCATCCTTCATGGGCCTTATGGCGGTAATATTTCCGGGTGTTCTTCCAAGCATCTTCTTGGCTTCGCTTCCCACAGCCAAGACCTTGTTGGTTCCCCGGAAGTCTCTTTTCACGGCCACAACCGAAGGTTCTCTAAGCACAATTCCTTTACCTTTGACATAAACGCAGGTATTGGCTGTGCCTAGATCAATGGCCAGATCATTGGACACCGCGCCGAATATTTTATCCAGTATTCTAGGCATACTTTCCTCTTTTAGGTGTTAAAAATAATCAGTTTGCACAAACAGAAAATGTTATCAAAATAATATCCTCCAAGCAACACAGGTAAGAGGTGGTTTTTCATGCAGCTTTATTATCCCCTCTCAATTTATTGGAAAAAAAAATTTGGGTTCAAAGTCTGGAAGATACCCCTGGACGCCGGATTCGACTGCCCCAACAGAGACGGGACCATTTCTTCTACGGGCTGTATTTTTTGCAACGAGCAGGGATCGGGAACAGGGTTGAACCTTAAGTCCATATCCATAAAAGATCAATATAATCTCTTCAGGCAGAAATTAATTTTAAAACATGGCCCCGTGAAATTTGCCGCATACCTTCAGTCTTTTTCCAATACCTATTGTACCCCGGCGAGGCTGGAATCGGTCCTGCAGAAGCTGATTGGCCTTAAAGATCTTGCTGTTTTGTGCATAGGGACCAGACCGGACTGTCTGGATAAAGAAAAAATTAACATCCTGGCTTCCTTTCCCTG
>SKKD01000168.1 GCA_007121655.1 Desulfonatronovibrio sp. | reverse complement strand
CTGGGCTTTTGGGCCATCTCCTTTTTAATTCTTTTTTTGGCCCGAACCTGTTCCTCCTGGTCGGCCTCCATTTCAATGGTCCTTTTGACATCAGTGGTAACTCGCCTGAATTCACCCAGGGTTTTACCAATGGATTTGGCGATTTCGGGCAGTTTTTTCGGTCCTAAAACCAAAAGAGCCACCAACAATATTACAACCAGTTCTGTTGTGCCTATTCCAAACATTTTAATTTATTCCCATTCGATTGTGCTGGGCGGTTTGGATGAAATATCAAAAACCACCCGGTTTACTCCCTGAACTTCATTAATGATCCGATTGGAAATTCCGGCCAGAATTTCCGAAGGAATTCTGCTCCAGTCGGCAGTCATGGCATCAACGCTATCCACGATTCTCAACGCGATTACGTTCTCGTAAGTTCTTTCGTCGCCCATCACTCCTACGGTCTTTAATGGTAACAGCACTGCAAAACCCTGCCAGACTTTTCTGTACCAGTCTGAAGCATGGAGCTCGTTTTGAACAATACGATCAGCCTTACGAAGGATTTCCAGCCGATCGGCTGTGATTTCGCCAATAACTCTTATCGCCAGACCGGGTCCTGGAAAAGGATGTCTCCAGACAAAAATGTCGGGAATATCCAGTTCAACGGCAACTTTTCTTACCTCGTCCTTGAAGAGTTCCCTGAGAGGTTCCACCAGCTTGAGGTTCATCTGCTCAGGCAGGCCCCCGACGTTGTGATGACTTTTAATTACCGCTGATGGGCCTTTAAAGGATACGCTTTCTATTACATCAGGATATAATGTGCCTTGAGCCAGCCACTTCACTCCGGGTATTGAACCGGCCTCCTCATCAAAAACCTCGATAAAGGTATGGCCGATGATTTTTCTTTTTAATTCCGGATCTTCCACTCCTTCCAGACGCGAAAGGAAGCGTTCCTGAGCCTGAACATACTTCAGGTTCAAATCAAAATGCTCGCTCAGGGTTTCCACGACCTCCTCGCCCTCGCCTTGTCTGAGTACTCCATTGTCCACCAGGATGCAGTGAAGCCTTTTGCCTATGGCCTTGTGCAACAATACGGCAACCACCGTGGAATCGATGCCTCCGCTTAATCCGCAAACCACATGCTCATCCCCGATTGCATCCCTCATAGATGAGATGGTGCTTTCTATAAATGAGCTCATGGACCAGTCAGGTTTCAAGCCCGCAACCTTAAAAAGAAAATTGTGCAATATCTTGAAGCCGTCTTCAGTATGGGCTACTTCGGGATGAAACTGAACCGCGTAGACCTTTTTTTCCTGGTTGCCCATAGCCGCAATATCTACACTTGAAGTTCTGGCCAGGATTTCAAAACCTGGGGGAGGAACCAGCACAGTGTCTCCGTGAGACATCCAGACAATAAGGTTGTCTTTATCCTGCAAGGCATCCCAGAGAGGACAGTCATTAACGAATTCCAGGGTGGACCGACCGTACTCCCTGTTCATCGAAGGCTCCACGGAACCTCCGAATGTATGTGCAATAAGATGCATTCCATAACAAATACCCAAAACCGGAATATCCAGACCAAAAAAAGCAGGATCGACCAGGGGTGAATCAGGTGAACCAACGCTGGCCGGACCTCCTGAAAGTACCAGCGCCGAGGGCTCAAGGGCTTTAAGTTCATCCAGGCCGATTATGCAGGGATGAATCTCTGAATAGACGCCTGCTTCTCTTATTCTTCTGGCGATCAACTGGGTATATTGTGACCCGAAATCAATAATTACGACTTTGCTTTGGACCTGCATATTAACAATCCTGAAGAATTAATAGTTTTCAACACGGTAGTTGGGAGCTTCCTTGGTAATGATTACATCGTGAACGTGGCTTTCCTTGTATCCGGCCGCCGTCATCTTGAGAAATCTGGCCTTGAACTGAAGAGCATTGATATTTGCGCAACCCACATATCCCATTCCGGAACGAAGGCCCCCCACCAGCTGATAAATTGTCTCGCCTGCCTGGCCCTTGAAAGGAACTCTGCCAACGATGCCCTCGGGAACAAGCTTATTGCTCTTGTCCTGAAAATAGCGGTCAGAACTGCCATCCATCATGGCGTCAATGGAACCCATGCCGCGATATATCTTATAGGTTCTGCCCTGGTATAAAATGGTTTCGCCAGGACTTTCTTCGGTTCCGGCAAGCATACTGCCCATCATTACTGAATCAGCTCCGGCAACTATGGCTTTGACCACATCACCGGAAAACTTAATCCCGCCATCCGCGATGACCCGGCGTCCTTTCTCCCTGCATGCCCTGGAAGCTTCAATGATGGCTGTGATCTGAGGTACTCCTACCCCGGCCACTATCCTGGTAGTGCAGATGGACCCGGGACCGATACCCACCTTGACGGTATCCACGCCGGCGTCAACCAGAGCCTTGGCCCCATCATAAGTGGCCACGTTGCCGGCGATGAGAGAGCAGTCAGGAAAAGCTGTTTTTATATCCCTGATGGAATGAATAATATTTCTGGAGTGCCCATGGGCCGAATCCAGAACAATAAAGTCAGCCCCTGCTCTGAGCAAGGCTTCAACTCTGGCTTCCTTGTCCGTTCCCACCCCAACAGCGGCGCCAACCCTCAGCCTGCCGATATCGTCCTTGCACGCCTGAGGGTACTTTCTGATTTTTTCTATATCCTTGATGGTAATAAGCCCTTTTAGCCTGTTACCTTCTTCCACCACCAGAAGTTTTTCTATTTTGTTTACCTGAAGAAGCTGCTTGGCCTCGGAAAGGGTAGTTCCCACCGGAACAGTAACCAGATCTTTACTGGTCATAACATCCCTGACCCTGGTCGTCAGATCGTGAACAAAACGAACATCCCTGTTTGTAACTATTCCTACCAGTTCGTTATTCAGAACTACAGGCAGACCGGATATCCTGTAGTCGTTCATGAGTTTCAGGACATGCCCCACACTGTCATAAGGATCAACAGTAATTGGATCAACAATCATTCCGCTTTCTGACTTTTTTACTTTTTCAACTTCAACTTTTTGCCGGTCAATACTCATATTTTTATGAATAACTCCCACACCTCCGGATCTGGCCATGGAAATGGCCATCCTGGATTCGGTAACAGTATCCATGGCCGCGCTGATTAGCGGGATATTTAATGGAATTTCCGGAGTCAGCATGGTGGAAAGATCAACCTGGTCAGGCAAAACCTCGGAATACGCAGGCATGAGTAATACATCGTCAAAGGTCAATCCCTGCCCCCAAATCTTATCCATTATGTCCTCCTTGAAATCATGGATGAATTCTTAATATCATGAATCAATAAAATTTATAAGACTACCCGCAAGATGACATAACTGTCAAACACCGGTTTTCGCCGATCTACTTTTCAACGCCAGAGCTAATCATCCAGCTCTGCCCCGGGATTATCCAACTCGCGCATAACCCTTTCAATAAGCTGCGGATCTTCAGGGCCAAATTCCAGAATCTTTTGGAAATAAGCCTCAGCCTTGTCCTGATCATCCAGATAGTATTTAAAAATTATCCCTAAATTAAACAGGCTGCGATAGCTCTGCTCATCCAGCTGAAGAAGCGCTTTAAAGAACTCCGCAGCTTCGCTGTAGCGTTCCTGCTGGAAAAGGGTAAATCCTGCCTGGTTTAAAGCCAGTTTGTTCTCAGGCTCAAAAACAAGGACTCTTTTCCAGAAGGTATAAGATCTTTCCCAAGCCTGCATCAGCATAAAAATATGGGCCAGTTCAGTTAAGGCCTCGACATTTTCCGGATTTCTTTCAACCTCGGCCATCAGCTTGGAAACATCGGCCATCATGGCCTGCTCCTCTGCGGACGGAGCGCTTCTGGTTTCAACGGTAATACTGGGATTTTGCACCCTGCTCCATAGTGAAGAAAGGAAAATGACAGCCAGGCAGACGATGGCCAGAAACGCCACACTTTTCTGCATTGTCCCGGGGGAAATCAAACTATTGCTCATCCGCGCTAATCTCCAATTGCCTGACTTTGAGATCAAGCTTTTTTTGTACAGTCGCAAGATAAAAAAGATAACCGCCAATTCCCAACCAGACGGCAATATTGCCAACGATTAAATATGTCATGTCACCACCATAATTTGAGTTCAAAATTCTGAGTTCAATGTTCAACAAACAATAATTCAGACAAAAGAATTGTTCCTGACGCTTTATGCGCTAATAAACAAACAGGCTCTTAATCCTGTCTTTAATATCCAGTTGCCTGACCCGGTAAAGCAGGATCCCTATGGTTAAAATTCCCCAGGCAAAAATACAAACCAGTAATGTGGTCATCATTTCTGGTTCCAGCCCACCGCCCCCTGAGCCAAACACTGCCGGATGAATACTTCTCCACATCCTGGCTGAAAGAAAAACCAGGGGGACGTTCAAAAAAGCCACTACTCCAAGGACAGCGCAGACAGCCCTCATCTTCTGAGGATTGTCAATGGATTGCCTCAGGGCAAGGTATCCTGCGTATATAAACCACATGACCAGGGTTGTCGAAAGCCTGGGATCCCATGTCCACCATGTGTTCCAGGCAGCCCTTGCCCACAGGGAGCCCGTTATCAGGGCCAGGCCGCTGTAAAGGAGTCCCATTTCAGCCGCTGTCTGGGCCAGCCTGTCCATGACAGGTTTTTTGGTTATCAGAAAGACCAGACTGGCGCAGAATACAATAAAAAAACTAATTAGTCCCCACCAGGCCAAAGGAAGGTGGAAGTAGAATATCTTCTGCAATATTCCCATGGTAGCCTCAACCGGGGCATAAACCCAGATAAAGTACTGAGCAATTACCAGGCCCGCAGCTCCGGTAATTGCCAGGGCAGGGATGATTTTTGCGGTCATTGAATGGTCAGTCATCTGCTTTGGTGTTTAAAATGTTATGCTCAAAGTAATTAACATAAAAGTATCTGAAAATCTTCTTTTCAATTCCTCAATTCCTCAATCCCTAAATCCCTGAATTCCTGAATTCCTAAATCTTCAATCAATATTCATTGTAAACAAAGGGAAACAAAATAATCGCGGCACCGGTAAAAACAGCCCCAAAGGAGAAGGCTATGCCTGCCCAGGAGCTCAGACTCTCATCATCGGCACCGCCAAGCAGATGAGCTCCCATTCTTATCCCGGCAAGAAGCAGGGGGATAAGCAGAGGAAAAATCACCACGCTCAACAATGAATCCCTTGATGCGTGCCCCTGGGACACTGCACCCAACAGGGAACCTACAGCTACCAGCCCCCAGTCGACCAAAAGGATTACCCCTAAAAGGGCCCACCAGTCTGCGACATTTTCCTGGCCCAGAAAAACAATTATCGCCGGAAAAAAAAAGAGCTGGGCCAGAAGCAAAAGTATGAGTCCGGTAAAAGCCTTGCTGATCCATACGTGTTGCAGAGGCATGGGCGAGAGCAGAAGACCTGTCCTGGCCTGATTTGTCTCTTCTATGGAATAAAGCGTGTTAAATACCAGTATCAGGGCAAAACTTGTGGCCAGCCAGAATATGGATGCTGCGGCCTGGGCTGAGACTTCCTCCCCTATGGGAGTGGAGAGACTGAAAACAAAGACCAGGATCAGACCAAGCAGAATAGGTTGAATTATTCCTGATCCATCTGAAAAAATCAGCTTAAGATCCTTTGAAGTCAAGCACAAAAACCTAATGTTCAAAACCTTTGCCCTGATGCCGGGAACTGAAATCCCGGGTTGTTCCGTAAAAAGCCTGTTTTTTATTTTCCAGAAAAATAATTTTGTCTGCCAGGTCCAGGTCTTCCTCCAGGGTATGACTTACCCAAACCACTGCTGCCCCGCCTTGAGCGCTCTGGGTAATTTTCTCGCGCAGAAGCTTCCTGGAATCAGGATCCAGCCCGGTGCCCGGCTCATCTAAAAGAAGAAAATCAGGACGTAGCATCAGCACCCTGGCCAGACTTAGACGCTGAGACATCCCCCTGGAAAAAAAACCGGCTTTTTCATGTGCAAATGCCTTAAGCCCCACCAGGCTTAACAATTGCATGCACTCATCGTCATCAAGGCGCCGATAATATACCTTTGCCCAGAACTTCAGATTATCAAGAGCTGAAAGGCCGCTGTAGACAAAGGTATTATGACCCAGAAAGGCCATTTTATCTCTGGGCACCTTATGTTCGACCAAACCTTTGGAAGGGCTGATAAGCCCGGACATGATATTCATGAGGGTAGTCTTGCCTGCGCCGTTGGGCCCCGCCACAAGGGTGACGGTTCTTGGCTCAATCAACAGGCTGACATCCTTAAACACCAGGCGCTGGTCAAAGAAATGAGTCACCCGGTCAAGTCTGAGCAGGTAATTGTCTGAAAAATAACCAGTCTGCGTATTAAGAGGCAATTAATCTTCCATCTCCTTAACCGTCCTGACCCTGACCCTGCCCATTATCACAAAGGCTGCCAGGCAGACAATAAAACTGCCTATCCAGATCCAGTTTACCAGGGGAGTTATGTTAATTTTTACTGTGATGGTCCTTTCCTGATCAAATGCCAGAATCGTGGAATATATCTCATTGCCCAATGACGGAATCACCGAAACCTCTGCATAGGGAGAATCAAAGCCCCGGTAAAGTTTACGCTGGGGAGTAAGCTGTCCGATCTCCCGGCCATTTCTGAAGGTATTTATCCTGGCCTCATAAATCGCTACTCCAGGAGTAAGTATCTCTTCGAACTCCACATAATGAAATTCATAGCCATTAAACATCACTTTTTCACCCTTAAGCATAACCATTTCCCTGCTGTCCTGAAAAGGTCCGGAAAAGGCCACCCCGAGCACTATCATGGCAACGCCCGCATGCAGAATGTATACTCCCCACCCGGCTCTTTTTTTTCTGACATGAGGAGTGAGAACAATAAACAATACAAGGGAAAACATCCCGGCAACGCCTGCGGCCGCTGCAATAAGCGGAAGCAGGTCCCTGATTCCGCCAATCCATAAACCCACCATGGTAAACACAAAAACCAGGCAGACAATAACAAGACTGCTTTTATCACTTATTCCCTTTTTCCAGTTATACCAGGGGCAGACACACAGGACAACGGCCATTAAGGTAAATATGGGCAGACAGACCCTGTTGTAGAAATCCGGACCAAGTCCCATGGGGCTGGCTGTCCATATCCTGGAGATAACCGGCCACATGGTGCCCATGGCTACTATTATGGCCAGGGCAAGCAATAGCCAGACAGTAACAATCATCATCCCCTGTTTGCTCCAGAAATTATCCACTGCGCTTTTGTCGCCCTTACCGGTAAGGGCGATAAAAAAAGTAAAAACCAGTGAAACGAGAATAAGGGCCGTCAGAGGAAAACCGACACCGGTCCCGCCAAAGGTGTGCAGGGAGTCTATAACATTGCTTCTTACCAGAAAGGTGGCAAAAAAACAGGTGATCAAACTCAGGCAGATAAGAATCAGGTTTGATCTGTGCAGGGTATTGCGTTGTTTGCCGATCATTGCAGTATGCAGAAATGCTGTGCTTACAAGCCAGGGGATCAGGGATGCGTTTTCAACAGGGTCCCAGGCCCAGTAACCTCCCCAGCCAAGTTCCATATAGGCCCACCATCCGCCAAGCAAAATCCCTCCCCCGGTCAGCATTATCCAGGCAAAAAGAACCCAGTTGCGGCTCTGGAAAAGCCACGATCTCTGATCGCCGGTGACCCATCCGGCCAGGGCAAGGCAGGCAGGAATGGTAAACCCTGCATACCCCAGAAAGGTCATGGGCGGATGAAAAATCATGCCCACGTTTTGAAGCAGAGGGTTAAGCCCGCTCCCTGATACCGGGGCCGGATCCATGATAAGAAAGGGGTTGCTGGGGCCGGTAAGCATGAGCAGGAAAAAAGCCTGGATCATGAACAAAAAGCCCCAGAAAAAACCTTTGGTTCTGGCTGGAAGGCTTTTATAAACCGGGGTATAAAGCCAGATAAACCCCATAAGAACCATGATCCACAGCCAGAAAAGCATTGAACCTGCCTGACCGGCCCAGAACGCGGACAGCCTGTAGGCATGG
>SKKD01000031.1 GCA_007121655.1 Desulfonatronovibrio sp. | reverse complement strand
GGCTGCAGGCACATTACGAAACCATTGAGTCATTCCAGGCCGGTTTCGTTCAAACATTGACCAATGCCGCCACCAGAGAACAGGAAGAACGTACAGGCCGGATATCTTTCCAAAAACCTTTGAATATCAGGTGGGAGTCGACCAGCCCCGAGGAAGAATTGTTGCTTATAGACAGGCAAACCGTCTGGAATTATTTTCCTGAAGAAAACGCGGTATATCAGTATGAGACTGATGAGATTCTCACATCCAGAAACATGATACGTTTTATTTCAGGCCAAGCCAGACTCACTGAAGATTTTCGAATTGATGATCAGGGTATGGAAGAAGGCTTGCACAAAATTAAGCTTGTCCCCAAAAGTCCTGAACCTGATCTTGTGCTGGCCTATATCTGGTCCGATGAAAAGGGAATGATGCACCGTATACTTCTGGTTGATTTTTTCGGCAACGGCAACGAACTGAAACTGAAGGATATGGACCTGAACCCTGACTTTGATGAAGACTTTTTCACCTTTGAGCCCCCTGAGGGCGTCGAAATTATTGAAACCAATAAACTGGAGTAACTTATGGTTATAGTAGTAAAAGAATGTTTTAAATGTCCTTTCTGTAATACCCTGGAAAACGGCACTTTGCTGTGCAATGCTTCCATGCCGTCCAAAAGGGAGATTCCTGATGGCGGCAAAACTATCCCTTCTTTTTGTCCGTTAAAGCGCGAACAAGTCATTGTAAGAAGCTTTGAAGGATAAACCTTAAGGATTGTAAGCCATTCCATCCTGATTCGTTTTTGCGATACTGCGTGGCCGGGTTTGAGAGATGCAGCCTGACCACGCAGTTACTTATAAACTCCTGCCCGTATAAAAATATCAAAACAACTCACACCTGGTCTTTATAAAACCTCAATTGATTCAATCTTGCCTATATACTTACAAGGTGGTAATTCCTGTTACCGAAAGGTAATCAAGGCACACCTACTATCCGTGCCCGCACATGCTTCACACTTGATTATCATTTGCTTGAAAATTAAAAGCCAGGTCACTTTCATGACTTAAACGTATTACGGCCTGTTCTGCATTCCTGAATGAATAATCCTCGCATTCTACGGGTGGCACTTTTTTTGCTTTACAATTACCAATCATACATAATAAATACTGACATTCACAGGAAAAACTGAAACTTATATACTAATTATGATAACAGATGAAATGTTCGGACATTTCCATATGGAAGAAAAATATAATGTAATTGATATCGGAGTTTCTTTACAATAAATCGAAATTTATGAAAATACAATAACACTAAGCTTACTAGAAAAATGAGATATAAGGCCTTGCGACACCACGCCCTGATCAAAGCCCCCGGAGCCGGCCAGAGGGGAGTCACCCTGATCGAGCTCATGGTGGTGCTGGGCATATTGGCGATTCTTCTGATCATTGCCATCCCGCGCATGGACATGCTTCAGACTTCCAGGCTTGAAGGTGCTGCAAGGGTGGTATGGTCCGATATGCATAAGGCCAAAATGATGGCTATTAAAGAAAACAGAAATATCAGAATCGAATTCTCGGGCAATGGTTATGATTTTATAAGAGTAAACGATGATGAAATAATTTATTCCAGAAATATTACTGAGGAATATCCAGGAGTTTCATTGACAAAGAGTTACAATGAGCCGCTTTTTTTTACCACTAAAGGGGTATCAATCCCACCTAATCGAACAATACACATTAATCTTGGCGGAAAGACAAAGTCCTTTACTGTCCTGTCAAGTGGAAGAATCGGCGGCATATCGTGAAGTTTGCATCCTCAGAAAAAGGTAGTCAGGGTTTTACTCTTATGGAACTACTCATTACCATGTTGATAATGGTCCTGGTTTTGTTTGCATTGTCCGCCCTTAAAAATGCTACCCTTATGACAACGATTTCCGCACAAAAAGTTACTGAAGCTTCCGCCTGCGCGGAGCAAATTATGGAAGAGCTGATCGGCCAGGGATATGGTTCCGTTTCAAACGGCACTGTTGCGGGAACATGTTCTGCTGATCAGTTTGGCTGGGAAGCAACTGTCACTGATGTGGGAAACGATATTAACCTGAAAGTAATCAATGTTGATGTGATTTGGTCTCAAGGTTCTGTTTCATTGAAGACACTTCTTAGCGACATTTAAAAAGATAAACATGAACAACAAAGGCTTTTCTCTGATTGAAACACTCATCGCCATAGCTATTTTCGGCATCTTGCTGACAGCACTAACCGCTTTTTTCATATCTCAGAACAGGCAGTACGTTGTTCAAAGCCAAATTGTTGAAATGCAGGATAACGCCAGAGCAGCTATGGATTTCACGGTCAGAATGCTTAGAAACAACGATGATCATACTCCAGGCATAACAGGAAACACATGTAGCCATAGCCTCAAATTTACTGACGTCTTCGGTAATGAACATCAATTCAGAAGATACTCTAGTAGTACTGATGGACCAAACACCTTTGGATATCATAAAAATCCTGATACAGGGACCATTGATCCTTTTGCCATGAATATCACCTGTTTTGAAGTGCTGCATGTCGGAAACCAGTTTGAAATAATAATCACCGCTGAAACAGACAGGGTACTTCCGGGAATCGGCCAAAAGGGATCGGTCACCCTGGAGTCAACCGTGAAACCGAGAAATCTTAACTGATAAGGCAACAACGACCTGAAAAGGATGACTTTATGTCCGATATTAACAAAATAAGAGAAGAATCATGTACCCGGGAAAAAGGCATAGCCCTGATCACTGTAATGCTCATGCTGGCGGTTCTGACGGTCCTGAGTATAACCATGGCCAACACTTCCATAATTGAGACCCATATTTCCTCAAACTACCGCACATCCAAAGAGGCGTTTTATGATGCGGATGCTGGGGTTCATTTCGCCATGTCCAAAATAAAACAACAGTTACCGGCAAATATTGACCTTGCCTGGGTGAAAAGTACATTAGCAGACTTAAATGAAGAGCTTGCAGATGACCAGGCTGATGAAAATTCATCTCTTTATGATTTTACCTTTTCTTTTCCAATAGATAAAATTAAAACAAAAGAGACTGATGAATATTGTTTCACCAGTTCCGCCGAACAGGCTAGCAACGCCAGGGCTAAAATAAAAGTTTGCTTCAAACATGAAAGAGGAATCGATCCTGCCTTTGGAGTAGGCATAGTTTCCGATGGTAATATTAATATCAATGGAGCTCCCACAATAACGGGCAGCCTCCATGCCAACGGGAGCATTGTTCAAAATGGTGAAGGAACAATAACAGGAAACATTTCTGCCGTGAACACTGTGGATGTGGATTCCGCTGTGAGCGGGGCTACACAGAATAACGCACCCTATATGGAAACGCCAAAGGTCACTCAGCAGTTGCTGGATAATATGAGAACATCTGTATTAACAGGAGAGCAAATTAATCCGGATGGTTATGTTTATTATCCTGACACAATTACCATCAGCGATGATGTCCAGGACAAGGTGATTTTTGTCGACGGCAACATTACCATATCCAACCAAACGAAAATCAACAATAACACCACCATTATAGCCACGGGAAATATAATCTTTCGTGGAGAATCATCATTTGAAGAAGGCGAGAGTCCTGATGATGAGGGTTTTGAAATCAAAACCGCAATCATAGCTGGTGGAGACATCACATTCAACGGCAGTGGTCACAGCTACGGAGTTTTCTGGGCCAACGGCGATTTTGTCCGAAATGGTTCAAACTATGCTCATGGATCCATTGTCGCAGCCGGAGGTGTGGATAATCCTGATATTATTTTCAATGGAAAATTTGAGTTCAAACAAATTACCAGCATCAACAACAATTTTATTCCTGAGAGCATTGCTGCCGACTTTTCAGAATGGTCTGATCTGAGTATGTTATAGTTTCAGGAACCTTCTGCTATATCAAACCACCACTGTGGCAGATCTCCATAAATGTCCTGGACCTGTTCCCGTAAGTTTTCCTGTTTTTCATGCAGCTCGTGTATACGCTCGCGGCTTTCGGTCATAATCGAATGCAGATCATCGCGCATGGCAGAGTAATATCTTTCCACCATAATTATTCTTTCCTGATAGAGTGTTTTTAACTCGTTCTGGAGTTGTTGAGTTTCCTCAGCATCCAGGTCAGGAATTTCCTGCTCTTCCAAGTCATAAACTTCCTCAACCTGTTGCTCTGGGTGCGTTTCCAAGTCATATTCCGACTCCTGCCAGGATTCAGGCCGATCAGCAGGCGTGATTCTTTCAACCTGATCCGCCGGATATCCCACCACTCCGCCTAACTGATAAAACATGATCTGTCCGTTTTCCTCCCAGTAGTAACTGGTAACAATACTTCTGCCGCTTTTTAGCTCTATGAGGTAATTCGCCACAGCTTCAGAAGAAAACATCAGCATAGCTCCGACCATTATCATCAATATCAGGTTTTTCATAAAAACTCTCTTTTTCATCGACACTTGAGTGAGTTTCTGTTTAATGTCTTTTGCCTTTTTTGACAGTAAGAAGACCATTCGTCAACATTATTGGTTAAGACTGATCCTGCACGATGAAGAAGCTCTTGCCAACAGCATTTATGAATAAAAACCTACCCCGACAGCCCTCAATCACTTTGACTGGAAGGTATGTTTTACTATATTAGAAGCTTCCCACCCGGGCGCGCCCGGGACTGATTCTACAAGTACTTGAATGATCTGTACGCCTGGATTGCTTCGCTTTGTTCGCAATAAGGATTGCCGCGCTCGAAGACTCCCTCGCAATGACACCTGATAGTCACAGTCCAGATTACGCCTTACCTGTCATTGCGAGGGAGCGTAGCGACCGAAGCAATCTGTATGGCAAAACTCTATAAGGCTGAATTTGTATTGCTTAAACGCTTTAAGTTACTTTTAGGATTATCATTTTTAGAGATATCGACATCTGTTTACTTTTTTAAATGACGTGCGGAATTGCCAAATGGAGCTTTTATGTCGGATACAGTGATTATTTTCGATGAAATATTCCTGGAACACGAGGCAGGCTGGAGACATCCGGAAAGCCCATCCCGCCTTAAGGCCATAAAGGAAGCCCTTGAGGAAGATCCTGGGACCTCGTCATTAAACTGGCACCAGCCCAGACGGGCAACAGAAGAGGAAATCCTCTACAATCATACCAGGGACTACGTGGACCTGGTCCGGCGAAAGACAGCCCAGGGTTCTTCCTCCCTTGGCTTTCCGGACACCGGGATAAATTCCTCGTCCTGGGAAGCTGCCCTGGCTGCGGCGGGAGCGGTTCTGACCGGGGTGGACATGGTTATGCAGGGCCGGGCCAGAAACGCGTTCTGCCCTGTCCGCCCCCCCGGGCACCACGCCCGACCCATGATGGGCATGGGTTTCTGCATCTTTAATAATGTGGCCATTGCCGCCTGGCATGCCATGAAAAAATACGAATTGGAGCGCGTACTTATTATTGACTGGGATTGTCATCACGGCAACGGCACCCAGGAAAGCTTCTACAGCACCAGTAAAGTGTTTTCCTTCAGCATTCACCAGGATATGTGGTACCCTTTCACCGGAAGGAGATCTGAAACCGGAGATGGAGATGGCAGGGGCACGACCATGAACTTTCCCTTTCCCGCATTTACAGGCGGCGAGGAAATAATCCCTGCCTTTACCAGGCACCTTGTTCCGGCCATGGAAAAGTACCGGCCCGAGCTTGTTCTGGTTTCAGCGGGTTTTGACGGGCTGCAGGGCGATCCCCTGGTCAATCTTGCCCTTAATGTTGAGGATTTTGTGCTCATGACCAGGATAGCCATGGATATCGCGGACAAATACGCAAATGGCAGACTGATATCAGCCCTGGAAGGAGGATACAACCTGGACGGACTGGCAAGATGTTGCACTGCTCACGTAAAAGAACTGATGCAACTTAGCTGAGAGCAATTTTCATCCGGGAATTTCCCGGCTAAAAATGCCTGTAAAATGCTTCGTGAGCCAGTTCTAGCATATGATGATCTCCGGGAGTATCACCATAAGCATAAATTTTATCGTAACTGTTCAGGTTATATTCTTGCCTGATCCTGCAAACCTTTTCTTTTCCATGACAGTTGAGCCCATTGTACCTGCCGGTCAATTTTCCGTTTTTCTCTTCCAGCAGAGTACCAATAAGTCCGATTCCCAGGCTTTCGGTCCATGCCTTAAGCCATGCTGCCGGTGACGCACTGACAATCACCACTTCATGTCTTTCTTCAATATGCCAGTTAAGCCGCTCAACCCCCGATGGACGTAAAATTTTCGGAATACATTCCAAAGCATACTTTTTTCCAAGCAGGGAAAACTCTTCAGCGTCAAATCCCTGAAAAAAATAGCTCAAAACCTTTTCCTTTGCCTTGTCATTACCAATTAATTTTAACTTGTATCCGATAATGGTGGGCGACAAAATTGCAGCCCCAACCATCATTCTATGCCTGCCTCTGGCAAACCTGATAAAATCCGCAAGGGAATCCCTGTAGGTAAGGGTTCCGTCAAAATCAAACAAAGCCAGAGATTTCATAGGTTAAAGTTTGGTTTTTTTAAAGATAAACTCGGGAAGGTGAATAATTATCAACATGATCAAGGCCCAGACTGGTTTAATATATATAGTGTTTTTGTTTTTTTGAATTGCCTTGTAAATTCTTTCAGCCGCTTCCTCAGGTTTTGCGGTCAGCTTTTCAGGAAGGTCGAGCTTGGCGGTCATTTTAGTGTCCACAAATCCCGGCTTAACGGTCAGGACTGAAACTCCTGATTTATAGAGCCTGTGCCGAAGTCCTGATAAATATGCTGAAAAACCGGCTTTGGCGCTGCCGTATATATAATTGCTCTGTCTGCCCCTGTCCCCGGCCACTGAACTGATGCCCGCCATAAATCCTTTTTTGCGGTCTTCAAAATCCCCGGCGATTATTTCAAAAATACTTACGGCACCGGTATAGTTGGTATCAATAATTTTTTTGGCTGCTGAAAAATTTTTTTGAGCCTCTTCCTGTTCGCCTAGCATGCCGAAAGCCAGAATAACCCCCACGGGCTTGTTTTCGAGATCAGCGTAAAACGCAGGGTGTGAATCATAATCCAGGGCGTCAAAATAAAGAGCCTTGGTATTTATCTTATATTTAATCTTTTGATGGCCCGCCTCTATATTCAGCTCTTCCAGATTGCGGGATGCCAGATAAATATTATAGCCTTCCCGGGCAAAGCGCCTTGCCGTGGCTATGGCTATAGCGCTGCCGGCTCCAAGAATCAGTATCCATTCATTTTTCATATCCCCAGCCTTTGTGATTGTAGTGATCTGAATTTTTTATCAAGTCCCAGAGCAGAACGTAACGCCCTGAACTTGTCTATATGAGGATAACCCTGCTCAAAAGTTTCCCTGCTCACCCTGGCGTCCTTGGCAAGGTAAATTCGCCCCTGGTGCTTCAAAACAATCTCATCCAGTCGATTCAGTAAATCCAGAAGGCCGGGTTGCATCTTGAAATCAAGAGCCAGACTGTAGCCCTCCAGAGGGAAAGAAAGATAATTATCATTGCACGGCCCATGTAGCTTAAGCACGGCCAGAAAACTTGCCATGCCGCTTTCAGCTATTGTGGCCAGTGTCTTTTTTAAACCCGGATAACTTTCAGCCTTAGGCAGAACAAACTGATATTGAAGAAACCCTTTGCGGCCATATATGCGGTTCCACTGGTCTATAGCATCCAGAGGATAGAAAAAGCTGTCCACGCTTACCTTTTGGGTGGACACGGAATCTCTGATCCTGAAATAGTACAGGTCATTAAAAGTCCTTACGCTCTTGGTGTTTAAGGTAAATACCGGGAAATCAAAAGGTATGCTGATTCTTTTTTTAGATTTATAATTCAGATTTCCATTACGGATAAAATCTCCTGTCATTAATAGAGATCTTCCAAGACAATTTTTCTGAGCCAGACAGTCTATCCAGGCTACTGAATACGGACTGCTTGAATAGGTTTCAAAAGCTTTAAAAGTATCCTCCAGATCCTTATTCTTGATG
>SKKD01000085.1 GCA_007121655.1 Desulfonatronovibrio sp. | reverse complement strand
TTTGGCTTCCAATGCCCCGATACACTGCCTGGTGTTCTTAAATCCCATGGCGTTACTTCTCTTGTTTACAGATTGTAATACATCAATAATGAAATAATAATCTTTTGGATGTGTGTTTCCAGAAAAAAAATAATTTTCCCAAAAAAATAATATCTACGATTAACAGAACAGACATCAGGCGTCCGATGTCAGGTTTTCAACATTTCGATCAACCTTAATAACAACATACCGAAACAGGGCCGACATAACGAACGCATCACTTTATCGACCTTGAGCGTTTCAGTTGATGGTAAGTTCGGTCCTGGCCATTTCAAAACTCCTGACTTCGGGATCGTCAATGCCCAGTGCGTTGGCTGCATCCTGGCTCATGGAACGATACATGAGACGAACTGTTACGTGATATTCTCCATTGACGGCACTGTCAGGCAGAATCTTAAAGACCTGTTCGTCATACCCTTTTGCGGGTATTCTCCGGTCATAGCCGATTTCTTCTGCCAGCCAGCTTTTGGGTGTCAGATTGCCCTGTCCGTCCAGAAAAACTTTGCGATAAAAAACCGTGTCCGGGTCAATTTGATTGTCTTCAGTAATGTGTCCGGATTCAAAAATTGTTTCACCCGAATCATCAACCACGGTTACTTCCAGCCACATTTTGCGAATATATGTAACCCCGGTCGGAATTTTGTGCCCTGCTCCCACATTTTTTACCGTGGTCAGAAGTTCAAAGCCTTTGTCCGTCATGATGGCTTCCGCTTCAACTTCGGCTGCTGCTTCAAGCATTTTCCCGGCAAGCTCCATTTCTCTCTCATTGCCGGCTCTTTCCTGGAAAAACACGCTCCCCCCCTGAAAAAAATGAGTTGCAACATGATCTCTTTCCTCACCCATGGGACTGGAGCTCCCTGGATTTTTCTCTACGCCGGCTCCGGGTGTCATGTGACAGTCCTGGCAGCGGATACCTTCCCGGGCATAGGGCCCTTCTTTCCAATCGTCATAAGTATCGATGACGACCGCTCCGGAGGTTGGGTGCACCACGTTGTGACAGGCACCGCAGAAAGCCGAATCCGTATGAATTTCTGAATACTCAACCTCATGGTAGGAAGCTTCACCGTCCCCTCTCGGCCCTCGCTTGAGATCCCCTGGATCGGAAATGGTCTTTACGTTAACCGGCTCCACAACCTCTTTGACTGTATGACAATAATCACAAAAAACGCCTCTTTTTGATGTCTCGTCAAAAAGACTTCCATCGGGAGGAGGAAGCTGGCGGGTCCGAACAGCCGCCGGAGCATGACATTCCCCGCAAAATATATCCGTAAAACCTTCTGTCTCCTTGCTGGCTCTAAGGTAATCCGGCTGGTAGAATTCATCGATCCATGCGTAGCTGTGCTTGCTTTTGGACCATTGATCATAAATATCCTGGTGGCAACCCCTGCAAATGCCTGGATCCTCAAAGGCACCGGCTTCAAATCGGTTTATTTCCGCAAGATCAGTTGAAAGATTATCTGCTTTTCCATCCTGGTCAGCTTTTTGTTTGTTACCATCCGAGAGTATTGTCGTGGAACCAGCCAGAACCTCTTCTTTCCAGGTGCTGTTCTCCCCTGCTGATGTCGAAACCTGGGAATCAACTGCCGTGTCGACGGAATCACAGGATACAAGAAAAAAAATAAGTATCAGGGTCAGCGCAGGCAAAGCAAACAGTATTTTAACAAACCCATGTTTTTTAGATGCGGACAAGATACCTTGCTTATTGCGTTCCATACATAATCTCCTTTTTGAAAGTTATTTCCTTTCAAGAATTGCACGTAGCCTCATATCCTGCGGGAAAGAAGCCAATCAGTTTTAAAAATATTTCTATCAGATCGGATTTGGGAAGTCTATACATGCCGGTTCTGTTATAGAGATGCGGGCTCTCATAATTACGAACATGCCTGGAATGACTGAAATCTCACCATTGACTGAATCGACAGGCATGTTGATATTTTAAGCTGCTGATTTAGAATTGATGTAGTTTATGATATTTTCCAATTATCCTGTACGAAATTTTATATCAAAATGGATATGTGCCTTTCAGACATGATTCAATCAGGGACCGGAAGGCTGAAAAACATGTACCAGTCATTGAATGTCCGGATACGGGGCCAGTCTACGCCAGCCGCAGAGTTACCTGCTCCCCAAGACCTCTGCTCCGGGCAAAATTCTGGCCTTGGCTTACCCAAATATTCATGGACTTTGGGAGAACTTAAAAAATCTCAGACAGAATTGATCGGAGAGATATATGAAGCACTATGATTGCATTGCTATTGGAACGGGATCGGCCATGTCCGTTGTAGAGGCGCTGATGAACTCGGACCCTGAAATCAAAGCAGCTGTGGTGGATAAGGACGAACCCGGAGGCATCTGCCTGACCCGGGCCTGCATCCCCAGCAAGCTTCTGGTCTACCCTGCCGAGATGGTGCGTTATATTGAAGAAGCCGCTATGCAGGGTATTCGCGTAGACATTACGAGCGTGGACTTCCGGTTCATAATGGAGCGGATGCGCAGCATCATTTCCAAAACCAGCAAAGAAATTGAACAGAGCCTCAGATCAGGACCATTTGACTATTACGGGGAAGTGGCAGAATTCACCGGACCATATACAATGCGGGTCGGAAAAGAAGAAATCAGTGCGGATATGATCCTTCTCTGTCCCGGGTCCCGACCCGCGATACCGGAAATCCCGGGGCTGGAGAAGAGCGGATATCTGACAAGCGATACACTCCTGGGGCTTAAAGATTTGCCTAAGAGTCTGGTTATTCTGGGCGGGGGCTATGTGGCTGCGGAGTACGGTCATTTTTTTTCAGCCATGGGTTCCGTGGTGACCATCCTGGGACGCAATCCGCAGTTCCTCCCTGGTGAGGAACCGGAAGTTGCGGCAGTGGCTCTGAAGGAAATGAGTGAATACATGGACATCATAACCAACCACGAAGTGTTCGAAGTCAGCACGGAAAAAGAGGGAGGGGTTCTGGTCAGGTTCCGAAGCCGCGAAACCGGACTGGAAAAAGAGGTAACGGCTGAAAAACTCCTGGTCGCGGCTGGCCGGGCATCAAACGCTGATATTCTTCGAACAGACCGGGCAGGAATACTGACCGATTCTGAGGGATGGCTGGTGGTTAACGATTATCTTGAAACCTCAGTCAAAAATATTTGGGGATTCGGAGACGCCACCGGACGGCATCTCTTCAAACATGTGGCCAATTATGAATCCAGAGTGGTTTATGCCAATGCAGTACTCAAACGGCCAGTGACTGTTGATTACCACGCCGTACCTCACGCCGTCTTTGCCTATCCGGAAATTGCGTCGGTGGGCGTGAAAGAGTCCGAGGCGGTGAGTTCTTTTGGAGAAGAGGAAATCCTTGTCGGATTTAAACTGTTCGCCCAAACAGCCAGGGGCGAAGCCATGGGACTCCGGAACTGTTTTGTCAAAGTCATCCTGGAAGAAACAACTGGCAAAATTCTAGGAGCGCACATCATAGGCCCTCAGGCTTCCATCCTGATTCAGGAAATCATAAACCTCATGTACACTCAGGATCAAACCCCGGCACCAATTTACCAGGGAATGCACATCCACCCCTCCCTTAGCGAAGTCGTCCAGCGGTCTTTTAATAATCTCATGACGCATGGGGACTATCAGCATATGTTAAGCCACCAGTTTCCTGAGCTCTTTGACTAAAGGTGCGGTCACTTGAATTTTATCCGCCCGGTACGTGAGAAAAAACAGGATGCCGCGAAAATTGATTTACCCTCAACATAGTCAGGGCTGCTGTTCACCAAGAGCCCTTATTCCGGCCTCGATCTTTTCCGAAGGACGTCTTTCAGGAACAACGACATGCAAAATCCTGTCCTCATTCCAATCCCGGGAAACGTACAACCGGCAATAACAGCTTCCAAACTCCTCAATGTCCGGTGCGGCGTACACACAGGGACAGATGATGTCTTTATCGTGCTTATACTGACCGCTGGCCAGACGACAGGGGCAGGAGGCATATCCGTAGCGATCCATGTTGATAAGCAGACTTTTCAAAAGTTCCCGGACCATGTCGTGGTCTCTGTTGAAATAGAAGCCTTTTCTGGCCGAGAGCTTTTTCAGCTTTTGATAATATTCATCTATGCGATTTGAGCTGACTTCGTGCATGAATTACGACTATTGAATCCGCAGAAAAAAATCTGCGGAGTTATGACCAAAAATGATTGGAGCAGGAGACCTTTTTTCGTCTCCTGCTCCGGGATCAACGTGTAAAGACAATAAAGCGCCTGTCCATCCGGACTAACTACTCATTAACTGCGACTTCGAGTGCGGGTTCCGGGGTGAACACGACATGTCTTTTCCCATCCTTGGGTTCAAGCCGGAATTCCCCCATACCTTCAACATCCACAAGGTCATTGTTTCTCAAGCCGTTGAAAATGATCGCCTTCATGACATCAAAGGCCATGTAGGCTTCTTCATCCGAGTCGAATTTGTCCGGAAAAGCCATTCTAAGCCCTGAAATAATCGTCTTTGTGTAACCATCGGGCAGCTTATTGACCCGCTCCCGGGTCGGATCCAGATCCGGGGGAAAAATGGTGCGATCCTTATCAATCTTTGTAAGACAAACTCCTGGATAATCAAAATCAGCCATGGTAAACTCTCCTCTTGTATTAAGGTTAATTTTTAAGTCAACGGTCAATAAACCTCCTCATGGTTTCATTGACCATAACTCAGCAGCCAGGCTAAAAAGTAATACGAAACAACAAATATCAAAGGGGGAGTTTACGGGTAGATTTCAGCCCGGTTTTATGGTTATCCTTGCGGCAATAATTTTCCTGGTCCTTATATGCTGGGGATAACACATTATTGTTTGAAAAAGCTAAAAGTACGCTTCACCCGGATGAACCACAAAAAATAACCCCGGCCTGAATTTCAGACCGGGATTTTTTGTAGTTTTGGCCGCCGGTTGAGCTGGCCGAATCAGGATATTTTCTTCATTTCCTCGTTGCAGCAGCTGAAAACGCATGAGTTGGGCTGAGTATAGCAGGCGCATACCTCAGTCGAATCATCGCATTCGCATTCGCTGATTACCTGCAATTCAAGCTTGCACTGCCCGCATCCGTATACCTCATTCTTTTTCAGGTCGTGACATTTTGGCATAGTCTTTAATCCTCCTTCCATTATAGTTAGTTACTGAATTCTTTTAGGCTGATGTATTTTTTCTTTAAGGTTCACTTTTCAGTCTGCTTATCCATAAGCTCATATATTTCAATAACACCGTCCAGGAACCAGGTATGCCCTGCCGGGACCTGGTTTGCGGCGTTAGAGTAAGCGCTCATGATCTCTCTGGCCATGTCCTGTAAATGCCCGTTTCCTTTTAAACGGATCAGACTGGCAAGGTTGTGCAGGACCATGGAGTTGCCGGAAGGCAGGGCTCCGTCGTAAGCATCCTTTGGACGGACAATGATCGTCGGGTCACCGGCCTCGCAAAAAAACAGCCCCTTGTTTAACGGATCCCGGAACTTTTCCAGCATGATCCGGTTGAACGCGACAGCCTGTTCAAAATAGCTTTCCAGACCTGTTGCCTGATATAGTTCGATTAATGCCCTGATCATAAATGCGTAATCATCCAAAAAACCTTTTACCGGCTCATGTTCCCCTCTAAGGCTATGCAGCAGATTATTGTTACGGTCCTGCATATTATTAAGAATATAGCGGGCAGTAATTTGAGCCTGATCCAGGTGGCTCGGCATGCCAAAAGCTTTTGCAGCCCGGCATAACCCCATGATCATGAGGGCATTCCAGTCGCATAGAATTTTTTCATCCCTGGAGGGCCTTATCCTCCTGGATCTGGCCTGAAACAATTTTTCCCTTATGCTGGAGATCCGGGAAAGCAGCTGATTCGGCTCGATATTCATATCAAGGGCCGACTCATTAAGGGATTTGCTTAGATAGAGTACGTTGGATCCTGTCAGTTTGCGGGTTGCCTCGTCAAGATGATTGCCACGGGGGCTGGTGTTAAAAATTTTTGCGGCCAGTGTGAAATCCTCGGGGCTGAGAGCATCCTGCAGTTCCTGCTCTGTCCACAAATAGAACCTGCCTTCCTCTCCTTCGCTTTCAGCATTTTCAGCGCTGTAAAAACCTCCATCGGGAGACAACAGATCCCTGAATGTGTACTCTATGGTTTCTATTCCGGTTGATTTGAAGAGTTCATTTCCTGTAACTGAAAATGCTTCTGAATATGCTGTAAGAAGCATGGCCTGATCATAAAGCATTTTTTCGAAATGAGGCAGAATCCATTTTTCATCAGTTGAATAACGATGAAATCCATAACCGACCTGATCAAACAGACCACCTCTTCTCATGGCCTCAAGTGTCTTTTCCACCATGTCCAGGACCTGCCTGTTGCCTGTTCTTTTATGAAGACTCAGGAGAAACAAAAGGTTATGGGCGGACGGAAACTTGGGCCTCCTGCCAAAGCCCGCGTAAGTGTGATCGAAATTACGGGTAAAATATTCCAGGGCCTTCTCAGGAAGATGACTGTCAGGGAGTTCACCCGGGCTTTGGCTGAAATGTTTTTCCAAATCACGGGCAATTCCTCGGGCGGATTCAAGAACTCTTTCCCTGCTGTTCTTCCAGGCTTGACTTATCTTTGGCACCAGCTCCTTCATTCCGGTTCTGCCCAGGTCTGATTCCTTGGGAATGACAGTGGTAACCATGAAAGGTTTGCCCCCTGGAGTCATGAACACAGACAGAGGCCAGCCGCCGGGTCTTCCGGTTAAAAGGCTCGCCGTCATATATATTTGATCGATTTCCGGTCTTTCCTCCCTGTCCACCTTTACACATATCAGGTGCTCATTCATGATCCTTGCAACATCGGGATCTTCAAAGCATTCCCTGGCCATAACATGACACCAGTGGCAAGTGGAGTACCCAATGGACAAAAATATCGGTCTGTCTTTTTTTTCCGCCAGATCAAAGGCATTTTGGTTCCAGGGAAGCCAGTCAACCGGGTTTGAGGCGTGCTGAAGAAGATATGGACTTGATTCATTTCTGAGACTGTTTAACTTTTTTGTATCGGTTATATTTTCAGAGGGCATAACTTCCTTCCTGATATTTATCGAACCTGACTGGTTCTTATGGAACTAACATAATATTTGATAAGAGCATTGCCAGGGCTGGCAAGCCCTGGACGAGCAGGCAAAATTTGAGATTAGGACTGTAATTCAGAATCATAAACAAAGGAGAAGGCATAATGAACAACAGAATCGCTGCTAAGAACCTTGCAGGATCGAGGCGGACAATCATCTTGAACGGTATAATTCTGCTGGCCCTGACCTTGTTGTTGTCCGGTCAGGCCATGGCCGGGGAAGAGGCAGATGATCTGCATCAAATGGTACAGGTTGAGCGGAGCAACAAGTCTTTCCCCCAGACCCTTGAATCTTTCAAGGAAGAGGCAGACAAGGCCGGATGGAGTGTACTCAATGTCAACAACATGGCGGGGGTGCTCTCCAGGCGAGGCTATACCCTGGACCCGGTGGTAATTCTTGATGTGTGCAGCGGAAAATACAGTGCGCAAATACTCGGCAATGACGATTATCGACCCATTTCCGCTTTTATGCCCTGCAGGGTGAGCATCTATCAGACTTCAGAAGGGGAAGTGTTTATCGCCCGTTTGACTACCGGTGTTTTTCTGGAGATGATGCCTCCCGAGGTGGCCGATGTGATGTCGGCTTCTGATGAAGAGGTCGCCAGGATTATTGCTGAGACGGTACGCTGAAATGCTTATAAAGACTGATGTACCTTTAAGCTTCAGTCTGGCAAGGAGTTGATCCGTGAATGCGCCCTGCTAAACCGCACACTGACACACTTAATGTCTTCGAGCGCCTGGGGCTGCGCTGGATGCTTGGCCGTACCCGTTCAGACCGGCCCCCTTTGAGCCATTGGCCAGAAGACGTGCTTGGAAGCATCAGGAAAACCAAGCGCAGTACTCTGATCCAGGCTGGTTTCCTCGGAGCGGCCTCGGGCACCTTGTTCGGGGTGACCGAACTGGGACTCCTGGCATGGTTCGGAGAAGACCGGGAGGGCTCTGATCAGTGGCTCTATTGGGTTATGTTCGCTG
>SKKD01000138.1 GCA_007121655.1 Desulfonatronovibrio sp. | reverse complement strand
TTATATTTTTCCCTGAGGATTAAGACCTGGTCAAGAATCAAATCCAGAAAGGTTTTCCCGTCCCTGACCCTGATCAGGGACTTGGCTGTTTCCATGCCCATACTGGTTCCGAGACCTCCGTTGAGTTTGATCACGACAAGCTCGGATATTGCCTCGGCAGCCTCTTCTTCATACTGTGAGATAGAGTCCAGGTTTTGCAGTTCATTCTGATCCAAAGGCAGGATCTCTTTTTTGTTAAGTTTACCCTGACTGCCGAAAATAAGTTGAGAAAAATAGCATTTAAACAAGTTTATTACTATTGGAGGCAGTGATTGTTCTTCCATCTTCAGGGCAAAAGGTCTGAAGATCTGCATCAGGTCAGGATCAGTATTGGAAACACATTTAAGGTCGATTTTTTCCACTTTCAGCTCCTTGAGGCGAGTCTAAACGCCTTTCAATCATGCTTTTTGAGTATTCTCTGCGGTCTGAACCCTGGAGCAGTTTCTGGAGCCTTTATTCAGCCCGGTTGATTCGTTCCGCATCGTCATGCTCTGGCCCGTGCTGGCCAGGACTGATCCCCAGTAGTTGGAGTTGGTGTTTATAGTTCTTCTCTTATGAGTAGTTAGTGAGAGGGGAAGATAAATAAATCTGTCATGCAGCATGCTGACCAACATGCCGGTCTTTCCGGCCATAGCCGCGTGCACTGCGTGCTGGCCCAGAAAGCCGCAGTAAACCCGGTCATTGGAGTTGGCCGGCACAGACCTGATTATATAACTCGGATCTATAAACTTCAGGGTGATGGAGATGTTCTTCTGCTTGAAATGTTCATCAATTTCAGCTCTTAATACCGAACTGATATCCCCTAGAATGATATTTCCGGATGGGTCGGCACCTTTACGTTCAAAGAGTTCCTGACCAGCGCCTTCAGCTACAACGATAACTGCGTGTCCTCGTGCTTTCAGTCTTTTTTCCAGTTGTATAAGCAGTCCGTTATCTCCATGCAGTTCAAACGAAAATTCAGGAATTAAGACAAAATTGACTTCCTGGAGGGCTATGGTGGCCTGGGCCGCAATAAATCCTGACTCACGTCCCATAAGTTTGACCATGCCGATGCCGTTTGGGGCTCCAAGGGCTTCAGTATGGGCGCAGCGGATAGCTTCGGTGGCCTTTTCTACAGCCGTATCAAAACCGAATGTTTTGGAAATGAAATTGACGTCGTTATCAATTGTTTTCGGGATACCCACAATGGACATTTTATTGTTCCGCCGGGTCACTTCTTCCTGGATAACCTGTGCGGCCTTCATTGTGCCGTCGCCTCCGATCATGAACAGGATGCTGATATTCATCCTTTCCATAGCGTCCACTATATCTTCAGGGGGTTGAGGTCCCCTTGATGAAGCCAGGATGGTGCCGCCAAATTCATGGATCTGGGAAACATTTTCAGGTCTCAGTTCCATAACCGGATGCCCGTAGTCCGGAATAAATCCTTGCAGACCAAACCGAATCCCGAGTACTGACGGTACATTATAATTATGGTGGGCTTCCATGACGATAGCTCTGATCACATCGTTGATCCCGGGACACAGCCCGCCGCAGGTGACGATTGCGCACTTGGTTTTGGAAGGATCAAAATAAAGTTTTTTTCTGGGACCGGCTCCTTCAAACAGCATACTGATCGGTCCGTTATCTTCCTCGTCAAGCATTTCAGGATCAACGTTTATTGAGATTAGTTTCTGATCGTCAATAAACCGGCAGGCCGGCAGGGGGGAATTAACCTTGGCCGGACCGATTTTTTGGGTTGATGTGTTATATTTCTGAGTCATAAAAATCCTGGCGGGTAAAAGTTTAAGTTGATAGTCAGTTTAATACTGGTTGTGAGGGACCAGCAACGAAGTTTTAAAGTGGTTGATCTGTTGAACCACATTCCTATCAGGATATTATAAGTACGAAGTTTGTCAACCTGCAGGTTAGATGAACCAGGGGGAGACTGATAGACTTTAGACCTTCCCTCCCGGAAAACCGTGACAAATATGGCAGATGACGGCTGCCTGCCGCGTGGGCTGAAAATATAAGTTGACAGAGAAGGCAGATTGTTTACAAAATTTGTGATTTAACATGACTTATGGTTGTGTTTGATTAAGCTTTGCCGGGATTTGCAGAAAGTACGTTCAGGAGGCCATCAGGAGGTTGTTATGGCTAAGAAGAGTAACCCGTGGATTGAAATAAAAAGCATGCGTGATGAAATGGACAAGATAATGAATGAAACCATGAATCTGAAGATGAAATCAAGGAATGAGAGAAACCGGCTTTCCTTGTGGCAGCCTGTGGCCGATTTTTATGAGACACCTACTCATCTGGTGATTGAAATGGAATTGCCCGGAGTTTCCCAGGAAAATATCAATCTGGAAACCCAGAGCAACCAGATCATGGTTTATGGAGAAAAAATGCTTGAAAAAGAAGCATCCGGAAGCGCTTACCAAACGCTTGAAAGATCCTACGGGCCTTTCAGCCGTGTTTTTCTTCTTCCGGACTATGTGGAGTCTTCTTCAATAACTGCTGTTTTCAAGAACGGAATCCTGCGGGTGCGCATTCCAAAGGTCAGCAGACTAAAAAAACCTGTTAATATAGATATAAATGAGAACTGATTGCAGCCGCTATCTGATATCTACGGTGTCTGCTTTTGGGATAAGTCTTTTTTCACGCCGGAGTATCCTTCCATTTCCAGTGCCCGATCCCGTTTTGTCTCACCCCCACGTTCAAAAACAAAGTTGAAAAATATTTAATTTTTATAACTATCTGAATTAAAATAAGTTGTGTTGGTTATTTCTTGTTATTTTTTTCTCAAATTGTCTTGACGATAAATGAGAGCTGATTTAAGAAGACCACCAATAACGCCATAGAAAGACTTTTTGTCTATGCGATAAGCATAGTGCACTCAACTCTTTCCCGTAGATTCAGCCAACAATTGCAGGCTTGAGTATTTAATGTACCAGTCGATTTTTCCTTGTTCAATGTTCAATGGAATTTCTGTTGAAGATCATACCCGGAAAAAAGCTTTTCAAATCTTTAACTCTCAAATAACCGGATGTTAAACCCGCACGGCCAGAAAATAATGCTCTTAATGCTGCCGGCATTGAGGATAAACTGGTTGCACCTGGGAATATCTGCGAAATAAAGAATAATATGAACTTAGACAAACTAATCAAAGAGAAAAAGACCCAGATCCTAAAGCTCTGGATTTTAAAATTTACTAACACCTATCCTGAAGAATCGGCTCAGTTTTTCAGAGGGGGACCCGGTCAGTTCGCCAATCCCGTAGGTCATACTTTCAGGAGCAATCTTGATAAAATATTCGATGAGTTGTTTATGGAATATGATTCCAAAAAGATGCAGGGACTTGTGGACCCGATTGTACGCATCAGAGCGGTTCAGGGTTTTGATCCTTCCGAGGCGGTCTGTTTTGTGCCCATGCTCAAGCAATCGGTGTGGGAAATATGCGGCAAGGAAGTCACCAGGCAGGATCACATCTCCGAGTGGCTTGATTTTATTGAACGTCTGGAGCTGCTTACATACACTTCCTTTGACGTATACATGAGATGCAGAGAACAGCTTTGGAAGCAAAAAGCCGAGTTTACAAATTCCAGGACCCACAAGCTTCTGGAAAAAGCCAATCTTTTGAAAAAAGCCGGTGAATAATTTTTTAGGATAATGTTCAATCTTTAAGCGAGGTAGCAGCACATGAAAGCGATTTATTCATTGTTTCTGGTATTTGCCTTGATCCTCTTGGCCATGATAGGCGCAGGAACTCTGGGTATGGAGTACCTTTTCGGGGTCATTATTCCATATCTGGCGGTTCTGGCTTTTGTTGTCGGCTTTATGCTCAAGGTAATAGGGTGGGGTAAGTCTGCGGTGCCTTTCAGGATCACCTCAACTTGTGGGCAGGCAAAATCGTTTCCCTGGATCAAGGAGAACAAATTAGAAAATCCTTCCTCCACCTGGGGTGTAATTGGAAGAATGTTTTTCGAGGTGTTCCTTTTTCGTTCTCTATTCCGCAATACCAAGGTGGAAATACATGACGGCCAAAGAATAGCTTATTCTTCCAGTAAATGGTTGTGGCTTTTCGCCATCCTCTTCCACTATACATTTCTGGTAATTGTTTTGCGGCACATGCGTTTTTTTACCGAACCCGTTCCTTATCCGTTTGTATTGCTGGACAGATTGGACGGCATGCTCCAGATCGGGGCTCCCGTGCTTTATATATCCAGCTTAATTATTCTCGCTGCCCTGTTCTACCTTCTTCTAAGAAGGCTTCTTATCCCCTCAATGCGCTATATATCTCTTCCATCTGACTATTTTCCTCTTTTTCTTATAATCGGGGTGGTTATCACAGGCATATTAATGCGCTATTTCCTGAAAACCGACATCATGGCGATCAAGGAGCTGTCCATGGGGCTGGTTACTTTCAGGCCCGTTACTCCGGAAGGGATCGGGGTAATCTTTTTTATTCATCTGTTTCTGGTTTCAGTGTTGCTCTTTTATTTTCCCATAAGCAAACTCATGCACATGGGAGGGGTATTCCTGAGTCCCACAAGAAATATGACCGGCAACACCAGGATGGTCAGGCATGTCAATCCCTGGAACTATCCTGTTAAGGTTCATACGTATGACGCCTATGAAGACGAGTTCAGGGAAAAGATGGTGGAGGCTGGACTGCCAGTGGTAAAGCCCCTGGAAGAGAAATCAGAAAACGCTGAAAATAAGGAGTAAATAAGAATGGCAATACAAAAACCTGATACAATGTTTAAGAACATTGATCACAAACCACCCCGGAAGGACTGGATGGATGTTCCGGCCGATATCAAGCCGGGCAGATATTGTTACGCTGCCGGACCTGAACCCCTGGAATATGTGGGCATGCCCAATCCCAGGAAATGGGATCCACTGGATAAAGACTGGAAATTGCCGGAAAACTGGGAAAATACGATTATTACCGGCATGAAGGAAAGGCTGGAAAAGTACAGATCTTTCAAAATTTTCATGGATATTTGCGTAAGATGTGGTGCCTGTGCCGATAAGTGTCATTATTTTATCGGTTCCGGTGATCCCAAAAATATGCCTGTATTAAGGGCAGAGCTTTTAAGATCGATTTACCGGGGCGAACTTACCACCGCCGGACAGATTCTGGGCAGATTCGCCGGAGGAAGAAAGCTTACCGAAGAGGTGCTCAAAGAGATATGGTATTATTATTATCAATGCTCAGAATGCAGACGATGTTCCATATTCTGTCCCTACGGCATTGATCAGGCGGAGATAACCATTATCGGCCGGGAGCTCTTAAACCTTATCGGTCTGAACATCGGGTGGATAGCCCAGCCAGTGGCCAATTGTTACAGGACCGGCAACCATCTCGGCATTCAGCCTCATGCCTTTAAGGATATGCTGGAATTCTTCTGTGACGATATTGAAGAAATATACGGGATCAAGCCCGAGCCTACCTTTAATAAGGTCGGAGCAGATATTCTCTTTGTCACACCTTCAGGAGATGTTTTTGCCGATCCCGGGACCTACACCTGCATGGGATACCTTATTCTTTTCCATTACCTCAAGGAAGAATACGGCCTGGATATTACCTGGAGCACTTACGCTTCCGAAGGCGGAAATTTCGGGTTGTTCACTTCTCATGAAATGATGAAAAGACTCAATGCCAAAATGTATATGGAGGCCAAAAGACTTGGAGTCAAGTGGATTCTGGGCGGAGAGTGCGGTCACATGTGGAGGGTTATTCATCAGTACATGGATACAATGAACGGCCCGGCAGATTTTCTGGAAATGCCCATATCTCCCATAACCGGAACAA
Source organism: Desulfonatronovibrio sp. (assembly GCA_007121655.1). GTDB lineage: Bacteria > Desulfobacterota > Desulfovibrionia > Desulfovibrionales > Desulfonatronovibrionaceae > Desulfonatronovibrio. The sequence continues at coordinate 2,311 of SKKD01000138.1, read as the reverse complement.
GGTTTGAAAACGCGTCGTCCACCAAGATGGTGCATATTGTTGAATTTACCGCCGACCTTATCAAAAACGGCAAGCTTAACCTGAATAAATCTAGGAATGCCAATGTCCGGGCAACTTACCATGATTCCTGCAACCCGGCCAGGGGCATGGGTTTTTTTGATGAGCCAAGATATGTCCTAAACAATGTTATTGATACTTTTCATGAAATGCCCCAGGGCACGACTAAAGAACAGACTTTCTGCTGCGGCGGAGGGTCAGGCCTGAACGCCGGTGAAAACGAAGAAATCCGGATGATGGGCGGATTGCCCAGGGCCAATGCGGTTAAGTTTGTTCATGACAAGCATGATGTTAACATGCTCAGCTGCATCTGCGCGATTGACCGGGCTACATTGACCGCCATGGTCGACTACTGGGTTCCCGGCGTTCAAGTCTGCGGGGTGCATGAACTTGTAGGCAACGCTCTGATTTTGCCGGGGGAGCATGAGCGGGAAACCGATTTGCGCGGCGAAACACTGCCAGGTAAGGAGGAAGAATAATGTACCATTCCAAAAAAATTATTCCTGGATTAATTATTTTTTTCCTGTTTATGACTTTTCCATTCTGGTTTAATATTGGTGGCGAGGCTTACGTTACTCCGGAGCTGGTTTTGCCTGAGGATCATGAAAATTGTATCGAGAGCGTTGAGTTTATCAGGGCCGAGCACATGACGATTCTTGATCAATGGCGCGACGCTTATGTCCGCGACGGCTACGGGTTGTATGAAAGCTCGCTTACCGGTGAGATGTATGCCATGAGCCTTACCAAAACCTGCATGGACTGTCATGATGACAAGGAGCAGTTTTGCGATCGTTGTCATGATTCCGTATCGGTATCTCCTTACTGCTGGGCCTGTCACATAGAGCCAGAGGGGGTTGAATAAATGAAGAGCAGCAGAAGAAAATTCATCAAGATGGCAGGCTTTGCCGCCCTTGGCTGGAGTATATGTCCCTCTTTGGCAGGGGCCCGTAATCCCAATTCCAGGTACTTTGTGGAGGCAGAAAGGCTTACCGCCCAGCAATGGGCTATGACCATAGATACCAGAATGTTGACTCCAGAGGTCATTGATGCCGCCATTGACGCCTGTCATTCACTGCACAATGTTCCGGAGATCGAACCCCATCAGAACATTAAGTGGATATGGACAGAGCCTTTCGAGAATCTGTTCTACGATCAGTCTCACCCCCACCTGGCTGATGCAGCCGGAAAACAGTTTCTCACACTTTGCAACCATTGTGAAAACCCACCCTGTGTAAGAGTCTGCCCAACCAAGGCTACTTTCAGACGCACTGACGGGATAGTGCTCATGGACTTTCACAGGTGTATCGGCTGCAGGTTCTGTATGGCGGGATGTCCATTCGGCGCCCGAAGCTTTAACTTTTCTGATCCCAGATTACATCTGGAAACAATTGATCCTGAATATCCCACCAGGACCATGGGGGTTGTTGAAAAGTGCGAATTTTGCTCGCATCTCCTTGATAAGGGACAAATGCCGGCTTGCGTGGAAGCTTCCGACGGGGCTCTGCTTTTTGGAGATTTAAATGATCCCGGGTCAGACGTCAGGAGAGCCCTTAGTGAAAGATATTCCCTGGTGCGCAAACCTAAGCTGGGCACTGGTCCTAAAGTTTTTTATCTAATATAAGGGGTGTATGATGCTTGAGAAAGCTTTAAAAGGAAATATTCTCTACTGGGGATGGCTGGGATTTTTACTGGTCATCATGGGAATCGGTGCCGGCGCTTACTTTATGCAGCTGGACCAGGGACTGGTCATAACAGGACTTAACCGTGAAGTATCCTGGGGTTTTTATATTGCCCAGTTTACCTTTTTGGTTGGCGTGGCGGCTTCAGCCGTAATGATGGTCATTCCGAAGTATTTGCATAACTACAAGGCCTTCGGAAGGATGCTCGTCCTTGGTGAATTTCTTGCCGTTGCAGCAGTGATCATGTGCCTTTTATTTATCGTGGTTGATCTTGGTCAGCCTCAAAGACTGATGAATGTTATTATTTATGCCACTCCCACATCAGTCCTGTTCTGGGATATGATAGTACTCAACGGTTATTTGTTTCTTAACATTCTCATCGGCTGGGTAACGCTCCAGTCGGAGCGCAAGCAGGTTGGTCCACCCAAATGGATCAAGCCGTTTATCTATCTGTCCATACCCTGGGCAGTCAGTATTCATACCGTAACCGCCTTTTTGTACGCCGGTCTTCCCGGCCGCGATTACTGGCTTACCGCGGTACTGGCTCCTTCCTTTCTTGCATCAGCCTTTGCCGC
>SKKD01000172.1 GCA_007121655.1 Desulfonatronovibrio sp. | reverse complement strand
TTTCCTTTTCCCAGGAACCGGGCGTTTTCAACAGGATTTGGGAAGTCCCAGGTCATCATAATCAGGCCATTGAAAACCTGATGAGGGACAAAAAAATATTTATTGCCGACGGGCATCACCGCTATGAAACCGCCCTCAATTACAAGAAGCTGATGCCTGAAAGTGAAAATGCTCCCTGGAATTATGTTTTTATCTATTTAAGCAATATTTCTTCTCCGGGCCTGGAAATATTTCCTTACCACAGAATAATTTCTCCAAAAAAGAACTTTGACTGGGAACGGATAATAAGTCTGGCAAAAGATGAATTCAACATAAGCTTTACAGCAGACTTCCCGGAAGTTTCCGAACAAGGCCGTGCTGATTCATTTATTCTTTACTATTCAAAATGTTTTGCACTTTTTACTCCCAGGCATCATCCCTCTGATATTTTTTCCAGGATTGGAGCCTATGTTCTGGATAAGCTTTTCCTGAGGCGAGCCATGGAGCTCTCAGACGAACAGCTGGCTTCAGGTGAATTTATCAGTTATACCCATGATCAGGATAAGGTCATCAGCAAGGTTGATTCCGGGGCTGCTCCCGCAGGCTTTCTTCTGAAACCGGTGCCGATGGAAGTACTCCGGGAAGTATGTGAAACCGGACAGGTCATGCCCAGAAAATCCACTTATTTTTATCCCAAGCTTCCCACGGGTGTCCTGTTTCATCTTTGGGGTGACAAACTTGCCTGAATGCCCTGTTGAAAAAAACAACCGGGAAAAGTTTCCCAGAGGGCTCAGCCAGCCTGAGACAGGTTTTCGCTTTTCCGTGGATTCACTTCTATTGTCCTGTTTTATATCCCCTGCTCAGGAAAACAAGGTTGTGGATATAGGATGCGGTTGCGGAGTGATCGGACTTGGCCTGATCCTCGCCAATCCCCAGAAAGATATCCATGTTACAGGCCTGGATAATTGTCCGGATATGATAAATCATTCCCATAAAAACACGGCTTTATTGAAACTCTCCACCAGGTTTACACCTTTGGAAATGGATGTTTGCAAGGTAAACAGCAAATCCTTTCAGGCCGAAACATTTGACCTTGCGGTTGCTAATCCTCCTTACAGAATACCTGAGTCAGGCAGGGCTCCTCAGGATATTTCCAGATTTAAGGCATCTTTCTGCGATCATGCTGAACTGGACCTGTTTTTCAAGGCAGCGGCTTTTTTGCTCAAAAACAAGGGGAAATGCGGGATTATTTTCAGAGCTGAAAGGCTGGATAACCTGCTGGAGAAAATGAAGCGACATTCTCTGACTCCCAAAAGGATTCTGCCGGTATATGGGAAACTTGCAAAACCAGCCGGACTTGTTATGGTTGAAGGCGTAAAAAATGCAAGACCGGGTCTTAAAATGATGTCACCGCTCATTCTCTATGATAAGTACAATCAATTCACCAGCCAGGCTTTGGAGTTCTGTTCTTTTCTTGGATGTAATCCTAGCAGGGGATTGGCAGTTCCAAGGGGATCTGCGTTCTCCTAAAGGCAGTAGGACGTGCGGATATAAACAGGATTTACAAGGAAATCATGCAGAAGGCAGTTCATTTTTTTTCAGTTAAGCAGAATTTGCTTATAAAGCTTACACAAAGACATTAGGCTTGAATTTCACAGTCTATATCGGGGCAAGGCCCGGAACCTGAAGACCGGACATCCTTGTAAATACTCGCGGCTCTTACAAAGTTTACGGCCCATTCTTCTGCGCCGAATGCATGAATGTGCAAATAACCCGCAAGAACGTTACGAAAACCCAGACCATCCAGCCCTTTACTTATCCCAACCCCCCTGCTCAGGCTGTAACAAAAATTGATATCTTCAGGAACAGGAATGCATTTGGAATAATGAAATTCATGTCCGGATATCTTAGCTCCCACGGGAAAAAACGGATTTCTTCGAACAACTTCAGCGCTGACGTATCCGTGTCCCTGAGGTTTTTTGAAAAGTTTCGTTCTCAAAGGAAAAATGCCCGCCATTGAATAGCATCTGTCTTCATATTCAAGGCTCCGGGCAAGATACATAAATCCCCCGCATTCCGCGTAAATGGGAAGACCTTCAACAGACAAACTTTGCAGTCTTGCTCTCAGCAGGGTATTTTCATCTAAAGACCTGGCCATGGTCTCGGGAAAACCGCCACCAAGGTAAAGCCCGTGAATTTCTGGCCACTTGTCACCGTTCAACAGACTTAGGTCAACAAGTTTTGCCCCCTGGTTCGTTAAAGCGTCAAGGTTCTCCTGATAATAAAACCATAGAGCCTTGTCCCTTACAACTCCGATAACAGGAGGGTCATTACCTGCGGGCACTCGCCCGGGAAAGACCGAGGGAAAAATCTCTCTGCATGGAGGAGCTTTTCCGGCAATATCGAGAATGGCATCTAAATCCAAATTCTGGGAGACTACATCAGTTAAGCTGGAAAAAATATTTTCCCGGCCCTCATGTTCCTGATCGGAAATCAGCCCCATATGTCTTTCCGGAATTGGATTAAGCGCCAACTTGGGCAAGGCTCCAAGTACAGGTATATCGGTATATTTCTCGATGGACTGGCGGGTAATGGTTCTGTGTCTTGCTCCTGCCGTCTGGTTCAGTATAACCCCTGCAAGATTAAGATCTTTTTCAAAAAGCTTACATCCCAGGACGATGGCCGCGACAGTGCGTGTTACCTTGGTGCAGTCAACAACCAGAATGACCGGCGCTTCGAGGATTCTGGATAATTCCGCAGTTGAATATGATCCCTTGACGTCTTTGCCGTCGAAGAGCCCCCTGTTGCCTTCAATCAGGGCCAGATCATATTCATTCGCAAATGACCAGAACAGTGATTTTACTTTTGGGGCGGGAAATAAAAAAGGGTCCAGATTTGAAGCACTGTTGCCGCATGCGAGGGACAACCATTTTGCATCAATGTAATCCGGGCCCTTTTTAAAAGGTTTGACTTTCAGGCCTTTCTGAGAAAAAAGCCTGCCTAATGCTAGTGATACTATAGTTTTACCCGACCCGCCTTTAAGCCCGGCCAGGGTTATCCTCGGAAAATTATATTTTATGTCGGTTTGTCGTTCCACTAAGGAAATTTACAAAAAACTTTGAGGATTTTATCCCTCGGATGTCTTCCCGGCATCTTTCATTCCGTACATTGTTGTACTTCCACTTGACCAGAACACCAGTTTTTCCTCCTGGACAAGGGAGGTCAAAAGTTTTTTTACTTCTCTTGATTTCATATCCGGAAAAAGCTTGGTAAAATCATTAAAATAAAATTTTGTTTTGGTCCCTTTCTTGGATTCCAAAAAATTCATTATTTCCTGTTTTGCTGCTTCTTGATCCATAAACACCATCCTTTTTTGTTGGCGCCGCCCGAAGACGGCGCCGTATCTTAATTAACAAACATTCTAAAACTTGAAGTTGGTTGTTTGTCTCCAAGTGTAGTAAGCAGGATCACGGAAATCGTCAATAAGGTGGTGGGTAAACTCAAGGTCGCATGCCTCGAAAAATCGTTCCCAACCGATCCTTTCGGCCCAGTCACCTACACGTTCGTATTTTCGGCCTCCCTTGGCATAGGCATCGACGATCTTGCGAACAGTCTTGACTAGTGAGGGCCAGAGCGGTGTTTCATTGGGAATAAAGGCCACGACGACTTTGGAGAACTTGGGGTTGGAAATGCGGTTGGAAACCTTACCGCCGGCCATGATGACCAGGCCGTCGCCTTCTGCATCCGTCAATGGAAGAGCCGGACACATGGTATAGCAGTTACCGCAGAACATACACCTTTCATTCTTGATAGCCACGGTTTTGACTGTTTTCTTTTCACCGGTCTTGGGATCGTCAATTTCGATCTTGGTAGGCCTGATGGCTGCCGTAGGACAAGACGCAACAGCGAGCGGGATTTCACAAAGGTTTTCAAGATGCTCATGGTCGATCAGCGGAGGCTTGCGGTGATAGCCAAGAATGGCGATATCAGAGCAATGCACGGCCCCGCACATGTTCAGGCAGCAAGCCATGGAGATCCTGAGCTGGGCAGGAAGTCTCATCTGCTGGAACTCCTCGAACAGATCATCCAGAACTACCTTTACGGTACCGGATGCATCGGTTGCCGGAGTATGGCAATGGACCCATCCCTGCGTATGAACAATATTGGTGACGCCTGCTCCGGTTCCGCCAATGGGGAACTTAAAACTTCCGCCGGTATGTTTGCGGGAGGTAAGGTCTTCCTTTAGAGGTCCAAGCTTGTCTTTGCTGTCCACCATGTATTCGATATTGTTCCTGGTGGTGAAGCGAAGATATCCGTCGCAATGCTTGTCCGCGATTTCCAAAGCCTCACGAATAGTCTCGGTGCCCATCAGTCTTGGAGAGCCTACCCGCACGGTGTAAACTTCATCGCCGCTTTCGGATTTATGCATAAGCACACCGGGCTCAAGAATTTCATGCCAGAGCCATTTGCCTTTGTTGTTTTTGATAACCGGAGGCAAAAACTCTGAATAATGCCTGGGGCCGATGTCGGAAATCCTGTCTTCCATCGGCTTGTCTGGATTGTATCCTGATGATATAAAAGCCATTTGTTACCTCCCTTATTTTTGATGGCGTGATCTGTAGTCTGCGATATCGCGTTCAAAACCACCGGGCACTTCTTCTTCCTTCCAGAAGATGTACGGATTGGTCCTGGGTTCCTGAACATGCTGTGGCATGGGTTTGATTCCGGTAACCTCGAGCAGCTTCTGGAAACCTGTTCTCTTCATTGTTTCACCGATACGCTCACGGTTCTTTCCTTCTTCCATCCACCAATCCCATATGTTCTCAATAACTTCCTTGATCTCATCATATGGAGCTTCCGCCTTGATGAAAGGAACCAGAAGTGATCCCATCTGAGCACCGTCTAGAATAGGGGCCTTGGCGCCGCAAAGAATGGACAGACCACGGTCATTGCCTATGCGCAGAGCTCTGGGCATTACAGCCAAGCAGTGCATACAGCGGGTGCATTCTTTGTCATTGATTTTCAAATTGCCGTTTTCCATCCACATGCACTCTGTAGGACAGCGGTCAACAACTTCCTTCTGAATGTCAAAAGGACCCCAGTCTTTGCCGGCATGCGCGCCGCCGTTAGGAGCAATCTCTCCGCCGACGTATGCAGCTACTGCTTCCTGATCGATACGGATCTCATCGCGCCAGGTACCGATAAAAGAAAGGTCGGAACGGGCTATTGAAGCTACGCAGCCATTGGGGCAAGCATCAAACTTAAACTTGAACTTATAAGGAAATGCAGGCCTGTGGAGTTCGTCCTGGTATTCCAGGGTCAGCTGGTAGCACAGTTCCTGGGAGTCGTAGCAGGCCCATTCACAGCGGGACTCGCCAAGGCAGCACTCCGGAGTACGCAGGTTGGATCCAGAACCTCCAAGGTCGGTATTAATATTGTGGGTCAGCTCATAAAAAATTTCTTCAAGCTGCTCGGTCCTTGTTCCCAAAAGCACGATGTCCCCGGTGGATCCGTGCATGTTGGTCAGTCCGCTGCCTCGGAAATCCCAGAGGTCGCAAATGCTTCGCAGGAAATCTGACTTGTAGTACTTTGCAGCAGGCTGGTTAACGCGCATGGTGTGAAAGTGAGCTACCCCGGGAAATTGCTCAGGCTGGTCGCAATAACGTCCGATAACTCCGCCTCCGTATCCGAACACGCCTACGATTCCACCGTGTTTCCAGTGAACCTCGCCTTCCTTGTAGGAAAGCTCAAGAACGCCCAGAAGATCGTCAACAACATCTTCAGGAATCTGGTATTCAATCTCATTCTTCTTGGCATGTCTTGACTCTGACTGCCTCTTCAGATCAGACACAAAACTAGGCCAGGGACCGCTTTCCAGCTGATCCAGCAAAGGGGTTTCATGTTTAGGCATTGAAAATCCTCCTTAAATTATGGTTACATCCTTATAATTAAAAAGCCGCCCCATTAAAAATGAAGCTGACGGCTACACAACGCTCACTGCTCAGTTATGATAATAATGGTCTGTCTTGTGATTTTTTCCACAAATATACGCTTGTGTCAATTAAATTTTCCCGTTTAAATCAGATCAGATTTGTTTCGTATGATATTTATAAAAGACTTTGCGCACAAAATTCTGAAAACTCCTTCAGTGCCCTCATGGCCGAATAATCGTTGCATGGTCTGCATTACGACATTTCACTGGGAAAAAGCAAAAGGTTCTTATCGGGCAGCCAGGCTTTCTTCCAGATCTTTAAGAACTTCTGCTTCTACTTCGTACCCGGTTTCAGCAGCCTTATCAAAACACTCTTTGGCCTTGGCAAAATCATTTTTTTCCATGTAAGCCAGCCCCATATTATTGAAGGCGGGGCCAAATTTCGGCTCCAGTTCAATGGTCTTCTCGCTCTGGGCGATGCATCCATCGATATCGCCCTGCATGAGATAGGCGCTGCCCAAAGTGGCGTGAGCCTGGACAAACTTAGGATCAAATGAAATAGCCCTCCTGAGGGATGCTATAGCCTTGTCCACTTCGTTCCTTTGCAGATGCACAAAGCCCATGTTGCCATGAGGGACGGCAAAACGGTGTCTAACCTTGCTGGCCATGTCATTGTAGCTGAAGCAGGCGTCCAGATCCCCTTCACTCATGGCAATGCCTCCAAGCTGAACGTACGCTTCTGCAATATCGGAATTTATTCTAATTGCTTCCTTAAAATACTTTCTGGCCTGTTCAAAATCTCGTTTAACCATGTAGTTAACCCCGATATTGTAACAGGTTATCCCGCATTCGGGATTCTTCTTCAGCCTTTCTTCAAGCTGTTTAATCTGTTCATCAGGTGTCATTTTGCTCATTGATCTTTCTCCATTATGGTCCGGTTTTAAATTCTTTTTTCTCGTGCTCCAGAAGATCCCTGTACCAGAGTGAAAACTCATACATGGCTCTGCACTTGTCATCTCCGTTTATGATCCCAATGCACATTTCAAGGACTCCTCTGCCATATGCGTTACTGTAATTCTCCGGCTGGAAGTCCCGCAGAAACTTAAGCATGAGTTCCTTACTGGTTCTTCGGGTGGAATCTGTTCTGATCTCTATTGGATGCTTGGGCTCCTGGAAGGGATCCCATTTATCAAAGCCGATCCGGTCAATGAATTTTTTTCTTCTGGGAGAAAGGGAATCGTACATTAACTTTTTCTGGTCCTGGGCTTGTATAGTTTCGCTGCTCATTCTTTTTACTCCTTAGGCCCCAAAACCCATTCCTTTGTAGGAGTGTCTTTTGGAGAATCCTTTTGGGATGGCTCATCATCATTCTTCACCCCAAGATATTCTTTGTTGTATTCCGTCAGAAGGCACATTGATACCGGGACCAGCATGGTGTGAAGTTCAGGATATCTTGAATTGACGGCTTCTGCAATTTCCCGGCTGATGGCAGCAAGCATGTCATGAACTTTGTTCATATGTACAGCCGGGTATTCCTTGCCGGCTTCAAAGCCGGATTCTGCACAGCTTGCGGTCATTTCATTCATATTCATGGGAATCCCGTACAATCGGCAGGTGATGGGTCGGTGATCATAAAGAATGCATTTATTTTCAACTAGAAGGGGACAACGCACCTTCAGTCTGGACGCTTTTTCTAAAATTTCCCGTTCCGGAACACCCTGCTGATGCTCTTTATAAAGCTCCTTTTTTATTTTTGTCAGCTGCCTGTCCGCCTTGTCCGCCTCAATAAGGATACTGTTTTTCAGATCATGGTCAAGTTCGCTGAATTTTTCATTAAGATAAAGTGCTTCTGCGAGGGAGAGGTCAAACAGGGCAAAACAGCATTCAGTGCACCCTGGTTCACATTTAACTTCCTTGGGAAAATCACTTTTAATTTTTTCAAAAATCTGATCCGTACTCTCCATAAGCTTTTTATATTTCTTAAGATATATATTAATATCAATTCCTAAATCCATCTATTCCTCCTTAGCGAAATACTATTCGTTTGAAACGAGATATGATAATGCTTTTTTTAATGATTCACAACCTTAATCCGCTGGGATTCAGGCTGGATTTCAATCGGGCTTGTAAGTGGGTGTCTTAAAGCTGAAGAGGTATTTAGGTTATCGGCTCAAAAAAAAGGGGGCCTGAACGGCCCCCTGTGAAGATCAGGCTTAAACTTCGACAACCGTTATAGCCTCGGTCTCGCAAACCTCTACGCAGGATTCGCAGCCAAGACATTCTTCCATGTTGACGGCATCGGCTTTGCCGTCTTTAAGTTCAAAAACTTCAACGGGGCATACGTCAACGCATTCGCCGTCG
>SKKD01000019.1 GCA_007121655.1 Desulfonatronovibrio sp. | reverse complement strand
TTGATAACCTCAACAAATGTTTTAACCTTGTTCACCATGCCGGCCACACAATCATTATCCTTGACTTCAATTACCTGGTTAGGTTTTTTAAAGCCGAGCGCGGTCAGGGTTTTTTTTTGATTCGGCTTTAGTCCGATAAAACTTCTTTTCAGCATGATTTTCATCTTTAAGTCTCCTGGAAATATTTACGACCGGCTACCTTACTTCAGCGTATTCGACTGATTTGCCACGAAGCCTGGAAACAGCCTCCGGGTTAGTCAGGGTTCTGAGTCCCTGAAGTGTGGCCTTGACAACATTATGCGGATTGTTCGTCCCGATGGCCTTGGTCAGGACATTTTTTATTCCAATGGCCTCCATGGCCGCACGAACAGGACCACCGGCGATGATTCCGGTTCCCGCGCTGGCAGGCTTGAGCATGACTCTTGCCGCTCCATAAGCCCCAATAACCTGAAAGGGTATGGTTGATCCGGCCAGACTGACATCAAACATATTCTTTTTAGCCTTGTCAGAAGCCTTTCTAATGGCGTCAGGCACCTGATTGGCCTTGCCGAGTCCATAACCGACTCTGCCCTTGCCGTCGCCTACAACCACCAGAGCACTGAATCTGAATCTTCTTCCGCCTTTGACCACCTTGGCCACACGGTTAAGATGCACTATTTTTTCTATAAGTTCCAAATCATTCTGCTGCATACATACCTCTTAGAATTTTAATCCCACTTCTCTGGCCCCATCGGCTAAAGCTTGTACCCGGCCATGATAATAGTAGCCGTTTCGGTCAAACACCACTGCATTGATATTCTGGCTCAGTGCCTTCTCGGCGATCTTTTTCCCGACATTCTTGGCGGTTTCAAGGTTGAGCTTGTTTTCACCGTCCATATTCTGGGAAGAAAAGGACACCAGAGTGCTGGCTTTTTCATCATTAATGATCTGGGCGTAAATATGCTTGTTGGATCTGAATACCACCAGTCTGGGTCTGTTTTCACTACCGCTGAGTTTCTTCCTGATTCGAATCTTTCTCTTGGACCTTGATTGCTTCTTGGATATTTTCATGGCGTTACTCATTATTTCTTGCCGGATTTACCGGCTTTACGTCTGATTTGCTCGTTTTCATACTTGATCCCTTTGCCTTTATATGGCTCGGGAGGACGCACACGGCGGATTACTGCTGCCAGCTCCCCGACAGCCTGTTTATCAATTCCACTCAAAACAATCTTATTTTTTTCCACCTTTGCATCAATACCTTTGGGCAGATCAATCTTCACCGGATGGGAATATCCCACGTTCAGGACAATGATCTGTCCCTGAAGATCTGCCTTGTATCCGACTCCGATTACCTCCAGGGTTTTTTCAAAGCCTTTGGATACTCCAAGAACGGCATTATTTAAGAGTGTTCTTCTGAGGCCCCACTGTTCCCTGGCTGTTCTGCTATTGTCAATGCGGCTTAACTGGATGACTTCATTATCGACATTGATATCAATCTTGGAATGAAGATCTACGCTTAACTCTCCCTTGGGCCCCTTGACCTGGACGCGTGATTTATCCAGCTTTATCTCAACCCCTTTGGGAACATTGATGGGCTCTTTACCTATTCGTGACATTTTTTACCTACCTACCATATTTCACAGATGAGCTCGCCGCCCACGTTTTGTTTACGGGCTTGAACGCCCTCAAGCACACCCTGGGAAGTAGACAGAATGCAAATACCAAGTCCGTTTCTGACTGCTGGAATCTCAGTTACCGGGACATAGACCTTGCGGCCGGGCTTGCTTATTCTTTTCAAGCCCTTTACAACCGGCTTGGAACCCATATACTTGAGATTGATAACAATATTGTTATCCTCGATTGTATAATTCTGAATAAATCCTTCCGCAGCAAGTATCTCAACGATAGAAATCTTGGCTTTACTAAGGGGGACCAGCACTTTTTTGTGCAAAGCCATATGACCGTTTCGGATGCGGGTCAGCATATCCGCAATGGGATCAACTACTGGCATGTTTTTATACCTCTCTTGGAATCTACCAACTTGATTTACGAACTCCCGGCAACTCTCCGGCCAGGGACATGTTTCTGAAACAGATCCTGCAAATCCCGAACTTGCGCATAAAAGCGCGGGGCCTGCCGCATATTGGACATCTATTATACCTGCGCGATGAAAATTTAGGTTTACGCCTGGATTTCACCATTAATGATGTTCTGGTCAAGACGATCCTCCTTACTTTTTAAAAGGCATGCCCAGCATTGTGAGCAGACTTTTGCCTTCTTTATCCGTATTTGCGGATGTAACAATGGTGATGTTCATCCCTTTTGTTCTTTCAATTTTGTCCAGATCAATTTCCGGAACAATGGTATGTTCTTTGATGCCCATGGTAAAATTACCACGGCCGTCAAAGCCACGATCGGGAATTCCCCGGAAGTCCCTGACTCTGGGCAACGCTACATTTAAAAGCTTATCCAGAAAAGCCCACATTCTTAAACGCCTGAGGGTAACATAACACCCCACAGGCATGCCTTCTCTCAGCTTAAACGCGGCTATGGATTTTTTGGCCCTTGTAATGACCGCCTTCTGTCCGGCAATCAGGGTCAATTCGCTCACGGCGTCCTGGATAAGCTTATTGTTTTGACTTCCTTCTCCAAGCCCCATATTCAGATTTACTTTCTGAACAGCTGGTATCTGCATAGTGGACTTATAATTGAATTCTTTAAGCAACCGGGGAGATATGTCCTCCCTGTAAATACTTTCAAGCCTGATCATGATCTGAACCTCTTTAGAAATTTTCGTCGCATTTTTTGCAGAAACGAATTTTTTTGTGGTCTTCCGTGTATCTGTATCCAATCTTGGTAGGGTTGGCGCAAGCGTCGCAAACCACCTTGACGTTGGAAGCTTCTACCGGAGATTCTATATCTTTGATGCCGCCCTGCTCTTGCTTATAAGGATTGGGTTTGACGTGTTTTTTAACCTTGTTCAGGCCTTCGATCAAAACTTTGTTTTTATCTTTTAAGATTCTGACAACTTTTCCGATCTTGGATTTATCCTTTCCGGAAATTATCATGACTTTGTCGTTTTGTCTTATCTTCATACTCTTAATCCTATAATACTTCCGGTGCTAGGGAAACTATCTTCATGAAATTTTTGGCCCGGAGTTCTCTGGCTACCGGCCCAAAAATTCTTGTACCTATGGGTTCCATGCTCTTATTCAGAAGAACTGCTGAATTGTTGTCAAACCGGATATGGGAACCGTCGGGCCTTCCAATTTCCTTTTTGGTTCTGACAATTACAGCTTTGTAGACTTCCCCTTTTTTAACCTTGGAATGAGGCATGGCATCCTTCACTGAAACCACGACTATGTCTCCGATTGAGGCATACCTTCTCTTGCTGCCGCCCAGGACCTTGATGCATCCGACTTTTTTTGCCCCGGAGTTATCAGCAACATCCAGAGTTGTTTGTATTTGTATCATTTATTTATCCTTAACAGACTGTTGAAAAGTACCTGTGCAACGAGCGTTCAACCCGACCTGCCGGCGCTCGATCCGGTTTTTCAAAATTAAGTGCGAAACAACGTGTCTTAGACCGCCTTTTCTATCACTTTATTGAGATGCCACTTTTTTCTGGCGCTTATGGGCCTGTGTTCAATTATTTGAACCTTGTCACCGGTAGAGCATTCATTAGCCGGATCATGGGCCATAAATTTCTTTTTGCGCTTGATATATTTCTTAAGATGAGGATGCTTGATCAGTGTTTCAACGCTGACCACTATCGTCTTGTCTCCCTTGTCACTGACGACGAATCCCATCATCTTGCGCTTATTGCTGGTTTGCTTGAACTTATTTTCCATGACCGGTACCTGCGCTCTTTTCTTTAATTATTGTTTTGATTCTGGCTATTGTCTTTCTGACCTGACCCAGTCGCTGAGTATTTTCAAGCTGCGCGGTTGAATGCTGGAACCTGAGGTTAAAAAGCTCCTGATAAAATTCCTGGAGCTTTTCGGCGCGATCAGATCTGGAAAGATCCCTGACTTCCTGTGGCTTCATTGCTACCACTCCTTCTCTACTATGATGGTTTTAACCGGCAGTTTATAAGATGCTCTTTTCAGGGCCTCCTTAGCTAAATCAAGGCTGACTCCTTTGATCTCATACAAAATGCGGCCGGGCCTGATTGGGGCACACCATCCTACCGGAGAACCTTTACCCTTGCCCTGACGTGTTTCAGCGGGCTTGGACGTGATGGGCTTATCCGGAAAAATTCTGATATAGACTTTGCCTCCACGCTTGATATGCCTCATCATGGCGACTCGTGCCGATTCGATCTGCTGGCTTGTAAGTTTTCCCGGTTCAACAGCCTTTAGAGCAATCTCACCAAAGCTGATCTCCGTTCCTCTCTGGGCCTTGCCTTTTATACGGCCTTTATGCGACTTTCTGAATTTAACTTTTTTCGGGCTTAGCATGATTATTTAACCTCATTCAATATATCGCCTTTATATATCCAGACCTTAACGCCGATAATTCCGTAGGTGGTCTTGGCGGTGGCAAACCCGTAATCTATGTCCGCCCTCAGAGTATGAAGGGGTACGCGTCCTTCCCGCTGCCATTCGGTGCGCGCAATTTCAGCTCCACCAAGTCTGCCTCCGCAGGATATCTTAATGCCCTGGGCTCCAAACTTCATGGCAAGACTGATGGAACGCTTCATGGCCCGGCGAAAGGCTACTCTTCGTTCCAATTGCAGGGCGATATTTTCACCCACCAGTTGGGCGTCAACTTCCGGTCGCCTGACTTCATTCACTTCCAGGGAAAAATCGTTGCCAAACTTCTTTTTAAGATCAGTCCTGAGCTTTTCAATCTCAACACCCTTACGTCCAATTACAATACCGGGTCTGGATGTGAAAATAACAAGCCTGACTTTGTCAGCCGCCCGCTCAATTTCAATCCTGGAAATCCCGGCGTGGTAGAGCTTGGACTTCACATATTCGCGTACTTTTTTGTCTTCGTAAACAAATTGCGAATAGTTGGATTTACTGAACCATCTGGACAGCCAGTTTTTGTTGTATCCTACACGAAATCCATATGGATGTACCTTCTGACCCAAGACGTCTACCTCCTATATCTCATCGACAATTACAGTTATGTGACTGGTTCTCTTAAGTATTCTGTTAGCCCTGCCCATGGCCCTGGGCTTGATTCTTTTCCAGGTCGGCCCTTCATCGATTCTGACCTGCTTAACATAAAGATTGTCAATATCCAGGCTGGTGTTTTGCTCGGCATTGGCCAGAGCAGAATGAAGCACTTTGCTGATCAGCTCTGCTGCTTTTTTAGGGGTAAACTTCAGAATATTCATCGCGTCTTCAACAGGCTTGCCCTTAATGTTGTGGGCTACGAGGCGCGCCTTTCTGGGCGAAATCCTTATGTATCTGGCTATTGCTCTAGTTTCCATTTTATTCCCGCGTCAATTATTTACGTTTAGCCTGACTCTTTCTGTCTCCGGCATGACTATAGAAAGTTCTGGTGGGAGCAAATTCTCCCAGTTTATGGCCTACCATGTTCTCAGTTGCGAATACCGGAATAAATTTCCGCCCGTTATGGACGGCGAATGTAAGACCCACCATTTCAGGAATTATTGTGGAGCGTCTGGACCAGGTTTTAATAACCTTTCTGCTCCTGTTATCATTAGCTTCCTGAACTTTTTTAATTAGATGGTCATCCACAAAAGGACCCTTTTTTACTGATCTGGGCATGGAATCTCCTGATTACTTCGTTCTTTTCTTAACAATTAATCGGTCTGAGGCCTTGTTTTTGTTCCTGGTCTTAAACCCCTTGCTGGGCATTCCCCATGGTGAGCAGGGATGACGTCCGCCGGAACTTTTTCCTTCTCCTCCACCCAGAGGGTGATCAACCGGATTCATGGCCACGCCTCTGACCTTAGGTCTTCTGCCAAGCCAGCGATTTCTTCCGGCCTTACCCAGAGAAATGTTCTCGTGGTTAACGTTACCTACCTGGCCGATGGAAGCAATGTTTCTGGAAAGCACATTTCTGACTTCGCCTGAAGGAAGTTTTATCAGGGCGTATTTACCTTCCTTGGCCACAAGCTGAGCGTAGGTTCCGGCCGACCTGGCCATTTGTCCGCCTCTGCCCGGAGTAAGTTCGATATTGTGAATCACGGTTCCAACAGGTATCTTGTGCAGGGGCAATGCGTTGCCCGGCTGGATATCAACTGTTTCGCCCGCCTGCACAACCGCTCCAACTTTAAGGCCCACAGGAGCGAGAATATATCTCTTTTCTCCATCCAGGTAAGAAAGAAGGGCTATGCGGGCGCTTCTGTTGGGATCATACTCTATGGATACGACCTTGCCCGGAACATCGAACTTGTTCCGTTTGAAGTCGATTATTCTGAATTTACGCTTGCTCCCGCCGCCGCGCCTTCTGGAAGTTACTCTACCGTAACAGTTTCTGCCGCTTTTTTTGCAAAGCCCTTTGGTCAGAGACTTCTCCGGAGTTACCCGGGTAATCTCGGCAAAATCAGATACAGTCTGAAACCTTCTTCCGGGTGATGTCGGCTTAAGCTTTATTATGGCCATTTTATTTATACCCCTTCGAAAAATTCAATTTTTTCACCGGACGCCAAAGAAACATAGGCTTTTTTGTGGCCGGAAATTTTACCGGCGGCCCGACCGAATTTTGTTTTTTGGATGGACCTGCGGCGCACAATGTTTACCCTGTCAACCTTGACGTTAAAGAGGGATTCAACCGCATCCCTGACCTGATACTTATTTGCATCGGGATGCACCACAAAGGTCACCTGATTTTGAAGTTCCTTGATAGTATTGGATTTTTCTGAAACCAATGGTTTTATAAGTATCTGTGTATTGTGCATTTTAAGTCAACCTTTCCTGCAGTGCATGCACTGCCTGTTTGTCCATCACCAGCTCGTTGTGGCTTAATATATCGTAGATGTTGAGTGAATCATGGGTAACAACCTGAGCACCCCGCACGTTTCTGACCGAAAGCTCAAGATTGTTATACTGTTTGCCAGTAACAATCAAGGGTTTTTTAAGACCCAACTTGCCTTTTATCTCAACAAACTGCTTGGTCTTGATTTCCGGCATGTCCAGATCATCAATTATCTTCAACTTTTTCTCAGCCAGTCTGGTACTCAGGGCCATCTTCAAGGCAAGCCGTCTGACTTTCTTATTGAGCTTGAATGAATAATCTCTTTGATTCGGCCCATGGGTGATCGCGCCTCCCCTCCAGAGGGGAGACCTGCCGGAGCCGGCCCTTGCCCGGCCTGTGCCCTTCTGACGCCAGGGCTTTCTGCCTCCACCCGTTATCCTGGACCTGTTTTTTACTTCAGCAGTCCCGGACCTGACTGCCGCCAGGTGCGACCTCACTGCCAGATGCAGCAACTGAGGCTTTACACCGACGGAAAACACATCTTCAGAAAGCTCAATTCCGCCAACTTCCTGATTATCCTTGGAATATACTATTTCGTTTATCATTCTGATTCACCTTAGTTTTTCTTGCGAAGGACAACTATCCCGTTGGTTGGTCCCGGGACCTGACCCTTTATGATTATCACATTGTCGGCCGGCCGAACGGCTACTACTTCTGCATTGGCGTAGGTGACCTTTTTGTTGCCCATCTGTCCGGGCATCTTCTTGCCTTTAAATACCTTGCCGGGATAGGCACATTGTCCTATGGCACCAGGTTTCCGGTGCACCTTTTCGTGGCCATGAGAGCTTGGACTACCGGCAAAATTCCATCTCTTCATAACGCCGGCAAATCCCTTGCCCTTTGAAGTCCCGGTCAGTCTTACCCGATCTCCGGGCTTAAAAATCTCGGTTGTTAATTCCTGTCCTGGTTCATATTCATCAGTATTTTCCAGGGAAAATTCACGCAAAATCCTGAAATATCCCTTATCCTGTTTGCCCTGATGACCCTTTTGGGGTTTGTTGAGTTTATGCCCGGGAAGTTGATCAAAACCAACCTGGACTGCGCTATAGCCGTCTTTTTCAACAGTTTTTTTCTGAACTACCGGACATGGTCCTGCCTGAATAACCGTTACCGGAACCTTGGTTCCGTCATCAGCAAACAGGGTGGTCATCCCCAGCTTTCTTCCTATAAGTCCTACAGTGCGTTTCATTGTTTCCTCACCTATAGCTTGATTTCGACATCAACGCCTGCCGGTAGATTAAGCTTACCCAGGGCGTCGACGGTCTGCTGGGTTGGCTCCATTATATCGAGCAAACGCTTGTGAACTCTCATTTCGAATTGCTCTCGGGATTTTTTATCAACATGAACGGATTTGTTGACGGTATACTTGTGAATCCTTGTGGGCAAAGGAATGGGACCGGCAATGCTCGCCCCTGTATTCTTGGCTGAATCAACTATTTCAGCTACTGCCTTGTCCAGGATTCTGTAATCATATGCCCGAAGTTTAATTCTGATTCTTTCGCTATTCATTGTTGCCATTATTTACTCCGTAATTTCCGAAACAACACCCGCGCCAACTGTCCGGCCGCCCTCACGGATGGCAAAACGAAGACCAAGCTCCATGGCGATCGGGGCTATCATCTCTACGTCAAATGTCGTATT
>SKKD01000140.1 GCA_007121655.1 Desulfonatronovibrio sp. | reverse complement strand
TTCGTAAAGGACTTCTCAAGGTAGCCGGAAGGGTTCGTCTGTATTCACCTTACGGGGAAATACTGCCCGGCATGGCCTATCTGGTCCGCAGACTCCTGGAAAACACGGCCAATGAATCATTCCTGCGTCAGAGCTTTGTTGAAGGCGCTGAAATGGACAGACTCCTGGAGGATCCCGCTGTCCTGGCCGAACAGGAAAGAGATGCCAGGGAAAAACAGAAAACCGATCAGAGCAAGATTCCTCCTTTTGTAAATGAGAGTCTGGCCGACTTCACCCTTGAGTCCGAGCGTAAGGCTTTCCCTGAGGCCATTGCCCGGATCCGCACGGAAATGGGAGGAGACTATCCCCTGCTCATCGACAATAAGGAAGTGCATACCGAGGATAAGCTGACTTCTTATAACCCGGCTGATCCCGAAGAGGTCGTAGGTCATGTCTGCCAGGCATCCAGGCAGGAGGTGGACCGGGCAATAGGCGGTGCAAGACAGGCCCTGCCGATGTGGCGCGATCTGAGCCCTCAGGACCGGGCCAATTATATTTTCAAGGCCGCAGACATTGCCAGAAAGGATATCTTCACCCTTTCCGCCTGGCAGGTGCTGGAAGTGGGCAAACAATGGAGCCAGGCTCACGCTGATGTGGGCGAAGCCATAGATTTCATGGAATACTACGCCAGGGAAATGCTCAGGCTTGGCAATCCCAGGCGCATGGGCCGGGCACCAGGAGAAGTCAATCATCTTTTTTATCAGTCCAAGGGAATCGCTGCGGTAATTTCTCCCTGGAATTTCCCCCTGGCCATCAGTGGGGGCATGACCTCGGCCGCTCTGGTAACCGGCAACTGCGTACTTTATAAGCCGTCAGGCGTGGCCTCGGTCATCGGTTACGGTCTGGCAGAGATTTACCGGAAAGCCGGCATCCCTGACGGAGTCTTTCAATTTATTCCGGGACGGGGCAAAATTATGGGCGATTATCTTGTCGAGCACCCGGACATCAGCCTGATCGCCTTTACCGGTTCCATGGAAGTTGGCCTGCGCATTGTAAACAAAGCCTCGGTGGTTCAGCCGGGTCAGCAGCAGGTCAAGAGAGTAATCGCCGAGATGGGCGGGAAAAACGCCATTATCATTGATGATGATGCTGACCTGGATGAGGCGGTACTGGAAGTAATCTATTCCGCTTATGGCTTTCAGGGCCAGAAATGTTCGGCCTGCTCCAGGGTGATTGTTCTGGAAAATATTTATGATAAATTCATTTCCAGGCTGGTGGAGGCCGCCAGATCAGTAAAGATAGGTCCGGCTGAAGATCCGGCTAATTATATGGGTCCGGTGGTGGATAAATCAGCCTGTAAAAAGATCAATGAATACATTGAGCTGGCCGGTAAGGAAGGCAACATCCTGCTCAGGAGGGATGTGCCGGATAATAACGGCTGCTACGCGCCCCTGACCATTGTGGACAACATTACCCCTGAGCACAGGATCGCGCAGGAAGAGATTTTCGGACCTGTGCTGGCCGTCATGAAGGCCAGGAATTTTGACCAGGCCATCCAGTGGGCCAATTCCACCCGTTTTGCCCTGACCGGGGCGGTATTCAGCCGCAGCCCCGATAATCTGGACAAGGCCGGGAAAGAATTCAGGGTGGGCAACCTTTACCTCAACCGCGGCAGCACCGGAGCAATGGTTGAGCGCCAGCCCTTCGGCGGCTTCAAAATGTCCGGCGTGGGCTCCAAAACCGGAGGTCCCGATTACCTGGTCCAGTTTCTGGATCCCAGGTGCGTTACTGAAAATACCATGCGCAGAGGTTTCGCCCCCATTGAGGAGGATGACGACTGGGTTGAGTAGAGTTACAACAGGTGGAGACGAATTGCTTTTCTGCTTTTTATGAAATTGATATTTATCCGCGGATCATCACCAGCAGCATTTTGAAAGGTTCAATAGCCCGAAGCGCGTGAGCGATATTTGCCGGCATGATCATCATTTCACCCGCGGATACATTATTCGTTTCCCCGCCGACTATAATCTCGGCCTTGCCATCCAGAAGATAAACCACCGCATCAAAAGGCGCTTTATGTTCACTCAAACCCTGTCCTGCGTCAAAGGCGAAGAGGGTGATATTTCCAGTGTCTTTTTTGATCAATGTCTTGCTGACGACCGATCCGTCGGCATAATCGACGAACTCTGCCAGATTAAAAGCTTTTGCCATGGGAACGTTTGCTGCAGCACTCATAATAATATCTCCTTAATCGAAGTTTTTGATTTCAAAATTGACTTTCCGGTACATCATGGAACAACAGGGGCATGATAATGTTTCAATCAAGTCAATGCCTGCCAAGCATCCTGAGCAGTCTGCCTGAAAGCCTGATCGCGTTTTCCGGGCACATTTCCTGGCAGCAGTAACAATTTATGCATTTATCCCGGTCCAGTAAAGGCCCGTCAGAGGTCCTGGTCATTGCTTGTGTAGGGCAATGTCCTGAGCAGATTCCGCATGAAGTGCAACGCTTACGCACTACTTCAGGCAGGCAATTCATCCATCTGGACAGATAACGGTTCAGGACAAGACCAGCCAGGCCGGGAACAAAAGTTCCTGGAAACTGAAAGTCCTTAACCGAATTCAACTGACCTGTTATGTTCATTTTCCGGACATCCGTCTCTCCAAGGCCACGTTCGGCGGCCATCTCCAGATGAGGAACAGACCATGGTTTCTGGCCCAGCATGTGCACAGCCGCCGCATCCAGGGAAACTGCATTGTCCGAAGCCATGACCAGTCCCAGAAAGACAGGTTTTCCATTGGAAGGGCCGTTGCCCTGCATGGCCAAGATCGCATCCATAATATTGAGTTCCGGAGGCCTGATCTGGTAGACATCCAGCAGTCCTTCTGCAAACTGCCGTGGAGTGGGGCAGGCGGCATGGATGTGCATTTTATCGGCCCCGACCACGTATCCGAATGTATTTTTAACTGCTCCGGTTAGGATTGTCAGAGAGTGGGTCTTGAGCTTAGGAAGATTGATAATCACATCGGCTTCCAAAACTTCCCTGGATATGGTCACTTCCTTGAAATATTTTGATTTTGCAGGAATGCGCAGGGGATGATGGCCCAAATTAATAAAACAATCTGAAACACTGTCCAGGATTCCGCATTTCCGGGCCACACTTTCAATTTTGCCGTATCCTCCCATTCCCGGATTGTCTCCGACAATAATCCTGGCCCCTCTTTTTTTCAGAGCCCGGACAACACATTTCACCAGAAAGGGATGAGTGGTTACAGCCTTTTCAGGCGGGTGAGGACCAAGGATATTGGGCTTGACCAGGACTGTCTTTCCCTGCCAGTCCCGGTCAAACATCCTGAATATTTCCTCAATAGCCCTTTCCAGGGAAGGATCATAGCCGGCATGAGTGACGAAGATTTTTTTATTGTAGTCCATTAACTGATTTCAGGTTCCTGCATCCCTCAATGGGATTACCTTAAATTTCTGAATTTAATCGTATTATGCTCATACAAAAAGTTGGCATTAACCTGTACCGCCACCGGCCCGGTAAACTTGAAAGAAGAAAAATTTTTTACCCCCATTCCCATCTAATTGCAATTAGTGCTTACCCGTCAGAACATTGTTAACCCATCAATTATAAATATATATTTATGACTCCGGCTTTCTTTTCTGACGCTGCGACTGAAGATTTCATGCAACCGCTTCCTTGTCTAATATCAGAATCAGTTTTATCATGAGTTTAAGAAACCGGCTAAAAAACCGTGCAGAACAGGACCCTCAGAAGAGGATAGAAATTCCAGAAATGAAATCAGTAAAATTCAGCGCCGGATTAGACCGCTTATCTTCCCAGGGCAGGCCACATGAAAGTTCTCTATATCGCTGCAGAGTGTAAGCCGTTCTCCAAGACCGGAGGTGTCGGAGATGTGACCGGCGAGCTTCCCCCTGAGCTTAAGGCACAGGGCGTGGACATTGAAATCGTCACCCCATGCTACGGCAGGTCGCTGCAGAACAACCCCTATTTCTCGGATTTACCAGTGGCTCATGAATATTTCATTGGCTTCCACGGCTCTCAGGAGCATGTGTCTATCCTGCGCACTGAGCTGCAGGGCGTCCCACTCAATCTTTTAAGGAACAGTACTTACTTTGAGACCGACTATTCAGAAGACGCCGGGAAGAGACCTTTTGAGGACTGGAATCTGTTCCGGAAGGATTATTCCAGGCCATACGTTGATAGCGACCAGATTCCATTTTACGATGATGCCCTGAGATTTTCCTTCTTCTGTGAAGCCTGCCTGCCCTTAATTCTTAAGAAAGATCCCGACATTGTCCATGTAAACGACTGGGTGCTTGGATATCTCATGGCCCTTATGAAGATCAGTGGGATGCATCAGAAAAGGATCCTGACCATTCACAATGTTGGGTACCAGGGCAACATTTATCTGGGATTAATCCAGGGCTGGAAAATCCGCCAGATCGTCGAGCATAAGGTTACCGGGCCGTTGTTCGCTGATCCCCGGGCCGGATGGCATAGCGTCAATGCTCTCCGGCTGGCCATGGAGCTTGCTCACCGGACAAACACTGTCAGCCCCACCTACAAAAAAGAGATAACTAGACCCGAGGATCAATCCCGTTTTTTCGAGGGAGGCAAAGGCCTGCATGAAGTGGCTGCCCGTCTGGACCACCAGGGCAAACTGCACGGCATCCTGAACGGATTTAGATATCAGTTTACCCCTGATGAAGCCCGGTTTGAGAACATTCTTAATGAAAAACTCCGGATGAAGGCGGCCCTGACCAGGGAATTTTCCGAACCGGACGCCCTGCTTCTGGGTTTTGTCGGTCGTGCCGTGGAGCAAAAATTCAAGCTTCTGGCTGAAGAACTTAACGGCAGAAGCATACTCGAACATATACTGGACATGCCCGGAGTGAATATCACCATTCTGACCACCGGAGATCCTGGATACGAAACTTTTCTGAAAAACCTGTCAGACAGACCCAATTTATCCACAGTGATTGCGTATGATGCGAAAAAAGCCCGGCAGATCAGCCTGGGCAGCGATGTCTTTCTTATGCCCAGCCTGTCTGAGCCCTGTGGGATCACTCAGCTGGAATCACTTAGTCTTGCTACGCCGCCGTTAGTGCGCTGGACCGGTGGACTGGCAGACACGGTAAGGCCGCATACTGATGCATCAGGCACTGGTTTCGGCTTTGATGGTCACAGCAGGGAGGAGGTGCTCAACAACCTGATTGGTGTTGTTAACGAGGCCCGGCAACTCTACACACAAAACAGGACAGGGTTTCACGGCCTGCAGCGAAGCGGGTTCTATGAAAGGTTTCTCTGGGCATCCTCCGCCGGGGAATATATTGAGAAACTCTACGAACCCGCCCTGGCCGGAGCTTGAGGAGGAAAGGACTGGCAATAATATCAGGAAGCCCTAATTAAAATGTATTGACCCTGCATCTCATAATCTTACAAGTAGTAACCTGGAGCCTGTTGGCAATTAATTCAGCATGACATATTTTTACCATACAGATTGCTTCTGTCGCTTCGCTCCCTCGCAATGACAGGTGAAACGTGCCCGGGCCGTGACTATCAAATGTCATTGCGAGCGAGTCTTCGAGCGCGGCAATCCCTGTTGCGAACAAAGTGAAGCAATCTATAAGTTCAGGTCATTTCAGGTTACTTATCGGTTTGGTCCCGGGCCGCCCGGGTGGAGCGCTTACGAGTAGTGACCTGGAGCCTGTTGGCAATTAATTCAGCATGACATATTTTTACCATACAGATTGCTTCTGTCGCTTCGCTCCCTCGCAATGACAGGTGGGTCGTAACCACGACTGTGTCAAAAACATTCTTTTTTAACCTGTAACAAGGAGTTATGCGCCAATGAAAAAACAATTATCAATGATAATGAAGCTCTGGCTTATTTCAACCATGTCGGTTGTGCTCTTTACCGGGCTGTTCACCAACGCCCAGGCACAGATGGGCCGGGGCATGATGATGGAGCATGGGGAAAGAAACGTCCACGATCATCCTGAGGCGCCCGAGCCTGCAGGTATGGGCATGAAATGCCCCAGAATGGAAATGATGGGTCAAAGGATGGAATCCGGGATGGACATGATGATAAGCCCCAGAAAGCTCTCCATGCTCTCCAGAATGGGCATGATGGTGGATCCAGGAATAATGTCGGTGCTGAACGAAGAACAGCTCGGGGAAGTCCGCGCCATGCAGATTGAAAATCGCCGCAAATATGTAAACGATATGCTTGACCTGGTGGAAATCCATGAAGAAATGACGGAACTCATGTCCGATGAACAGCCGGATCCCAGGCTTGCAAGGGAGCTGCATGATCGAAAGGCGGCTATAAGCGGAGATATGCTTGAATCCAGGATCGAGATGAGAAACATGATTTATAATATGCTGACCGAAGATCAGCGCCGGCAACTGCGGGATGAAAGAGATCCGGAGGCGGCTGATCCCGGAAATCACGTTCATTAAACGCTGTCACGCCCACCCTTCCCCTGTTTTTGTTCAAAAACAGGGGAAGCCCCCTGCCCTCTTAATTTCCATCGCTTCCTGCAGACGAAAAAGTCACTAATTGACGATCAGATCTAATACGGCTATCTATCCTTCTGGTTTCTCTTATAACTTCCTGTTGTCCGGATTGCACGGATAAAGAACCTAATACGGAGTCTGATTAATGGCCATAATGGAATTAGCCAAGGGTTATGAACCTGGAGAAGTTGAAAAAAAATGGATTCTTTTCTGGGATGATCAAAAAAGTTTCACTCCGGATGCTGAACCAGGCAATAAAGCGTATTCCATCGTAATTCCTCCTCCCAATGTCACGGGCACCCTGCATATGGGCCACGCTCTGAATCTTACCCTGCAGGATATCCTGTGTCGCTACCATCGCCAGAAAGGTTATGATGTACTCTGGGTTCCCGGGACCGACCATGCCGGCATCGCTACCCAGAACGTTGTAGAAAAATCCCTGGCCGCTGAGTCCAGGTCCAGGGAAGACCTTGGCCGGGAAAAGTTTGTGGAAAGGGTCTGGCAATGGAAGGAGGAGTACGGGGACAAGATCCTGAACCAGGTCAAAAGGATCGGGGCCTCGGTTGACTGGACCAGGCTCAGGTTCACCATGGATGAAGGACTTTCCAGGGCAGTGCGCGAGGTCTTTGTAAGGCTGTATGAAGAAGGGCTTATCTACCGGGGAGATTACATAATCAACTGGTGCGTGCGCTGCCGTACCGCTTTGTCCGATCTTGAAGTTGAGCACGCTGAAGTGGACGGGCACCTGTACTACCTGCGCTACCTCCTGGAAGACGGTTCAGGCGAGGTTGTGGTGGCCACCACCAGGCCCGAAACTATGCTGGGCGATACAGCCGTGGCGGTTAACCCTGAAGATGAGCGCTTCAAACATCTGATCGGCAAAAAGGTGATCCTGCCCGTATTGAATCGCAGGATCCCGGTCATCGGCGATGAGTACGTGGATATGGATTTCGGCACGGGTTGTCTCAAGATCACCCCTGCTCATGATCCCAACGACTTTGAACTCGGGCGCAAACACGACCTGGATTCAGTTCAGGTTATTGATGATTCAGGCCGGATGACCAGTGAGGCGGGCGATCTTTTTGAAGGTTTGGACCGGGTGGAGTGCCGCAAAAAGATACTTGAATTTTTGAAAGAACAGGGAGCGTTGCAAAGCGTCGCCGATTACAGCCACAGCGTGGGGCATTGTTACAGATGCAACTCAGTTATCGAGCCTTTCGTTTCCAGACAGTGGTTCGTAAAGGTAGGTCCTCTGGCCAAAAAAGCCAGGGACGCCGTGGCTGACGGCCAGACCGGCATATATCCGGCCCAGTGGAACAAAACTTATTTTGAATGGATGGACAATATCCGGGACTGGTGCATTTCCCGCCAGATCTGGTGGGGCCACCGTATTCCGGCCTGGACCTGCCGTGACTGTGATGAACTCATCGTCTCCAGGGAAGATCCCGGGGTGTGCCCCAGATGTCAGGGTTCTGAACTGGTTCAGGACGAGGACGTCCTGGACACCTGGTTTTCCTCCGCCCTGTGGCCATTTTCCACACTGGGCTGGCCAGAAAACACCAGGGAACTGGAAAAATTTTATCCCACATCCGTACTTGTGACCGGGTTTGATATCCTTTTCTTCTGGGTGGCCAGAATGATGATGATGGGCATACATTTCATGAAAGATGTCCCATTCCGCCACGTTTATATTCACGCCCTGGTCAGAGACGCCAGGGGACAGAAGATGAGCAAATCCAAGGGCAACGTCATAGATCCCCTGGTGGTCATGGACAGGTACGGCACCGACGCCTTCAGGTTCACCCTGACCGCTTTTGCGGCCATGGGCCGGGACATCAAGATGAGCGAAGACCGGGTTGAAGGTTATCGCCATTTTATAAACAAAATCTGGAACGCTGCCAGGTTCAGCCTGATGAACCTTGAGGAAAGAACTGAAGAGTTTAATCCGGACAAGGTTCAGGGACTGGCCCACAAATGGATCTTGCACCGGCTGGAAGAAATCAAAGCTGAAACTGCTGAATCCATTGAGGAGTACCGGTTCAACGATGCGGCCCAGGGGCTGTATCAGTTTGTCTGGCACTCCTTTTGTGACTGGTATCTGGAACTGATCAAGCCGGAGCTTTATGGTGACGATCAGGAGCTGAAAAAAGCGGCCCGGGAAAACCTTTTGCATGTGCTTGGTCAAACCCTGGTTCTGTTGCATCCTATTAT
>SKKD01000214.1 GCA_007121655.1 Desulfonatronovibrio sp. | reverse complement strand
CGTTTTCAGAAGATGCTGGCCCTGATACCGGACATGGTTTCCATACATGATTTTGAAATGAATATTCTTTACAGCAATTGGCGGGGATTTGCCGGGGTTCCGGAGAGTAAAAGGATTCTTAACACCAAGTGCTACAAAACTTACAGAGATTACGACCATATTTGTCCCGACTGTCAGGCTCTGAGCGTACTGAAAACCAAAAAAGTCTTTCATGAAGAAAGGGAACTTTCAGATGGCACCAGGGTTGATATGCGTATCCTGCCCATACTGGACAAACACGGCAATGTTGAATCTTTTGTGGAATGGGTCAGGGACATAACCGTCTTCAAACTACAGGAAGAAATCCTCAGGCGACAAAACACTCTTCTGGAACGCATTATTAATGCCGTTCCCGATATACTGGCCATCCAACATCCTGATCTTTCCATCATGCGTTTCAACAGTGCGGGGTATAAGGTTCTTGATAAAACACACGATGAGGTCAAAAACAAAAAATGTTACCAGCTGATAGGTCTTAATGCTGAATGTGAACAATGCGCCACCAGGAAGTCACTGAAAACAAAAAAAATGGAACAAATGGAAAAATATGTTCCGAATCTGGGGATCTATCTGGATTGCCGCAGCAATCCGGTAATAGATAAAAACGGCAATATCCTCTATATAGTGGAACAGTTAAGAGACATTACCGAGAGTAAGCAGGTTGAGGAACGCCTTAAGTATCTGAGCTTTCATGATCAGCTTACAGGTGTCTACAACCGCACCTACTTTGAAAACGAAATAAAGCGCCTGAACAAAAGCCGGGAATATCCCATAACAATCATCTCCATGGATGTTGAAGGATTAAAGATTGTCAATGATACACTGGGGCATAAGCGCGGGGATGAAATTCTGAAACTAAGCACCAGACTTTTGCAGGAATCCTTACGCGAATCCGACATTCTGGCCAGGACAGGCGGGGACGAGTTTGTGGCTTTGCTGCCCGGAACGGACTTCCCTGCCGGGGAAAAAATCGTCAGCCGGATTACGGCCGGCATTGAACAATACAATCTTCAAACTCCCACGGAGATACCACTTGGCATTTCCATAGGTCTGTCCTGTGCGGAGAATGCCGGCAGAGATCTGGCAACGGTCTTTAAGGAAGCAGACGATCTCATGTACCGGGACAAGCTGAGCAAGACTGTAACCGCCAGATCAAGGATTATGCGTTCTCTTATGACCACTCTGGAGCAGCGGGATTTTATCACCCCCGAGCATTCCCGAAGGCTGGAAGAGCTATGCCGTACAGTCGGAGAAAAGATCGGGCTTTCGGAAAAGCAGCTTTCGGACTTATTTTTCCTGTCCAGGGTGCATGATCTGGGCAATGTGGGCATTCCTGATCATATCCTTTTTAAGCGAGGCCCTCTGAATGATGAGGAATGGAAAATTATGCGTCAGCACCCGGAAAAAGGGTTTCGTATTGCCCGGGTCAATGCTGATCTGGCTGAAATAGCGGACCTGATCCTTAAACACCATGAACGTTGGGATGGCCGAGGTTATCCCATGGGACTAGCCGGTACGGAGATTCCTGTTGAATGCCGCATTCTGGCTATTGCCGACGCGTATATCGTGATGACCAGTGACAGACCTTTCAGGATGGCTTTATCCAATGAAGAGGCAGGCCGGGAACTCAGGAGGTGTGCCGGTACCCAGTTTGACCCGAAACTTGTGGAGGTGTTTCTAAAAGTTGTGGACTTTGAAAGCAGGGTTGGTTAATCGGGATCGGACGCTAAGTGAGTTGATGAGGTTTTACCCGCAGAAACACCAGACATTAACTTCCTGAAATATGTCTGCCCATCTAATCCGGAACCTGAGAAATTGAAGAGGCGTAATGTCTGTCTGTACAGCCCCCCTGGGACAAACCCAATCCACCAGATTCAGCCGTAAGAACAGCATCTTCTATATCCGACTGACAGTCATCTTAGTAATGGCCTATATGCTGCTGATTGAAACCACTGAAGTCGATGACCGGCCATGGTCCTATCTGTATCTCGCCCTGTACCTGGGATCCAACCTTGTAATCTCCCGGCTTCCGAATCACTACTTCCATCAAAGAAACTTCTTTTATATTCTCGTGGCATTCGACACCTTCATGGTCGCCCTGGGGATCTTCATCATCGGACAGGCAGACTCATATTTTTTCGTAGTTTATTTTCTTATAATCGGCATTTCGGCCATGAACAGAAATTTAAAGTATTTAATGATAAATACTTTTATGTTCATAATTATATATGGCTGGATAATGTACATTTCCGGACAGTTTTATGGAGATGACGCAACCCGCTATGCCCTTCGTCTGCCGTTTATATGGGCATTTGCCGTATTGCTCGGATTTATCATTGAATGCGTCATGCACGATGTAAATAAAGACATACTCGATCTTGAGGAAAGATATCGTTCCCTTGTTCAATCCATTGATTCCCCAATCTTTATGCTCAATCATGATGGTAATTTTGTATATGTGAATGATAAAACTCTCTCCAATCTCGGGACCACGAAGAAACAGGTTTTGAACAGACCATACAATGAGTTTTATTCCACAGAGGAAGCAGGTCTGTTCCAAAACAACCTGAAACTCGTTTTTAAAGAAAACAAACCCACTCAGTTCACATCCCACAACCAGAATAAAGACAGATGGTTTCTAAATGTTTTGAGCCCTGTAAAGGACATCGCAACCGGAACAACCCACTCTGTTTCTGTGGTGAGCAAGGATATAACTGAAAACGTTAAATCCGAACGTGCTCTTCGCAAGGCCTACGACAACCTGAAACAGACCCAGGATCAGCTTATCCAGAAGAACAAGATGGAAGCTTTGGGGCGCATGGCCTCGGGCATTGCTCATCAGATTCGCAATCCCCTGGAAATAATACTTTTCGGGGTGGAATTTCTGGAAGAAATTGGATACCGAAAGGATGAACTGGCCGGGAAAAGCATTGACAAAATCAAAGTCTCCACTCACCGGGTCAATCGCATCATCCATGATTTGCTGGAATTTTCCCGGAGTTCGGATTTTACCTTCGAGGCATTGGACATCCACAAACTACTCAATGAAAGCCTGGAATTCATTGAACACAGGATCGCACAATCAAATATCGTAATTGATGCAGATTTTGACAATTCTAATTTATTTGTGCAGGGGGATAAAACCACCCTGCAGCAGGTCTTTCTGAACATTATGAACAATGCTGTGGAAGCCATGGAAAAAAATGGCCGCCTGAGCATTCGAACCTGCATCCAGGATGATTCACATTTCAATCAATCCGGGAAAGAAGTTGCAACCCAATGCAGCGGGTTATCAGGGCACAACCAGAACCTGATCCAGCCCGCCATGACTGCCAATACACCAAAACAGGACAAGGTTCTTCTGAAAACAACCGGAGATGCTCATAAGCCTTTTTTAGCCTATCCTCAAAAACAGGGTCCGGACAAGGTTGAGCGCCTGGCTCAGTCTCAGGGGGGCGCGGCCCGAAGTAATGATGGTTCTTCGTGGGTGGTCGTGGAAATCGAAGACAACGGCCCGGGGATGTCTCAGGAACTGGCGAAAAATATTTTTGAGCCGTTCTACACCACGAAGAAGGCTAAACAGGGTACGGGACTGGGACTCAGCATCGCTTCGCTGATAATCGACCGTCATCAGGGCCGCATTGAAGTGACCACCATTGAGAATCAGGGAACAAGGTTCACGATTAAACTTTTACCAGCTGAAAAAAAGGGGTGAGCAAATGGACGAACTAAAAAAAATTCTCCTGGTGGATGATGAGGAGGACTTCTGCTTCTTTGCCAAGATGTTTCTGGAGAGAACGGGGAAGTACCAGGTCCGTACCGTGTATAATGGAAGTGAGGCCCTAAAGGTTTCTCTTTCTTTTCTGCCGGACCTGATACTGCTGGACATAGTAATGCCGGATATACCCGGAGATGAAGTGGCTATTAACCTGATGAATGATCCTTCAACACGCGGAATCCCAATTGTTTTTCTCACTGCCCTGGCATCGCAGTTACACAATGATGAATCATCGCCTGTTCAAAACATCGGAGGAAGATTATTCATAGGCAAACCCGTGAGCAAGGAGCAGTTGCTGAAAGCTGTCGATTCCATCCTGAATTGAAGATCGCGAATACCGGGATCAAGCCCTGATTTTGATGTAAGTTGTATTTTTACAGTCGGGAAAGAAGTGTTACGTTTGTCAGAACCTTTTTGTATAGTCTACATTAATAATCATATGCCAAATATGAGATAAGGAAATTCCCCCTTAATTGCTGAAGTCGCTATTGACTGACTTGTTGACTGCTTTAGGTTTACAGTTAGCTTTAATTATATCCGAACTGCAAATCTCAACTTTTAAGCAAGCATGCTGCAGGCGACAATGTGAACTCCGGCAACTCCTCAGATTCAATACATTCCATCCAGAAAAAACGCACTATACTCATCATAGACGATGAGCCGATGATAGTCATGATACTGAATAAAGCATTATCCGATTTCGGCTATCAAATTCTGACCGCCTCCAGCTATTCAGAAGGACTGGACCAGGCCCGTCTCGGGCTCCCTGACCTGATTCTGCTGGATGTTATGCTGCAGGATGGAAGCGGTCTTGATTTATGCGGAGAAATAAAATCCGATCCAAAGCTTAAGCATATCCAGGTTATCCTCATGTCCGGAGTCAGAATAACTCCGGTTGAACAGGCCTTGGGGCTGAACGCGGGAGCTGACGATTACGTGGCTAAGCCATTGCACTACAGGGAAATTATTGCCCGGATTGAGTCCCTGCTGCGCATCAAACGGGTTGAAGAAGAATTACGCAAATCCGAAAAAAGGTACAGATCCCTGTTTGACAGCATGCTGAATGCTTTTTTCCTCTGCAAAGCATTGCTTGACAAGCATGGCGGGACTTATGATTTCATATATATTGATCTCAACCCTTCCTTTGAGTCCATTACAGGTCTTAACCATCAGAATGTCATCGGTCGCAGCATCAGGGATGTTCTGCCGGGTATTGATCAAGATATCATGAACAGCTTTGTTTCAGTGGTGGAAACAGGGGGTTCATCCCGATTTGAGGGTTATGTGCGGGAACTGGGCAAGCACTTTGAATTTCTGGCCTACAGGCCTGAAAAAAACCACTTGGCGGTAAATTTCTGGGATATAACCCAGAGAAAAAATGCAGAGGACCAGCTCCGCATCCTGGCTACAACGGACGAGCTGACTAAACTTTGGAACAGAAGATACTTCATGCAGACGGTACATCAGGAAATGGAGCGAGGGAAACGCTACGATAAAACATTTTCCCTGATGCTGCTGGATATTGATCACTTTAAAAAGATTAACGACGTTTATGGTCACGCAGCCGGGGATAAGGCACTTGAATACATTGCCACAGTCATAAAAAACCACCTGCGCCAGGTGGATGTTCCCTGCCGGTTCGGAGGTGAGGAGTTTGCAGTACTTCTCCCCCATACCAATATTGACGAAGCATATCAGATCGCGGAAAGACTGCGGATTTATGTTCAGAATAATCCCGCGAATTACCTGGGCCAGGACATTTTTTTTACCGTAAGCATAGGCTTGGTCCAATACAGGCAGGGAATTTCAAATGAAGATGAACTGCTCAAAATGGCGGATGATGCTCTGTACCAGGCCAAAAGAAATGGAAGAAACCTGACTGTTAAGGCCGATAGTGGTTCGAAGCCTGAGTGACTATTGTGATGCCTGCTGTAATTACGGAAGCCGGGTTCGCAGTTCAAAAAACTGCTTGAATTATGGGATATGCGTTAAACAAATCTACATACCTTTAGAAACTGGAAAAGCCCGGCGTTTGGAACTGCCGGGCTTTTTATTTTTGACGTTTAACGAGCTAAATTTTTATTTAAAGTTGCCTTTTCAGGGCGGAAATTCTTTGGTCTAGAGGAGGATGGCTGCTAAAAAGCGCTTTCCAGTCAAAGGCCTGCTTGCCATTAATTCCAAATGAAGCCATCTGATCAGGCAATGGCTCCTGGACACCCTTCTTCAGCTTCTCCAGAGCGGAAATCATTTTTTCCTGTCCGGCCAGCCTGGCACCTCCTGCGTCAGCCCTGAATTCACGTTGCCTGCTGAACCACATGACAATTGTGCTGGCCAGAATACCAAAAATTATCTGAGCCGCTATGGTGGACACAAAAAAACCTATGCCATGACCTTCTTCGTTTTTGAAAATCACCCTGTCCACAAAATGGCCGACAATTCTTGAAATAAATATAACGAAGGTATTAACCACTCCCTGGATAAGCGTGAGGGTGATCATATCACCGTTGGCAACATGACTGATTTCATGAGCCAGAACAGCCTCAACCTCATCCTGATTCATGTTTCTCAACAGTCCGGTACTCACGGCGACTAATGCCTTGTTTTTATTCATGCCCGTGGCAAAAGCATTGGGTGCTGCTGAATCAAAAATTCCCACCTCGGGCATGCCGATATTAACTCTTGAAGCCTGCTGCCTGACAGTTCTTACCAGCCAGTCTTCCAGCTCATTTTTCGGGCTGGTTATGACCTTGGTTCCGGTCAATCGTTTGGCCATCCATTTGGATATGACCAGTGAGAGGAATGACCCGCCAAAACCAAGAACAGCCGCAAATATCAGCAGATTGTAGTAATCAATCCCTACCCGCTGCTCATCCAGTATTCCGGTTACGCCCAGAAGGCTTAAAACCACGAATAAAACTGCCAGGATGGCAATGTTTGTCACCAGAAACAAAAAAACTCTTTTCATTTTTTAAAATCCTCCGGATATCTTTATCACAATAAATTTAAACCATATATATCAATTGCTTATTTAATACATTATTATATAAAGCGGAAACTTTGTCAATATTAACCCTCAATTTGATTTTTTGAAAAAAAGCATGTGAACTTTACAGGCTGATAACAAAAGACTAAGCAAATTTATGCGTGGTATTAATAAGTCTTAATCCCTGAGGGTCAATACTGCAAAACTTTGGAGAAAAGGATATGATAACCAGAGAAGAAGCCCTGAAATTGCTGAAAGATAACATGCCGGAAGAAAACCTTATCAGACATTCCCTCTCCACTGAAGCGGTTTTGAGAGAACTGGCCGTCAGACTGAACCGGGACCGGGAAGTCTGGAGTTTGACCGGTCTTTTGCACGACCTTGATTATTCCATCACTGCACAGGATCACTCAAGACACGGACTCAAAAGCTCGGAAATGCTGCACGATAAACTTCCCGGAGAGGCCCTCAGGGCCATTCAGGTTCATGCCACCGAGATGAATAATTCCGGATCTCCTGAGACAGACCTTGATTTCGCCCTGCGCTGTGGAGAAACCGTCACAGGTCTGATCATGGCGGCCGGGCTGATCCGTCCGAATGGCCTTGAAGGCATGAAGCCCAAAAGCCTGAAAAAGAAAATCAAGGACAAGGCTTTTGCAGCTTCGGTAAACAGAGCAACGCTCAGAGAATACGAAAACCTGGGACTTGATCTTGATGAATTCCTGACAATCTCCATAGGAGCTATGCAGTCTATTTCAAAAAATATCGGATTTGATCATTCCTCCTGAGCGGAATACACCTCATCAAGAATTTCCCTGCCTCCGCCATCCAGAACCTTTCTGGCCAGATCAACGCCAATGCTGACAGCATCCTTCGGCTTTCCTGTCTTGGTCCGACGAATGACCGTCCGGCCTGTGACGTCGGAAACCAGACCTGTTGCATAAAGTCTGTTGTTCTCCTGCAGACAGAGGCAGGCAATGGGAACCTGGCAACCACCTTCAAGCTCGGCCAGAAAAGCCCTTTCGCAGGTCACACAAAAACGCGTGCTGGAATGATCCAGGAAGCCAAGAAACTCGTCCATTTCAGGCCTTTCGGAAGAATACTCGATGCCTAAAGCTCCCTGTCCCACTGCGGGCAAAAAATACGGCGGAGCAAGTTCACTTTCATATGCGGCCTTGAATCCCAGCCGTTTCATTCCGGCTGCGGCGACAATAATCGCATCATAAAAACCATCCTTAAGCTTTTTAAGCCGGGTATCGAGATTGCCGCGAAGCATTTCAATTTTGAGATCCGATCTCAAATGCAGGATCTGGGACTGACGTCTGAGACTGGAGGTGCCTATGGTGGCGCCGTTTGGCAAAGAAGCCAGGTCTGGAAACTTTTCAGAAAGCAGCATGTCATATCTGGACTCCCGTTTGGGAATGATGCCCAGCTTAAGACCCTGAGGCAAGACCGCCGGCACGTCTTTCATGCTGTGAACAGCAATATCTGCTCTGCCATCCAGGATAGCCTCTTCAATCTCCTTGACAAAAAGCCCTTTGCCTCCAACCTTGGCAAGTGGAACGTCAAGAATTATATCTCCTGTTGTTTTGATTTTCAAAAGCTCCACCTCAAGGCCTGGATACCGGCCCTTCAGTCTTGACTCAATGTGCTCAGCCTGCCAGAGAGCCAGTTTGCTTCCTCTGGTGGCGATTATTATTTTTTTCATGAAAACTCGGTGACCTGGTTAAATAGTTTCACTGGGAATAAATTCTTTTCTGGGAGGAAGCGGAACTTTGCGGGCATGGTCATCTATTCTGACAAAGGTTATTGAATTGGCAAACACCTGTTTTTCTTTGTCTTTGCCGGGCTCGTCCGAATAAACTGTAACATTATATGTGACTGATGTTTTACCCTGACGGGCAAACTCTATATGAAAGCGCAGAATTGAACCAAGCGGGACCTGGTGGGAAAACATGATTTCGTTCATGGCCACTGTCACAAGTTTGCAACCGCGAAATTCCTTGCTTGCAGCCAGCCAGGCAAACTCATCAACCCATTTAAGCATTGCCCCGCCGAAAAGATTGCCGTGATGATTAAGATGCTCGGGTCTGACCAATGTATAATTGTTCATAAAATTTCTTATGGTTCCGGGGGTTCAACGTGATTATGCTTGCCGGCGCTGCGTCTTTAACTTTGAACCTTGAGCGCTGAACCATGAACCTTACGGTTTAAAGAATATCCCTTGAGAAGCCCGAAGCATCCTGCCAGCATCATGTCCCCTCCCGGACAAAGAAACTGACAATCAAATCCCTCGAGCATTTTCCGGCGGGGTCCCAAAACAAAAGTTGGTCTAAAATCACTGCCCGCAGCTGATTCAAGGATCAGACATCCATGTCCGTTATCCTGGAAAACCTGTTCATTGGTCAAGTTGCCCTGTCTGAAAAAACTTAGCTGTTCCCACAGCTTTTGTCCATTCAAAAGACCTGTATGATGTTCCAGAATTCCGTAAACCCTGCCTGCATAAACTAAAAAAGCAATTGTATGGCTGTTGCCGATATTTACAACGCATATTCCTTTGTCCCTGGACAACTTTTCAACTTCAGGGACAAAAAGGGCTCCAAGAAGGGCTGCCGCACCGGTATCCGCCACATAGCCGGATCCGATGGATTCCTTAAGGCTGACCAGCCGGGTCATTTCCACCGGTGGAGTGGAGAAGATCAATTTTTCAATATAACCGTCGCTTTGAATCATAAATCTCTTCCACATTTCAAACCTTCCCAGCCGGTTGCTGCCTTCGGGATGATATCCATGGTCCTGCGCCGAGGCCAGTATGAGTCCGGGATATTCAAGGCCGGTCTGGGCAAGATATGAGTGCCAGAAGCCGGGATCATAGTCGCAAAGGTGAACAGGATAATATCCTTCAGGACAAATCGGTGTAAGTTCAAGGCCGATACCCCTGACCCTGGCAGGAGAATCAGACAGGGAAAAGGCTGCCTCCGGATGAATGGCCGCCTTAAGACCATTTTCAAGGCATCCTTTCAAAATCCTGTAAAACCCGCCGCCCATATTCCGGCCGTAAAAAAATATGTTTTTTCCCCTGGCATGCAGATCTTTTATCCTGGATCCTATCTGCATGGCCGGCGACGGCAGCACAAACTTGGGGCAATTTTCCAGCTCCTGATCAGGCATGTAGTAAAAAACATCCTGTGTGCCGCTGCCAATGTCCAGACAGAGTATATTCTGATCCGCTAAAGCCAAGTTCATCCCCTGGTTAAGTTTATTTAACAAGCTCTCTTGGATTTGCACTGCCGGGTTTTTATTCAAAAGTCAGGTTACCGGTCCGAACCACACACAACGGCGCTTTGTTTCAGCATTAATGAAACGAACGCAGTGATTTTATTCTCATCCAGGTTATTCAGCTGACTTTCATTGTAACCGGAAGGATTACTGTTTTCAGTATTTAATAAAATCAGCAGGTCCTTTCTAGTTTCTAGGTTTCTGAAAATGTAAAGGCAGGTAAATTACCTGCCCTTTTCCCAATGTTTTGTCCAGAACTTATCAATCTGAAAGAATCCTCTCAGGCAGGAACCCGGTTGAGCATGTCAAAATATACTTCTTGAACCCATTTATTAGCGCTCCACCCGGGCGGCCCGGGACCAAACCTCTAAGTAACTTGAAATAGCCTTAGCGCGTTAGAGATTGCCGCGCTCGAAGACTCGCTCGCAATGATACCTGATAATCACGGTTCTGGTTACGCCTCACCTGTCATTGCGAGGGAGCGTAGCGACTGAAGCAATCTGTATGGCAAAAAATATAATAAGCTGAATTAATTATCAATACGCTTTATGTTACTTACTTAGAAGACAGACGACGGGGATACCCCCTACGATGAACTGATTTTCAGATGTTCACCCTCCAGGTCTATCACGACTCTTTGACCGTCCATCAATCTTCCGGATATTATCTCTTTGGCCAAAGGAGTTTCAATCTTCTGCTGAAGGTACCTGCGCAGGGGTCTGGCCCCGTAAACAGGATCATAGGCTTCCCGGGCAATGAACTCCTTGGCCTTCATTGTCAGCTCCAGTTCTATCTTGCGCTCCAGGAGGCGGTTGCGAATATGTCCCATAAGCAAATCAACGATCTTTTCAATCTCATCTATAAGCAAAGGCTTGAAAAGAACGACTTCATCAATTCTGTTCAAAAATTCCGGTCTGAAATGAGATTGTACAGTTCTCATGACCTGATCCTGGACATCGTCTCTTAAGCGTCCTTCAGGGGAGATTCCCTCCAGAAGGAACTGGGAACCGAGGTTGGAGGTCATGATAATGACCGTGTTTTTGAAATCAACAGTCCGTCCATGACTGTCGGTGAGCCGGCCGTCATCCATAATTTGCAGAAGCACGTTAAATACGTCTGGATGTGCTTTTTCCACCTCGTCAAACAGAACCACGCTGTAAGGCTTGCGGCGAACCGATTCCGTAAGTTGACCTCCCTCGTCATAACCAACATAACCGGGAGGTGCCCCGATCAGCCTGGCCACGGTATGTTTTTCCATATATTCGGACATATCCAGACGAACCATATTCTCTTCCGTATCAAACAAGTTCAGGGCCAGGGTCTTGGTAAGTTCTGTTTTTCCAACACCGGTAGGTCCAAGGAAAAGAAAGGATCCAATAGGCCTGTTGGGATCCTTGAGCCCCGATCTGGCACGAAGTACCGCATCGGCCACGGCATCTACCGCCGCATCCTGGCCGATTACTCTTTCGTGAAGGATGTCGGAAAGCTTCAGCAGTTTTTCCCGTTCGCCTTCCATCAGCCTGGAAACGGGAATCCCGGTCCACTTGCCTACAATCTCGGCAATATCATCAGGCCCGACTTCCTCCTTTAACAGGGTCTTTCCAGCGGTTTCCCCCGTCAAATCCTCTTCCTTCTCAGCCAGTTTCTTCTCGAGCTGATTAAGCGTGCCATACCTGAGTTCTGCCGCCTTGTTCAGGTCGTAGGCCCTTTCAGCATTTTCAATTTCATAACGGGTTTTTTCAATGGCTTCCTTAAGACTGCGCAAGGAATTAATAGATTCCTTTTCTTTTTCCCATTGAGCTTTAAGCGCAGCCTGGCTCTCCTTAAGCTCGGCCAGTTCCCTGCGAAGCTTATCCAGCCTGTCTCTGGAAGCCTCGTCCTTTTCCTTTTTCAGGGCTTCCTGTTCAATCTCAAGCTGCATGATTTTTCTGTTGATTTCATCCAGCTCCGTGGGGAGTGAATCAATCTCACTTCTGATCTTGGCGGCGGACTCATCAATAAGGTCAATGGCCTTGTCCGGCAAAAATCTGTCGGATATGTATCTGTGTGAAAGTAACGCAGCTGACACCAGGGAGCTGTCGCTTATGCGCACTCCATGGTGCACTTCGAACCTTTCCTTAAGACCGCGAAGGATTGACACAGTGTCCTCAACGCTTGGTTCATTCACCATTACCGGCTGGAATCTGCGTTCCAGGGCCGGATCCTTTTCAATATGCTTTCTGTATTCATCAATGGTTGTGGCACCTATGCAATGAAGCTCTCCTCTGGCCAGCATGGGCTTGAGCAGATTGCCCGCGTCCATGGCACCCTCGGCTTTTCCAGCCCCCACAATGGTATGAATTTCGTCAATAAACAGCAGGATACGCCCCTGGGATTCCTGAATTTCCTTTAAAACCGCCTTAAGTCTCTCTTCAAACTCACCTCTGTATTTTGCTCCGGCAATAAGAGCGCCCATATCCAGGGCGAAAATGGTCTTGTCCTTGAGTCCCTCGGGCACGTCTCTGTTAAGTATTCTCTGAGCAAGGCCTTCCGCAATGGCTGTTTTTCCCACGCCGGCCTCTCCAATCAGAACCGGGTTGTTTTTGGTCCTTCTTGACAATATGCGCACGCAGCGCCTTATTTCGCTGTCGCGCCCGATAACCGGATCAAGCCTGCCCTGAGCGGCTTCTTCCACCAGATTACGACCATATTTTTTCAAGGCGTCATAGGTATCCTCAGGAGTGGCCGATGTAACTTTCTGGCTCCCCCTTACATCTGTCAGGGAAGACAATATTCTGTTCTTGTCCAGCTTCAGTTCCTGAACCACCCTGCCGACTCCGGTGGAAGGAGGTTCGTCAAGCAGAATCAACAGAATATGTTCAACACTTACATATTCGTCCTGCATGCTTTTAGCCAGATCCAGAGCTTTTAATAGCAGAGAATTAAGTCTCTGGGTTACGTATATTTGTCCGGGCTGAGTCCCCGGTCCGCTGACCCTGGGAATTTTGGCAAGCTTTTCGTCCAGGCTTTTTGCTATATCGCCGGGATCATATCCGGCATGTTTGAGTATTCTTGGAGCAAGCCCGTTTTCCTGCTCCATAAGAGACTTTAAAAGATGCTCCGCGTCAACTTGCTGATGTCCCAGCCGAAGGGCCTGTTCCTGGGCCAGTGAAACTGCTTCCTGCGATCTCTGGGTAAATTTATTTAAATCCATATCAACTCCCTAAGCTCAGATTAAACTCCTAAGTTGAGCGATTTCCTTCTCCATGGCCTCAATGCGTTCAAGAAGGTCGACAATGATCGTTCCTCCTATGGTCGGCAGCTCGAAATCCCGGCAAATGCGCATCAGTTTTTGAACCCTGAATATTTCCCTTTCCGGAAAATGATAGCTTTCACTTGAAATGCGCACAGCATCAATCCAACCCATTTCAACCAGCTCGGAAAGACGATAGGGGCAAACTCCCGTGCACTGAACAAATTGGGACCAGTGAATCAGGTTTGACCTGACAAGCGATTTTTCATTTTTTTGAACTGCATCTTCCCGCATTTATCCAGCCTCCAACTTTTTATAACACCCTTTTCATATTACTTTTTGGTTGCATTCTGAAACAGTATTAATCCCTCGGATTAAAACCGGATACTTCAGAAAGTTCTTTCCAGAGGTTTTTTTCTTTTTCTGAAGACACGGTATCCGGAACCTTGATCATGATCCGCACCAACTGATCACCCTTTGTCGCTCCTCTGCCCATCCCCTTGCCTTTGATCCGCATTTTCCTGCCACTGCTTACGCCCGGGGGAACTTTCAGTTCAATATCCCCGTCAAGTGTGGGGACCCTGACGCTGCTTCCCAGAGCCGCTTCCCAGGGAGCCAGGGACAGGTCATAAACAATATTGTTCCCATCCGGCTTGAACCTGGGATGAGGCAGAATTCTTACCTTGAGATAGAGATCTCCTGACTGGCCTGAACCAAGTCCTGAAGAACCCTGGCCACTAAGCCTGATTTTGTTCCCGTCCCTGATTCCGGGGGGGATGTTCACGTTCAAGGTCTTATTCTGAATCATCGGTCTTCCGTCAGGCCCGGCTGCCTGTACCTGAAAAGTTATGCTTTTTGAGCCGCCCTTGTATGCTTCTTCCAGGGTCAGCTCCAGGACTGCTTCAGCGTCCTGCCCCTTGCGTGAAAACCCTGCGCCGGAAAAAGAATCTCGTTGAAAACCCCTGGAAGATCTCTGAAAACCAGTTCCAGCCCGCTCAAATCCACCACCGAATATGTTCTCAAAAAAATCACTGAAATCAAAGCCCGCACTCCGCTGATCACCGCGAAATTCAAAATGAGCATTTTCATACCCTGGTGGCGGCTGAAAATTCTGACCATGCTGCCAGTTGGAGCCAAAAGAATCGTACAGTTTTCTTTTTTCCTCGTCCTTCAAGACCTCATAAGCTTCGGTTACT
Organism: Desulfonatronovibrio sp.; assembly: GCA_007121655.1. Lineage (GTDB taxonomy): Bacteria > Desulfobacterota > Desulfovibrionia > Desulfovibrionales > Desulfonatronovibrionaceae > Desulfonatronovibrio. The sequence goes on along the minus strand of SKKD01000214.1, from coordinate 10,896 downwards.
TCTTTGAACTTATCCTCAGCCTTGGGATCATTGGGATTGAGATCAGGATGAAACTTCTTGGCCAGCTTTTTATAGGCCTTGGAAATCTCCTCCTTGGAAGATTTTTTATCAACTCCCAGGATTTCATAGTAATCCCTGTATTCCATAATAAAGTGATCCCCCTTTGAGATTTCTCATATAGTTAGCTTCCATCCCGGAAACGGTTCTTTCTTCCTTTGGCTACGTCAATCTGCACAACTATTCGTCAACGTATTAAAGATACGCTTTTTCTTAATTGATTGATTCCTTACCAAAAGAAAAAAACTCCTGGTTTCCGTAAAGAAAACCAATAGTTCCAGCATCCGGAAAGTAAAAACTCTCCGGATGGAATCTAATTAAAATATATTTAATAAACTTAGTTCGTTAATTAAGTCGCAATACATTATAGTCAAGTAACAACCTGAGACGATGGAAGGATGGTCAGCAGGCAAGATGCATTCGGATGCCGAAAAAATTGGGAATACTGTAGAATGTCTTTTACATGGCAACTGATGTACGGACCGGAAAGGTTTTGCAGTTCAGACCTGAGACTCAGGAAAGCGATGAGGAATATTTAGTCTCCATACCAGAGCGAGTTTTTCCATAATAAGCATCACTCATATAGGCCTGACCATCCTCTGGGCCTGTTTGCCCAGGCGCCAGATGAGAAAGCCGTTGAGTGCCCCTTCACTTACCTTGGGCAGGATGAACCTGGTGGCGTCTGTGGCGGCAGAAATACCGGTTGCAAAAGAAATTTCCCCGAAAATGCTCTCATAATAATCGGAAAAGGCCTCAACTCCTGCTTCTGACTGCTCGCCGATTACTCCGCTCAGGTAAGCCTGGATTATTGCCCTGGATAAAATAGTGGCACTCTGTCCAAAAGCAGGCCTCAGGTTATATATCTCAAGAAGTTCATTTATAAGCTTTAAAGAGGCGTAAAGTACTATTATCTGATCAATAAACCTGATCGGCGAGGCGGCTGTGCCTACAGCAACTGTCCTGGTATAAGCGCGAATCCTTTTGCGGGCCGCTTTGTCCAGAATATGGACAAAAGACTCATCAAACTCCTTGAGCCACTTGTCTGAATCAATATATCCCTTTTTATCGGTAAGGGATTGTCTGAATGATATGAGCTTCACCCGTTCACCTTTTTCCAGACCGGGAAGGGCAACCTTGGGATCGCCAACATCGTAATCCAACAGGTAACGGGCCAGGACCCCCTTGGCTTCATCCTTTTTCTGCTGGGCCAGCTGCTGAAATCTTTTTCTTTCTGCAAGGAGATTCAGGGCCTTGAGATCAACCCTGGCCAGTTTTTTAAATGCCAGGAATTTCCCTGCAACTTTTGCAATTACCAGCAAAATCATTCCCAGAAAAAGCAGAAAGGCAGCAATGGCGATGATGTTCCACGGGACACTCAGGGATGCCACCAGTCCTGCAAACCTGACTCCCTGGTTGACCATGAACAGCCCAAGAACAGCTCCAATAAAAATCATGGCCCACAAAGCAATCCTGTATATGGCTCCGGGTATCCTTATTCCGGTTTTTTCCATCTCCAGAAGTTTCTCTTCAAACTGCCTTCGAAGATCATCCTGTTCCTGCCTGATTCTGTCCACATCTTCCCTGGAAACCGTTTTTATGTTTTCCATTTCTTCAAAAGAAGGCTCAAAGTCAGGCTGTCCCAGACCGGTATCATTTTTCCTGATGATCGGTTCTTCCGGAGATCCAGATTCTTCACGCACTGGTTTCCGAGTATTCGAATCCTTTGGTTCAGCATCTTCAGATTGAATATCGGGTCTGAGTCCATCCTTCTGTGGCATGTAATCCAGAGGATCTCCCAGTCGGGGTTTTATATTTTTTTTACTCATTTTTTTTATAGCTTGCTTTAGAATCTGGCTTATCCGGAGATAAATTCAAATACCTGATCAAGCCCTATGTGCCTTGGTGGAATTAAATAGTTCTGTGGCGCATCCGGATAAACCTTGTAAAATGAATATTCTCCCGGCTTCCAGTTTTCCGGCCATGTTTCAGGCAGTTCCGGCACACTGTATTCCTTAAACTCCCTGGCCGGATTGTCATATACAAGTTTACCCCTGAGCCTGTACCTTCCTTCTACCGGAAAGGTTGAGTGGCAGGCGCTGCATACAAACCAGTCTGACCTGATCTCCGGAAGCATCCTTCTGGCCCGGTCGGTCATCACCTTTAAGAGGTTAACCATCCTTTTATTCTCTATGTCCATGGGATGAACCATATCGGCCTTGGCAGCCACAAAGGCAATGCGAGACGGAGATTTCTGCCAGAATTTAAAATATTTCATCAGCAGGGAACCAATGTCTGATTTGGGACGCGTCACCTCAAACAAGTCCAGTAAAATCCGGCGGTCATCATTGTATCTTCCGACACCTCCGGCCAGAAGAGAAGGTATATCCACCAGGACCACCAGGCTGTCAGCCCTGGAAATTTTTTCATAAACAGGCATGACCACCCGATTTCTATATTCCTTATAAATCCTTGCCATCTTTTCTGTAAGATGAGGATTTTGTTTCCGGGCACTTTGACTTAGAGGGGCAAACTGCCGGGAAGCGTAAATCCCTGACAGCCTTCCGGCTGCAATTTCTTCTGGAGTGCCCGGAGATGCAGCAGATCCATTTTGATCCAGAAGAAAAGTTGATGGTGAGACAAGGGGCTTAAATGCCAGGATAAGTCTGGCCAGAGTTATCCGGTATAATTTTAAAAAAGTATCTTCATCTATGATGTCCTTATCAATATATTCAAGATAAGGACCCGCAACCATAAAATAATCGTGATGCCTTGCAAAATGGGCCAGGATGTGATCAGACCAGTCCCCGTAACCTGAGAACGCAGCAATTGCCGCATCAGCAACCCGTTCACCCGGAAAATCAAAAAAAGACATCCTCTGGGTGTAAAACTTCCAGTCTGAACGTTTGAATTCACAGATATACTCAGAACAATCAGTTGTTTTCTCAGGCCACCTGCCCCTGGCCAGGTCCTCACGGTAATTGGAATGGGTAAAATCCGGCGGCCATTTGTCTTTCAAAGGCAGCTTCCTGAAATCAGTAATGTCCACACCTTTGCCGATATGAAAACCGCCCTGCCCGAACTCCGCCAGGTGAGATAATAAAGAAGTCAGAAATACTGTCTTGCCTCCCCCGGCTATTCCGGTAATAACGATTCTTTTATGCCGTTTTAAATTCACAAGATCTTTCACTTCAGCGGCCTGATCGCTGATAGTCCTGTGTATATATTTTATTTTATTTATCATTTCTCATTACCATAAAGTCATTTCATAAGACTTTTATGCAGATTCACAATGAAATCCTGAACATTCGTCACCACAGCAGTCGCCTGTGTGGAACCCCGGTTGGCCAGCTTATCAACGCTGAATTCCGATATATCGACTATATAAAAATAAACAGGCCGCACCGTCCCCTCAGGCATTATCCTGTAGCCCGGGGTCATGTTTCCAACCGCTATGGAATGCAGTTGAGTGGCCATGGAAATGACCGTTGTCGCTTTTCTGGCATGAGTCCGCATAGCATCCTGGGCTTCATAAACATCTGCCACAATCTCGGGCAGCGGGCCGTCATCCCTGATTGATCCAGCCAGAACATAGGGCACTCCGGCTTTTTCACAGGTGTGCATAATGCCTTCCTTGATCTCCAGCCCCTTTATAGCCGCGCTGATTGAACCAAATCTCCTGACGGTATTCAATACATCAAGATGATGGTAATGACCGTGCCGTATCGGTGCCTGGCTGTAAATATCCTGTCCCAGTCCGGTCTGAAAGAGAGAGGCCTCCAGATCGTGGGTGGCCAGGGCATTGCCTGCCAGCAGGGCATGGCAAAATCCCGATTTTATAATTCCCTGCATGGCCTCACGACTGTCCTTGTCAAAAGCCACTGCCGGACCGAGAACCCAGACAATGTAGCCGTATTGCCTGTCGTGACGCATAATATCGTAGAGGGCGTCATAACTGCGGGAAAACGGCGTCTCCCTTGTTCCGCGTGTGCGGAAGGAAAATTTCTCGCAAAACTTTTGACTCTCTTCGTTAAAGCCTTCGGTATGAACAAATACGCCCTCTTCGCCGTTTTCAGTGCGCCCGATGACCACCTGATCCCCTTTCTTCAGCCTCCTGGCCTCCGTCGCCTCCACAATATCATCCTTCAAAACAAGGACGCAGTCCATCCTGCTTTCCGGGACAAGGATCCATTTACCCTTTTCAAGGCACACGTACTCGGGATAATTCGAGGTGGCGTGATAATTGTCAGGGGCGATGCCGTCTCCCGGCGCCGCTTCAGTGCGGACCCCGGGCACAGAGTTCAAGGGAGAGCGGCTGAAATCCGGTGCTTTATACTCCGGTAACGTAAAAGTCATTGTAGATAGCTCCTTGAATAAGTTTGGCTGTCAATAATTTTCATGAAGGGGAATCACCCAGGCAGATTAATTTGACAGCAGCAGGCAGCTTCATTCTTCCCCGGACCGGATCCTGGGCTGGCTTTGCTTGAGACCTTAACTGTCCGGTTCCTATAAACATACACCAAAAGACCCTGAAAGAAAACCAATAGTTAAACGGATTTTTAAAAAAGATAATAAGCATGGTTAAAAATATCATTTAATCACTGACCCTTTTCAAATATTGCCCGATTCCTTTGTAATTCCATTTGACTAACCGTTGATCGTCAGATAAATTCAAATGTTTAACTTTTGGGCGAGAGTGGCGGAATTGGCAGACGCACTGGACTTAGGATCCAGCGGGATAACCGTGGGGGTTCGACTCCCCCCTCTCGCACCACTTATTTTTAAATATTAAGCTGCCAGTCACAAATATCCTGCAAAAATGCGCTAAAAGGCCTGGAGTTCATTAACGAACTCATTTATGAAATTATAAATTTTGGACTGAACGTTCCGTCCGAATCTATCTCAGGAGGATCTAGTTTTATGGAATATAATGTTGAAGACATTTCCCCGGTAAAAAAACAAATCAAAGTCGAAGTTCCGGCTGAAGAAGTTCATGCCGCCCTGGCCGCCACAACTGCTTTGTACCGTAAAGATGCAGACATTAAAGGGTTTCGCAAGGGCAAAGTTCCTTCATCTGTCATTGAGGGCAAGTTTAAAAAACAAATTTATAATGAAGCCACCACCGAACTGATCAATCTCCATATCAACCAGATAATCAGTGAGCTCAAAGTCAACCCCCTGTCAGGTCTGGACGTTGATGCCGGACAAATGACAAAAGGAGAGGACTTCAATTACTCCATCAGTTTTGAAGTAGCCCCAAAATTTGAATTGCCTGATTACGAGGGAATCCTGATTGAAGAGGAAGATGTTGAGGTTAATCCTGAAGAAGTGCAGGCTGTTATTGATCGTGTCAGAAATAACCTGGCAGAACTTGAGCTCGTGGAAGATGAAAGGCCCCCTCAGGATGGAGAAGCAGTAGTCATTGACTTTGAAGCATTCAAGGATGGTAAGCCTGTTGAAGGTGTAAAAGTAGACAACTTCCAGATGACCCTGGGGGAAGGCAGCGCTCTGGCATCATTTGAAGATCTGGTCAAAAAACTTGTTCCCGGACAAACAGATCAAGCTGAGATCACCCTGCCTGAAGATTTTCTGAACCAGGAACTGGCGGGTCAGGATGTGTTGATGAAAATTACCCTGCACTCTATCAAGAAGAAAATCCTTCCTGATGTGGATGATGAACTTGCTCAAAAGGCAGGGGGTTTTGAAAGCATTGAAAAAATGAAGGAAATAATTGAACAGTCCTATATTAACTCCAGAAAGCAACTTAATAAAAGTTCAGCTCAGAAAAATACTCTTGATCAATTAAAGGGAAAGGTGGAATTTGATCTGCCTGAATCCCTTGTAGAGGGTCGGATTGAACAAAAAATTTCCGAACTGAGAAATAAAATGGAGAAAAAGGGCAAAAGCTTTGAATCTTTAGGAAAGAGCCGGGAAGAACTTCAGGAAATGTTCAGATCTGAAGCTGAAGACCTGGTCAAATCCCAGCTGTTTCTTCTTGCCGTGGCTGACAGGGAGGAGCTTACCGTTCAGCAGCCTGAAATTGATGCATATATCCAGAATCTTGCCAAATCAAGCGGTCAGCAGTTTGAACAACTGAAGAGCTTTTATGAACAGAATAACCTTATGTTTGCCCTGAAAGACAGCATCCTGGCTGATAAGGCAATGGAGCGCATATACGAGAAGGCGGAAGTCAGAATCATCCCTCCCGTCGGGGCAAAAGGAGAAGCTGAAGAACAGCAGAAATAGATATTGCTGAAAATCGGAAAGGATTATCCCTTAACTCCTTGAGGCTTATCAGTCCCGGATCATCACCGGATCAGTCCGTTCCTTGACATAAAAAAACCGTTGCGGTTCCAGAGCTATAAAAAAGTACTGGAACCGCAACCTGCTTTTCAATGGCTTAATTTTTAAAGCGCTTGTCCTCCTATTGACTTTCCAGAATAATTCTTATTTATTTAACCGTACAGCCTGCTGAAAACCCATGCACCGGTTGATTAAAAAACCATATCCAGGAGATACAATGAGTTATAATATTCCCATGGTGATTGAAAGTACAGGAAGAGGCGAGAGAGCCTATGATATCTATTCCAGACTTCTCAAAGACAGGATCATCCTTCTCGGCACGGCCATTGACAACAATATTTCCAATCTTATCTGTGCACAACTTCTTTTTTTGGAATCGGAAAACCCGGAAAAAGAAATCAACTTTTATATAAATTCACCCGGCGGTTCAGTTACCGCCGGCATGGCCATATACGACACAATGCAGTATATTTCGGCGCCTGTGGCAACGCTGTGTCTTGGACAGGCAGCAAGCATGGGCGCACTCCTTCTGACTGCGGGACAAAAGGGGATGCGCTACTCTCTCCCCCACAGCCGTATTCTTATCCACCAGCCCATGGGCGGGTTTCAGGGACAAGCTACTGATATTGATATCCAGGCCAAGGAAATTATAAAATTAAAGGCCACCCTCAATCAGATCCTGGCCAAACATACAGGAATGAAACTGTCCAAAATCGAGCATGATACCGATCGCGATTATTATATGGGCCCTTCTGAAGCTGAAAAGTACGGCCTGATCGACAAGGTGCTTACTTCAAGAGCCGAAATTAACAACACGACGCTGAAACCATGAGCATAGCGGCATGAAAATGGTCTTTGTGTAACGGGCCGCTTAGGTACCTTGCAGGCAGGACAGACGGGAGAATCCAAAGGCCGGTTAGATGAAAAATAAAATTATCCGAGGTGAAACCAATGGCTAAGAAAAAAAAGCCTTATGTTTATGATCTTTTTTGCTCTTTCTGCGGCAAGACTCAGGAAGAGGTTGACAGGCTTATAGCTGGTCCGGATGTATATATCTGCAATGAATGTGTACATCTTTGCGATGAAATTATTGCCCAGGACCACCAGGAGGAAGAACAGGAAGGCAGTACCCTGCTTCCTCCCTCTGAAATAAAAAAAGCCCTTGACGATTACGTAATAGGTCAGGAAGAAGCCAAAAAAATATTGGCGGTGGCTGTATACAACCATTATAAACGGGTTCGTTATATCAGAAAGAAAGACGATGTGGAGTTGGATAAAAGTAATATCCTCCTCATAGGGCCAACCGGTTCAGGCAAGACGCTGCTGGCCCAGACCCTGGCCCGGATATTAAAAGTTCCTTTTGCCATTGCCGACGCAACCACCTTGACTGAAGCCGGATACGTGGGAGAGGATGTTGAGAATATCCTGGTCCAATTGGTGCAAAATGCCGATTACAACCTTGAATCTGCTGCCAAGGGGATCATCTACATAGACGAAATCGATAAAATCTCCAGAAAGACAGACAGCCCATCCCTTACCAGGGATGTCTCAGGTGAGGGTGTACAACAGGCCCTGCTTAAGATCATCGAAGGTACTGAAGCAAATATTCCCCCCAAAGGCGGACGCAAACACCCCCAACAGGAATATATCCGCCTGAATACTTCCAATATTCTTTTTATTGTCGGAGGGGCTTTTATAGGGCTGGAGAACATAGTCAGACAAAGAATACAGAAAAGCAGCATGGGATTTGGGGCGCAGCTTATGAACAGCAAGGGTGAAACATCAGATGCCCTGGTGCGTATGGCTCATCCGGCTGATCTTATCAAATACGGCCTAATACCGGAATTCATAGGAAGGATCCCGGTTGTTTCCTCTTTACGTGAATTGACCGAAAACGATCTCATAAGAATCCTCAGTGAACCAAAAAACGCCCTGGTAAAACAATATCAGAAAATGCTGGATCTTGACCATGTCAATCTCAAATTTACTCAGAATGCTCTTAAATCCATAGCCCAAAAGGCTTTGGAGAGAAAAACCGGAGCCCGGGGCCTGAGAAATGTCATGGAAAGCATCATGCTGGAAGTGATGTACAAGCTGCCATCACTGAGCGGAGTCAAGGAATGCATTATAAACAAGGCTGTAGTTGAGAACGGCACTGAACCTTTGCTCATCTTTGAGCAGGAAGCCAAGTCTGCCTGATTTCATCTTAACCTCTTTTCAGAAGCTAACCAGTCGCGCTGAGAGATTTAAGAGTTAACCAAAGAACATTAAATCCTCCCCCTTTCCATACCCAGGGCTTTGGCCTTTTTGTCCAAAGCCCTTATGATCCTTAACAACCCGTTAAGTCACGTTTTTTTTGATATAACCGTGTACCGTTTCCTGCAAGGCCTGGGCAGCCAGATAGGCGCAGTGTTCCTTGTCTTCCGGCAGACCCTTGAGGATATGCAGAATATCCTCTCCCGTTATTGACGCCGCGTTTTCAACATCTTTGCCCAGAGCCAGTTCACAGGCAACCGATCCGCAGACAACACTGGGTCCGCATCCGTCGCTGAAAAAAGAGACCTCACTGACCCTGTCCTCCTCAAACTTTAGATATATCTCTACGCTGTCTCCGCATGACCCGGTCAGCCTGGCATAAGAATGGGGGTTTTTCATTCTGCCCATGTACGCTGGTTCCTTCCAGCGCTTAAAAACCTCGGGACCGAAAACTTCAAGAGTCTGGTCATAAATTTTTTCCTGCAACTCATCCAGTTGAGCGTTTAATTCCTTAGTCAATGAAAACCTCCATTAAGAATGATAAAAAATAAATCAATTTTCGGTATTTAATACAGAAAATCCGGAAAGCTTCCCCTCTTAAATTTGAAAAAATTCCCGGTAATCATTAGAAGCAAAACAAAACATTACAGACACATAATTTCAATAGCAATTTACCGCACATGAAATTTCACCTGATTATTTCCAGTATGGATTCTTTTTCAGGATCTACATTCACCATGATGGATTTCAGGGGATTATCCACATGAACCCTGCCCTGTTCCAGGCCTTTTACCTTGCGCACATCCTTAACTCTGGCGCAATAAATCATTGCTTTCAAATCATTTTTTTTATAGCTGGCCAGTGCTGCCAGATTTGCCGCCTCTTTCAGCGATCTTTCGGGAACATCAACAAGCTCATGAGCTCTTTTAAGGATAACGTGAGCCCCGGGACCGTCCTGAACATGAAACCACAAATCATGAGGACTGGCCTCTCTGCTTAAAAGTTTGTGCCCGGCCTGTCTGTTTCTGGCCCGTAGAATTATAAAACCGTCACTTGATCTGAACCACCTGGCATTAGTCTTTAATCCGGGAAATTCCTGTTTTTTATACGCCGAACCTGTCTTTTCCGGGGTGCTATTTTTATCAACAAACAAAGATGAAGAAACATTCTCAATTTTTTTTCGAAGCTCTTTTTCCCTCTTTTTGACGAATTCCAGTCCCCGTCTGCCTTTGGCAGCCCTTTTAAAGAACCTTTCCATATTTTCAAGGATGGTCTTCCTGGGGTCAAGCTTTATTGTGCGCTTACTTCCTTCATCCCCAACAGTTACTTCTTCCTTTCTGAGGCTGGACTCAAGGATGTAAAGCTGTGATTTGATCAGCTCTCCAAGCTGCGCGTCTCTGATCATCTGAACCAGCCTGTTCTTATCTTTCTCAATATTGTCAAGGTTCTTGTTCAGTCTTTTTATTTCAGAATTAACCAACTTTCTTCGACCCGGAGCATCAGTGATCATTTCCTGGACTTGTGGACATCCATATGCCCTTGCCGCCTCCAGTGCGCTTTCGAAAGACTGATGCCCGGCCGTGCCGTGAGGAAGAAAACAAACGGGTTTTTTTCTGCCTTTCTCATCCTCATAAAGATAAAAACCCTGAGCCATGCCCTTTTTCAGATCGTCAAGCAGCTTCCGGGCATTATCGTAGCTCAAACCAGACAAGGCGGCCCGCAAAGGTGGAGTGATGTGGGGATATTTTCTCCAAATCTCACTATTGGCCGATATTTCCTCAGCATCCGGCCAGTCAGGAACTAATCCCGGGACTTTTTCCATTGGCTCAAGAAACGCGCCTTTGCAAATGTCCAGAACCAGAAATTCTCCGGTCAAAGACAATTCAAAAGCAAGCTTTCGTTCCGGCCAGAGATTCAGACAATTGATGATTTTTTGATTTTTTACCCTCTTGCGCAGCCACATGGCCTGGGCCGGAGGTTCTTGCGGATTGGAGGGCTTATCACTGTCAACGTAAAAGCCGCCTCCTCCGGGAAGGTAAAAAAAGATGAGGTTCAGGGATCCGCCAAAAGAAAAAGTCCACACACCCGGAGCGGGCATGTAAACTTTCTGGATTCGAAGCCCTTTAATTTTTGGATAAAGCTCCTCAACGGAAAAACGAAAAAAATTGGCTTCCATGATTACCGCTCAAGCTTGCAGGCATGTTCTGTAGTTTTGACATGTTGCCGGAATGGATTAAAAAAGAGCCAACCCGAAATTCCCCGCTCGGAAATGGTTATTTAGTT